>CANQCF010000036.1 GCA_947589505.1 uncultured Acetatifactor sp. | reverse complement strand
GTCTCCGCATCCTGTTTTTCCAGGAGCATCCGTTCCAGCTCCTCGTTGACGGCCCGGTTTTTGCGCCGGTCCCCGTGCCGCTTATAATAATTTCCCTTGTCAGTGCGCATTGCCAGTTCCGCGGCTCCGACGATCTTGTAAACGGCGGATTCCTGTGTGCCGCTCTCCACGCCGACGGAGATCTCGTAGTGATCCGTCCGGAGATCCCGACGCACCTCCGATACGATCTGTTCAACGCTTCGCTTGGAGAGGTGCGTAGTCAGCATCACAAACTCGTCGCCGCCGATCCGGTAGATCCGCTCCTCCGGAAAATATTTCCGCAGGGCGTCCGCCACGCTGCAGAGCAAGTTGTCGCCCTTTTCATGTCCAAGCTTGTTGTTCAGCTCATGCAGGCCGTTTACGTCCACATACAGGCAGGTGAGAAGAGAGTTCTCCCCTTTTTGGAAAGTTTCCAGGTCCTCGTTGTATTTGTGACGGTTGTACAGAAGGGTCAGAGCATCTCGATTGTAGCTGTCCAGCAGTTCCTCCCGGGCCCGCAGTTCCCGGAGATATTCTTCCTGAACGTCCTTCACATACAGGATCAGCACCTGGTTGTCGTCCCGGTATTCGATACTGGGGACGAGATCCATCTGCACCCAGCGGAATTCCTCTCCGATCTTTCTGCGGTAGCGGCAGCTCCGCCCGGTTTTTTCTTCCTTAAAAAATGATCTGAGGTGTTCCAGGTTGGTAAACTGCCGGAAGACTTCCTCGTCCTCGGGGTAGATGTTTCCGAGCTCTGCAAAATGATTCCACCAGTCGGAGATCTTATATAACTTTTTGACAAACAGTTCCTGTTCGCCTTCGTCTACCTTCACACATTCATAAGAGTCCCGAGTCAGGTTTACTTTCAGAATCTTGTAATAAATGACGGAGAGGGTGGAAAGGGCGTCCAACATGGTGATCGTGTCCGTGTCCGCCTCCCGCCAGGTAAATACCACCCAGGGATTTTCCGGGCTGCAGTCCTTTGGCACTACGATTCCGAAAGTGGCCCACACGCAGCGGTCCCCCGCCTTGCGGGTATAACTCTGTACGATCCTCTTTTCTCCTCCGAAGACCCTTGCCTGAACGTACCGCGGATCCGAAAAGCGCAGGTAATCCTCCGCGTATTCGGAGAGGATCAGCTTATCCGTCACCTGTTTCCTGATATACTCATAAATGGTCGAAATTCCTGAAAATCCCACGTCCTGCAGCACTTTCTCCATTTTCAGGAATTTGTATTCCCCTGTGATAAGGTTCACCCTGGCGATCTTCAAAAAGTTGTCCAGCAGCGTCTCCTCCACAAATTCCGACAGTTCATTCTTCGCTTCCTCGTATTCCTCCATACGGAAACCCTCCTGCTGCTTCAGTCGGTTCTGTTTCCCGCAGAATTCGGCTTGCTGTTTTTTGTCATTCTAACACATAATTTAAAATAAATCTACGCCTAATCTCAGCAGTTTATCTTGTCTTTTTTTCTGCATACGCATATAATGAAAGAAAAGATCCGGCGAGGCATAGGAACCGCTGGAAAAGTATGTCATGACAGGGAGGTTGGTATTGGTATGAAAAAGTATGCTGCGGAATTCATTGGTACGGCGGTGCTGGTGACGCTTGGATGCGGCACGGCGATGCTGGTAGGGTGCGACGCGGCGGCAGGCGGCGGGTATATCCTGACGGCGCTGGCGTTCGGATTGGTGATCGTGGGGATGGCGTACAGCATCGGCAATATTTCCGGCTGTCACATCAACCCCGCGGTGTCCCTGGGGGTGCTTATGAGCGGCGGTATGAGCGTGAAAGATTTTGTGGGATATGTGGTGTCCCAGTGCCTTGGGGCCCTGGCGGGAGCTGGTGTGCTGGCGGCGATCTTTACGACGGGAAGCGTGACGGACATGACGGGAGGCTTTGGATCCAACGGACTGGCAGGCGTCAACGGAAGCGCGGTTTCCGGTCTGATCGTTGAGGCTGTCCTGACCTTTGTCTTTGTACTGACGATCCTGGGTGTGACGGATAAGAAGGCAAACCACGGCTCCTTTGCCGGGATTGTGATCGGTCTTACCCTGACGCTGGTACATATCCTGGGCATCGGACTGACCGGTACCAGTGTGAACCCTGCAAGGAGCTTTGGACCTGCGCTGGTGGCGGCTTTCACAGGAAATACGGCGCCTATTGCGTGTCTGTGGGTGTTTATCGTTGGCCCCCTTGTGGGCGCGGCGCTGGCGGCAGTTGTGTACAAGGCGCTGAGCAGCGAAAAGTAGAGGAAATGGCGGTTGGGGCTGCAGCCAGTTCAGCCCACGCCATTCGCAAAGCCGCGCTTACGCGCTTACCGTCGCTTCGCGACTGTCTTTGCTCATAAAATGGCGTTCCCTCAGCCGCCCATCATGCGGAAAATTTCGTGCAGGCACGATTTTCCGCATCACGGGCGGCTGGCTGAACTGGGGGGCATAAATGTACCGGTTTGGGATATAATGTATTAATTTTGAGATCATAGAGGAGGCAGCGTTATGAAGGTACTGATGATCAACGGGAGCCCGCGTGCGAAGGGAAATACTTATACTGCGCTAAATGAGATGCGAAAGGTTTTTGAGGAGGAAGGCGTCGAGACGGAGCTTCTGCACATAGGCAATATGGATATCCGAAGCTGCATTGCCTGCGGCGGGTGCGCGCAGAAAGGCAAGTGTGTATTTCAGGATATTGTAAATGAGGCGGCGGAAAAGTTCCAGGCCAGCGATGGCCTGGTAGTGGGCAGTCCCGTCTACTATGCTTCCGCGAATGCGACGTTGGTGGCTTTTCTTACGCGCCTTTTTTATAGTACCCATTTCGACAAGACGATGAAAGTTGGAGCGAGCGTAGTCGCCGCGAGACGGGGCGGGCTTTCCGCTACCTTTGACGAACTGAATAAGTTCTTTACCATTTCCGGGATGCCCGTGGCGTCGGGCCAGTACTGGAACAGCGTTCATGGAAGGGATGTGGGCGAGGCGGCGAAGGACGCGGAGGGTATGCAGGGTATGCGGACCCTCGCGAGAAATATGTCTTTCCTGATGAAGAGCATTGCCCTCGGAAAAGAGAAGTATGGACTTCCCAAGAGAGAGCCCGCCGAGTGGACGAATTTCATCCGCTGAGAAACTGACGCCGTCAGCCAAAAAACGGAGGAGACAGGATCAAAGTGATCGTTGCAATCTACTATCTGATCATTAACGCTGCCGCCATGTTTCTGTATGCCTGGGATAAGCGCAGGGCGATAAAGCACCAATACAGAATCCCCGAAAAAAGGCTCCTGCTGATGGGAGCCCTGGGGGGCGGCGTCGGTTCCCTTGCGGGGATGTATGTCTTTCACCATAAGACGTCCAAGCGGAAGTTTCAGATCCTGGTTCCGCTTTGGACGGCTTTGCATATTGTGCTTGTTGGTTTTTTACTGTACCTGTATTGTAAGGGCTGTCAATATTGAATGAATTGGTTGTAATCGCTGATCATGTCGCTTAAGCCCCTCTCAAAGGAGGCGATGGTGTCGTCTCCCGGCAGGGCGAAGGAGGAATTCAGGTCAAAGGAGCTGACGGGATTTTGCTCCTTCACTCTCTGGAGGATGCCGGTGAGGGAGACTTTTGTGTCCTTCAGGGAGGAGAGGAAAGTGGTCCAGTAACCGGAATTATACGGGATGCCCTCGGCCTGGAGCTGGTCGGAATCTTCCGCGTAGGAGAGGATCGCTTCCACACTTGTCACGAATTCATCGTACATGGGCTCTATCGTGGTGAGATCCAGTTCTGTGAGGTTTTCGTCTGAAATTTCCTGGTTATAGAATTCCGCGTCGATGGCCTGCGCCTGGAGGAACATGACGTTGATGGTATAAAAGACGACAAACCCTTCCTCTTTCATCATTTGAAGGTCCTGTTCCTGCTGCTCCTGTACCACGGTATCCAGTTCCGTCATGAAGACTGCCGCGGCGTTCGCATATTCGTTCATCGCTGCCCAGAGGGTGGCGTGGTACTCCTTCGCCTTTGCGTAATCGTCGTCCACATAGGACTGCAGATCCGCGTAGTTGTAGATATTGTTTAACGTAGTCATGAGCGTTTTCAGGGAAGGATACATGGCGATAAAAGAGTCATCCAGCGGATCTTTCTCAGGTTTGGATTCAGAGAGGCTGTACGTTTTGTCCAGATTTTCAATCTGATAGTCCGGTATGGAGTAACAGTAATAATCGTCCAGCAGCTGAAATTCTTCTTCCATGGCGACGTTTTCAAAGTATTCGTCAATGGAATCGCCGAGACGCCCTACGGAATAGTTGTAGACATCGATATACATATTGTAGAGCGACTGATCATCCTCATCAGTCCAGGAGGAAGCGGCTGAGGATGATCCGGAGGAGTCATCCTCCGTTTTCAGGCTGAGGGGCCGGGAAGAGGAGGTCTGCTTTTCGGATGTGTCCGGCTGGCCCTGGCAGGCCGTAAGGGAAAGCAATAGAGTTGTCAGGATCAGGGCGGCGGATAGTTTTTTTAACATAACGGATTTCTCCTTGTTTGATAGAGTCATACCCGTATTGTTTGTTTGGACACTGTGATTTTGGGTATGCTGTTTCAGGCGCTGGGCCTGTAAAAAGGAGTATACCATAATCGTGGGATAAGCGCAATTACGAAAAGTGAACGGGCGCTGCTTTATGAGCAAGAACAGCTGAGAGGCAGCTGAAAGCGCGGCTTTGCGAATGGCGCCGGCTGAATTGCTGCGATTTGTCGAGAGATACACGGGAGGTTTTTTATGGGATTTTTTGCGCTGTTTGTATTGGCGGTGGGACTGAGCATGGATGCGTTCGCGGTTTCCGTGTGCAAAGGCTTGTCCATGAAGAAGGCAGGCGTGAAGGGAATGCTGGTCTGCGGAGGGTGGTTCGGATGTTTTCAGGCGCTGATGCCGCTGATCGGGTTCCTGCTGGGGAGCCTGTTCGCAAACGCCATCGTCTCCGTGGATCACTGGATCGCCTTTGGACTGCTGGCGCTGATCGGCGTCAATATGCTGCGGGAAGCGTTTTCCGAGGAAGAAGAAAAAGAGGAGAACGGAGACCTGTCGGTCCGGACGATGTTCATTCTCGCGGTGGCGACTTCCATCGACGCGCTGGCAGTCGGGATCTCCCTGGCCATGGCGGGAAATGTGAATATCTGGACGGCGGTTCTTTTGATCGGCTGTACTACGTTTGTCCTGTCCGCCGTGGGCGTAAAGGTGGGGAGCTTGTTCGGCGCCAGGTTCGAAAAAAAAGCCCAGGTCGCCGGAGGCGTGATCCTGATCCTTCTGGGAGTCAAGATCCTGCTGGAGCACCTGGGACTGCTTGGATGAGAGAAGGCAAAAAAACACCCCCTTGCAGGGGGTATTTTTATGGTTGTTTCAGGGCGGGCGCCTTTTCGTGGACTGAAATGTACCAGGTTCGGTAGGTTCCGTGATCCACATACATTCGATAGAAAGAGTGGCTCAGGTCTATCGTCAGGATCAGGATCAGCATCGGCGCGATGACGCGGGCGCTGCCGTCTGCCATGCCCTCGAAAAATTCCATCAGGGGCTCAAACAGCTGATCCATGAAAAATGTGATGATGAGCGCGAAAGCGATGGTGGTGGGAACGCTGGTGTATTTGTTGATGTGGAGGGGCAGCCAGGTGTAGTTCCACCAGTTGAAATGGCAGACTTTTTCCACAATAGTGCCCAGCAGCGTCTCCCCAACCATCACAATGACGGCGGCCTGTAAAAAGTATGTTGTCCTGTTCGTTGGAAGACCCAGCAGATAGTAGGTAAACATCATAACCAGGCCGTACCCCAGCAGGAAGGGCAGATGCATATTGCGGTTGTCAATGTATCCTTTTGTAAAGGCGAGCCAGATATTTTCCGTCACAAACCCCATGAAGGATACAAAAAGGATCATGAGGCAGGCAGCGGTAAAGCTAATCTTTTCCATCTTTTTATTTCCTCCTTGTACGCTTGATTTTTTATACACATGTATAATATAATATGTTTTGGAAATGTGCTATGGTCAGTGTTGACCGAAATGTGTAAAAATATACAAATGTGGAAAAATTGTATAACAAGAGGGTGACAGTTCAGACGGAGGCCAGGTAAGTGTGCGGAAAGTCACGTTTGCGCGAACCTTTCCGAGGTCGTTAAGCCTGCCGGTTCCGCAGCTGCAGAAGCGTAGAAAATCGTGCCTGCACGAATTTTCCCGAGGGCCGGCGGATGAGGGGCGTCGTTTTATGGACAGAGGGCGCCGGTAAGCGCGCAGGTGAGGCTTTGGGAATGGCGTTGGCTGGACTGTTGCATAAGAGGCGATCATGGAAAAGACAAGGGACAGAAGGATTCAAAAAACCAGGCAGGCCCTTCAGGAAGCGCTGCTGGAACTGATTCAGGAGAAAGAATTGTCCAGGGTCACGGTGAAGGAACTGGTGGAGCGGGCGAACGTGAACCGAAAGACGTTTTACAATCATTACAATGATGTCTACGGCGTTCTGGACGATATGGAGAATGAGCTGATCGGCAAGCTGGCGGGAAGGATATGCAGCTTAAGTCCGACGGAATTTGCCCATTCCCCCAATCTTCTGATGCATGAGGTGATGAAGGAATTTCAGGAGAACGAAAGGATTTATACGATACTGATCAATGCCGGAGATCAGTCCCATCTGCTCAGCAAGGTAGTGGCGGAGGAAAAGAAGATCCTCCGGGGGATCTACCGGGGAGATCCCGGCGGACATGATCAGTGGGAGGATTATTTTCTGAACTTTTTCGCTTCCGGGGCCATGGCGGTCTTTGAGACCTGGTACCACTCAGAGCGCCGTGTGCCGATAGACGATATCTCAGATTTTTTTGACGCCATGTCCAAGATTTATAACAAGGAATTGTTTGTGATCCAGGGGGAGCGAGGAACGTCGCAGGGAGGTAGAACATGATCAGCGTAACGGTGTGGAATGAAAATCTTCATGAACAGCGGCAGCCGGAGGTAAGGGAGATTTATCCCCGGGGGATCCACGGGTGTATCGCGGAATTTCTGGGAAGGTATCCGGATCTCTCTGTGCGGACGGCAGTGTTTGACGAGCCGGAGCATGGGCTGAGCCAGGAGGTCCTGGATCACACGGACGTGCTGATCTACTGGAGCCACATGGCCCAGGAGGAGTTTTCAGACGAGGTGGCGGAGCGGATCCGGCAGGCGGTGCTCCGGGGCATGGGGCTGATCGCGCTGCACTCCGCCCATTACAGCAAGATGATGCGGAAGCTTCTTGGGACCTCTATGACCCTTCGGTGGAGGCATGGGGACAGGGAGAGGCTTTTTGTCACGGCCCCGGCCCATCCCATCTCCCGAAATCTTCCGGATTATTTTGAACTCCCCGTGGAGGAGATGTACGGAGAATATTTTGACATCCCGAAGCCGGACGACGTGGTGTTTACCGGGTGGTTTGCCGGCGGGGAGGTCTTTCGAAGCGGATGCACGTTTCAGAGGGGGCTGGGGAAGATCTTTTACTTTCAGCCGGGGCATGAGACCTGTCCCACGTACCACGATCAAAATATCCAGCAGGTCATAGCCAACGCGGTGTACTGGTGCAGTCCGGTGCGGAGAAGCCGGGAGGACTTAGATTGCAGGGAGGTGAAGCGGCCCCTGGAAAAAGCAGAAAACTCCGGAAAAGAGGATGCGGATGGGGAACGCGGAAAAGAATCGATTCCGGCAGGGGCTGGAGAAAGCGGTTCTGAAAAGGCGCCGGTGGATACGGCGAAAGCCGGAGACATGAAACTGTCCGTCTTTTTTGAACATATCCGGGAGGCCTCCCAGCAGACCGGAAAATCCATAGAAGAGCTGCTGCGGGAAGTAAAACGGGCCGGGATCCAGGGGATCGAGATGGACTATGCGGTTCTTGCGGAGAAGCCTGAGTTGAACCGGACGATCCGGGATGCCGGGCTGGAGATCTCGAACCTGTACCACTTCTTTGAATTTGGAAAGCGTTACGCGGCCGGGCTGCACATGGGGAGAAAGATGCTGGACGCAGCGGAGCGCATGGGGATCCGGCGGGTGATGCTGATCCCGGGATTTCTGGACCCGGAGGAGGCATTGGCGCTGCACCGGGCCAGCGGCTCTTATGAGGAGGCCGCCCGGTATATGGAGAGTTCTTTGGAGATTTCCGCCATGCGGGACGCGGTGGCGGAGCTGACCGAGTACGCCGCCCGGAAGGGAATCATGGTGTCCATGGAGGACTTTGACAGCTTTACCTCCCCCATCGCCAGGATGTATCCCTTAAAGTGGTTCCTGGAACAGGCCCCCGGGCTGAAACATACGCTGGACATGGGAAATTATGCCTTCAGCGACGAGGATCCCATGGAGGCCTTTGAGGTCCTGAAGGATTACATCGGGCACGTGCATTGTAAGGACCGGGGAGAGGAACCGGAGGAGGAAGCGGAGATCCGCCGGGGTCTGGGACTGCCGGAGGATGCGCCTCTGAAAGTGAGAAAGGGCCTGAAGCCGGTGCCGGTGGGGGATGGATATCTGCCGGTGGCGGAGCTGGTGGAGAAGCTGAAAGCGCTGCATTATAAGGGGTATCTGGCAATCGAGCACTTTGGCGCGCCGGACCAGCTGGAGTATATGCTGAAGTCGGCGGAGTATATGCGCGGGCTGATAGAGAATGAATGAAGGGCCGGACTGGACTGGTGATGAAAAAAACCTTGGATAGCAGGGGCAGATATGTTATACTGGTAAAGGCAAGACAGGAAGATGCGCGATAAGACAAAGAGATAGTTCCGGCTGAAGAGGGCGAAATGCAGGCCGGTTCATAGGGAGTGGAGGAGCGACAGATGACGAAAACTGAAAAGATTGGCAGATTGAGAATCCTGGAGCAGGCATATATTCTGTATGGAATGGGAACCAGGCTGCCCTTTATCGAATGTGAACAGGGAAATTATTTTGATCAGGCGTTTCTATATGAAAAAAAGGAGGACGCCCAGGAAGCGGCAAAGAGATTTTATGAAAACGGCGATTTGGTCGCTGTGGTGGAACTGAAGACGCAAGAAATGGTTCAGGATGATGAGGAAAACGGCAAAGAAAATACCTCGAATATCCTTAAAAATCAGGTTCGGGAGCATCTTCTGCGGCTTCCGCTGCTGGGGTTGAATGCGGTGTTCTTTAAGCCTGCAGGAGAGAGCGGAGAAGTTCTGGAGCTGGATCAAGTGATTCCGCGTCAGGCAAAAGAGGTCGTGGATAAGGCAAAAACCGATTTAACCGGATTGCAGCTTACAGGTCTTTATTATGCGCAGGATCTGCGAAAGAAAGAGCCGGATCTGAAACAGCTCAAGGAACACTCAGAGGAATTTTATGCAAATCTTGTCCGCGCGGAACTGTTGCTGCCCGTTATCCCTGAGGAGGAACCGGGGGAAGACGGCAGACTGAATCTGGCCGCCAGTAAGATTCCCTTTTTTCCTATAAAGAAGAAAGATACAGAAGAAACCGCTTCCTTTCTGGCTATGTTTACAAATATGGACGAGATTGCCGCCTATTGCAAAAAGGTCAGCGAGCAGACAAAGGTGGTAAAAATACCTTTTAAGGATGTCGTCGATTTTATTAATGAACCTGCGGTCGGCTGTGTGATCGATCCGCTCAGTCTCTGTATTCCGGTGGCTAAGGAGGATATCTCTAAGTTGGCAGAAGAGCTTAAGGCATAGAATAGCGGTGTAAATTTTATAAGCGTTGGACAGCCGGCTTGGAAAGCGATCCCAGGCCGGCTGTTTTGATGACCATGCGGCTTAAAGCCGAATGCGGATTTTGTAGTGCTTCAGCCAGTAGTTTACCTGCAGAAGGTAGGCCAGAAGCTGGGGGCCTGCCATGAGCTGACCGTAGAAGGGGCGTCCGTAGTCGCTGGGCTGCGAGAGGAAGACCTGGACTTTCTGAAGGTCGATCAGGCTGCTCAAAGGCTGGCCGGGATCCGCCAGAACGCGCAGGAGCTCCGTCCGAAGAAGTCCCTCATAGGCGGGGTCGTAGGTCTTTGGATAGGGGCTCTTTTTGCGGTAGAGAACGCTGTCGGGGAGAAGGCCCTTGGCCGCCTCGCGCAGAAGCCCTTTTACCACGCCGCCCGGGCATTTCATCTCCCAGGGAACGTTCCAGACATATTCCACAATGCGGTGGTCCGCAAAGGGAACCCGGGCTTCCAGTCCGGTGTGCATGCTGGTGCGGTCCATTCTGTCGAGAAGGGTCTGCATGAACCAGCGCAGATTCAGGTAGGAAATCTCCCGCCTTCGGGCTTCCTCCGGGCTTTCCCCGATAAGCCGGGGAGTTTCCTTCACCGTCTTTTGATAGGCGTCCCGCGCGTATTCCTCCAGGGGGAGTTCCGCAAGGATCTCATCCCGGAGCAGCATGGTGCGGGGACCGAAGTCCATGGACCAGGGGAAGATATCTGCCTTGAAACATTCTTCCTTGTGAAACCAGGGGTAGCCGCCGAAGATCTCGTCCGCGCACTCTCCGGTCAGAGTCACTTTATGGGTCCTGGCGACCAGGCTGCAGAAGTAGAGCATGGAGGCCTCCACATCCGCCATACAGGAGAGATCCCTGGCGTCCACAGCCCGGAACAGGTATTCATAGAGTTCGGTGTTGGCACATTCCAGGTAGTGATGGTCTGTGCCGCAGAAGGAGACCATCTGATCTACCCAGGGACGGTCCTGGGAGGGCTGGAAGGAATTGGCCTTAAAATTGACGTCGTTGTCCTTAAAGTCAAAGGAAAAAGTGGATAGTACCTTTCCCTGTTTTTTCAGCTCCATGCTGCACACGGCGGTGACGAGACTGGAGTCCACGCCGCCGGAGAGAAATGTGCAGATGGGCACATCGGAGAGCATCTGCATTTTGATGGCGTCTGTCACCAGGAAGCGGGTTTTTTCCACGGTTTCCTCCCAGCTGTCCTCATGGGGCCGGCTTTCCAGCTGCCAGAAAGCGCGCTCCTGGGTCCGGGAACCGGAGAATTCCAGCGTGTGCCCCGGAAGAACCTCCAGGACGCCCCGAAAGACGCCCTTGCCATAGGTCTTTGCGGGTCCCAGTCCGAAAACCTCGCAAAGGCCCTCCCGATCCACCTCCGGCTCCATGCCGGGAAACTGCAGAAGCCCCTTTAATTCGGAAGAAAAAATAAGGGTCTGGCCCAGCCTGGTATAGAACAGGGGTTTTACGCCCATGGGATCCCTGACAAGAAAGAGCTGTTCCAGGCTTTCGTCCCAGAGGGCAAAGGCGAAGATCCCGTTCAATTCCTTCACATAATCGATCCCGTGGAGCAGGTAGCCCTGCAGGATGACTTCCGTGTCGCAGGTGGTTTCGAACCGAGCCCCCTGGGAGATCAGTTCCCGGCGCAGAAGGGGGCTGTTGTAGATCTCGCCGTTAAAGACGAGGGCCGCCCGGTGGCCGTCCCGGGAAAGGCACTGGCGCACCATGGGCTGTGCGCCGCCCTCCGGGTCCAGAATGGAGAGGCGGACGTGGGAAAGGCCGATGTGCCTCTGCAGGTACACGCCCTCCCCATCCGGCCCCCTGTGCTTTTGTACCTGTCCCATCGACTGAAGGACCCGGTACCACTTTCCGGGTTCCTCCCGATAATTTCCGTGAAAGTCACAAAAACCAGCTATTCCGCACATCTGCAATGTTTCCTTTCCTATATATAAATACATATAGCTGCACTGTCCGCGCTGCTCTCGAAGTTGTTCTGCGGAGCTTTCCGGCACCCGAAGCCTACCTTGCGCCAAGACAAGCCTTATTTGGCCCCTGGTCTGTCGCTTTTTGCATAAAGCCAGGTTTTTACGGTTCCGGTCTGCCGTGACTCATACGCAAAGCCAGGTTTTTTCGGTTCCAGTCTGCCGTGACTCATACGCAAAGCCAGGTTTTTACGGTTCCGGATCCGCCACAGTCTTATGCGCAAAGCCAGGCCTTTTTCAACCTCCGGGTCCGCCGAGGTCTAATAGGAGATCAGCACCGGCTGGTACTGTCTGTGCTCCAGGGCAAGTTCCAGGGCAGGGCGCAGCAGCTCCATGTGGGCCACGAGGGAGTTAGGCTTCTTCTCCCAGTTGTCCTGTCCGAAGGGTACGAAATAAATGTTCTTGGAATTAAACAGGGTGCCGATATTCTTTAAGTTCATGCCAAGGCCGTCGTTGGTGGAGATGGCGATCACCAGGGGTTTGTTGACCCGCAGGTGGGCCTTCGCCGCCATCAGCACCGGGCTGTCCGTGATGCCGCTGGCCAGCTTTGCCGCCGTGTTCCCGGTACAGGGCACGATGGCGAGGATGTCGAGGTAGGAGGAGGGGCCGATGGGCTCCGCGGTCTCGATGCTCAGGATGGGCTCCCTTCCGGTGATGGTCCGGATCCGCTCCAGATAGAGATCCGGGGTTCCGAAGCGGCTGGAGATCTTCTGGGAGGAGTCGGAGAGGATGGGATACAGATTGGCTCCCGCCTGGACCAGATCCTCCAGAACCTTAAAGGTTTTTTCGAAAGTACAAAAGGACCCGGTCAGGGCCACGCCGATGTTCTTGCCGTATAATTCCATTCTGGTCACACACCTTTCTTTTTAGAGTGAATATTGAGGAGCACAAAATCCGCCAGCTTCTGTGCGCAGCTGATGCTGGCGTACTTCCCGGGCAGCCCGGGACAGTAGCGGACGGACAGACCAAGCTCCCCGGCGGCCTTGTAATCCACGCCGGTGCGCCCGGAGGCGATATCGATGATCAGGCACTCGGGATGCACCTTCCGGAGACATCCTTCGTCCAGGTAGCAGGCGGGGATCGTGTTAAAAACATAGTCGAAGCGGGAGATCTCCTGCCGGAGCCTGGCCAGAGGCAGGGTGTGAAAGCCCTGGGCGCCGGCCATGGCCAGTTCCGTGGGGTTTCCCACGCTGACAGTCACATGGGCCGAAAGTCCCCGGAGTCTCTGGGCGGTCAGACTGCCGCACCTGCCGAAGCCAAGGACGAGACAGTCGCTCCTATGGAGGATGGTTTCCTTATGAGCCAACGCTTCCAAAATAGCGCCCTCCGCCGTGGCCACGGCGTTGAACAGGGTCAGGGGTTCGTCGCGCATAAAGTCATAGCAGCCGATCTCCCTCTCCTCGCAGAGCCTTCGGAAATCCTCGGGGATCACCCCGCCGAAGATCTTCTGGTGCTTCCGCAGACACCTCTGCAGTTCCGTGAGCGGAATGGAGGCATCGCTTTCACTGTAAACAAAACCCTCTTTTGCAAAGGGGATGCCGCAGACGATGGCGCCGGTGGTATCCAGGGCTTCCTTCAGGGAGAGGGCCTGGTCGGCGTCGTCCGTATTCTGGGAACCGAAACAGATCACCCGATAGCCCTTTCCGGCGAAGATGGGAGCCATGCAGGCGATGCGGCGGTCGCCTCCCACAATGGCGATATCATATTGATTCATTCTTGAAACCGGTCTTGCGCTTTGAAAAGTTAGTATAGAGTATGTGATTTTGAAGAAAGGGTGCCTGTCAACCGGCAGAGAAAGGACGCCTGTCAACTTTTAGAGAAAGGGTGTCTGTCAACGGTTGACGGGGCGGGGCAAAGAGTGGTAAATTGAATAAAGAGGCAAAGAGGGATATGCGGCAGAAAAAATGGAAAAACCTTCCCTATGTCACCATCGCGCTGGCGGCGGCAAATGTCCTTGTGTTTCTGATCTGCCAGATCGACGGCGGCAGGCTGTATGATTTAGGGGAACTGGATATGATAAGGGTCCTTGGCGGCGGGGAATACGGGAGACTTCTGTATTCCGTGTTCCTTCACGCGGATTTTCCGCATCTGCTCAATAATATGGTGGTCTTGGTCTTTATGGGGGCCATGATCGAGCAGGATGTGGGACATCTTCCCTATGGCGTCATTTATCTTCTCTCCGGCCTTGGGGGAAGCGCGCTGTCGCTCTTCTGGAAATACCTGAACAGGGAGTGGATTGCGTCCATAGGCGCCAGCGGGGCGATCTTCGGGCTGGACGGGCTCCTTCTGGCGATTGTGCTGCTCGGCAGGAGCAATCTGCCAACAGTGACGCCGGGGAGAGTGATTCTGATGATCGCGCTGAGCCTCTACAGCGGATTCTCCGGAGGAAATATAGACAACGCCGGGCATATCGGAGGACTGCTCACCGGTTTTGCCGCCGGAGTGGTCTACTGCCTGATCCGGCGGCGAAAGAGCCGGCCTTCCTGGTAAGGGACGGAGACGGGAACAGCCGGAAAACGGCAAAAAAGCGGATAAGGGACATGCGGCAGCCGCGCCCGCGGTTTCCATGGCGGGACTTTGAGGCTGCACGCGTGCAAACGGATTCCGGATAATGGGAGGAAAGCCTTGAACATCAACATTTATTACGGCGGAAGAGGAATCATTGACGATCCCACTCTGTATGTGATCGGAAAGATGCAGCAGACCTTGGAAGAGCTGCGGGTGAATGTGACCAGATACAATCTGTATGAGATGAAGAACGAGATCCTGACCCTGCCCCAGACCTTAAAGACGGCGGACGGCATCATCCTGGCGACCACGGTGGAGTGGTACGGGATAGGCGGGTACATGCAGCAGTTTTTGGACGCCTGCTGGCTGTTTGGGGACAAGGAGAAGATTTCCCGGATTTACATGTGCCCCGTGGCCATGTCAACCGCCTACGGGGAGCGGGAGGCCAAGCTGAATCTGGCCACGGCCTGGGAGATCCTGGGCGGACTGCCCTGCAGCGGTATCTGCGGCTATATCGAGAAACCGGCGGAACTGGAGCTGAATGACCGGTATGTGGGGCTGATCGAGAAAAAGGCGGAGAATCTGTATCGGACGGTGAATCAGAAAACAGTCAGTTTTCCGGCCAGCAACCGTGCGGTAGGCCAGAAGGTTGCCGTCCATCAGGGGACGGATCTGACTCCCCAGGAGACGGAACAGCTCTCGAAATATGTGTCGGACGATAATTTTGTGCAGCGTCAGAAGGAAGATATCCAGGAGCTTGCGAACCTGTTTCGGGACAAGCTGAAAAACGAGGGCGCGGAGGACGAGGAAGAGTATCTGGCGCAGTTTAAGAAGGCGTTCCGGCCCATCCCGGGATTTTCGGCGGTCATCTGCCTGGATATCGCGGAAAAACCCAAAAAGCTGATCATTGACGTCAAGGGCCCGAAACTGGAGATTTTTTACGGCAGCGCGGAGAAGACGGATGTGGAAATGCAGCTCACGAGAGAAATGATGGAGGAGATCGTAAACGGGAGGATGGCTTTTCAGAGAGCGTTCATGAGCGGCGCCCGCACAAAGGGGGATTTTACCGCCATGCGCACGCTGGATCAGATCTTTCCCTTTTCAAAGGAAAAATAAAAAATGACCCCAGGCGGCTGAATTTGCCGCCGGCAAAATCGGAGGAGGACAAGGACACATGACACAGGATAATTGTATTTTTTGTAAGATCGCAAACGGGGAGATTCCCTCCCGGACCGTCTATGAAGATGAGGATTTCAGGGCGATTCTGGACCTGGGCCCTGCCACCCAGGGGCACACTTTGATCCTGCCGAAGGCACACGCGGCGAATCTTCTGGAACTGCCGGAGGATACCGCGGCGAAGGTTCTTCCCGTGGCACAAAAGATCGCGGCGCAGTTAAAGGAAAAGCTGGGCTGGGATGGACTGAACCTGGTACAGAACAATGGGGAGACAGCGGGCCAGACCGTGATGCACTTCCATCTGCACATCATTCCCAGATACCAGGGCGACGGGCAGAGGATCCTCTGGAATCCCACCCAGCCCGAGGCGGAGGAACTGGACCGGGTTTACGCAAAGATCCGGGGGTAAACCGTCGGAAAAAGCGGGACGGGCGTTTTTTGAAAGGCCGATGGACCGTTTTCATTTTATAGGAAAAGACTGCGGGAAACCCTTTTCAAAAAGCCATTGGAAAGGTCCGTGGAATGGAATTTTAACGGAATGAAATGACACTGAAATGAGATGACACACAGGAGGACAAATATGAGGATCATTGCACCGTCGTTTGAGATCTTGGATGAGATCAACGGGGAAGAAATGCTGAAAAAGATTGAGAGGATCGGCCGGGTCTGCTACAAGAGCGAGGCACGGATCACGGAGGACTCTGCGGCGAAATTTATAACGAATATCATTCAGAGCGGACACGGCTCCGTCCTGGAGCATGAGAAGATTTCCGTCCGGATCATCTGCGACCGAGGTGTGACCCATGAGATCGTCCGCCACCGCATTGCCAGCTACAGTCAGGAGAGCACAAGATACTGCAATTACGCCAATGAGAAGTTTGGCAGCGAGCTGACCTTTATCAAGCCCCTGTTCTGGGCGGAGGACAGCGAGGAATACAAGTGCTGGAAAGAGACGATGCAGAAGATCGAGGACGCCTATAATTATCTGATGGAAAAGGGCGCGAAGCCCCAGGAAGCCCGCAGCATCCTGCCCAACAGCTTAAAGACCGAGATTATCGTCACCATGAATCTGCGGGAGTGGAGGCATTTCTTCCAACTCAGGACTTCCCACAGATCCCACCCCCAGATGCGGGAGGTGGCCTGCGCGATCTTAGAGGAATTTCAGAAGAGGATTCCCGTCGTATTTGACGATATCAAATACGAATAAGAGGGCAGAAAGAGCAATTTGAAAGACGGCGGCTGGAGGATACGGGAATGCCGGACGGAAACGGCGGGGAGAGGAAAATTTTCAGAAATATGAGAACGATAGAGGTCAGTGAGATCACAAAGAACATAAAAGAGATGTGCATCGAGGCAAACCATTTCCTGTCGGAGGATATGGAGAAGGTGCTGGACCGGGCCGCAGAGCAGGAGGAGTCGCCCCTGGGACGGCAGATCCTGGAACAGCTTCAGGAGAACAGAAAGATCGCCGGGGAGGATATGATCCCTATCTGCCAGGACACCGGCATGGTGGTGATCTTCCTGGAGGCAGGGCAGGAGGTGCACTTCGTCGGCGGGGATTTGGAGGCGGCGGTCAACGAGGGCGTCCTCCAGGGGTATCAGGAAGGATTTTTAAGGAAGTCCGTGGTGAAAGACCCTATCCAGCGGGAGAATACCGGGGACAATACCCCCGCGGTCCTTCACTGCCGCATCGTTCCCGGGGATAAGGTAAAGATCACAGTGGCCCCGAAGGGGTTCGGAAGCGAAAACATGAGCCGGGTGTTCATGCTGAAGCCCGCGGACGGGATAGAGGGCGTAAAGAACGCGATCCTTACCGCGGTGAAGGACGCCGGACCCAACGCCTGCCCTCCCATGGTGGTGGGCGTGGGCATTGGTGGCACGTTTGAAAAGTGCGCCCTGATGGCGAAACACGCGCTGACCCGGCCCGTGGATCGGCGCTCGGAGACGCCGTATGTGAGGGAGATGGAAGAGGAGCTGCTCGCAAAGATCAATGCCTCCGGCATCGGACCGGGCGGTCTGGGGGGAAGCGTCACCGCCCTTGCGGTGAATATTGAGACCTATCCCACCCATATCGCGGGACTGCCCGTGGCGGTGAACATCTGCTGTCATGTGAATCGTCATTCCACCAGGGAATTGTAGAAAAAGGAGACTGTCATGGACAAATATATCAGCGTGCCGCTCAGCGACGAGGACGCCCGCTCGCTTCGGGCCGGCGATTACGTCTATCTCACCGGGACGATCTACACCGCCCGGGACGCCGCCCACAAGAGGATGCAGGAGACTCTGGAGGCGGGCGGAAAGCTCCCTGTCGATATGAAAAACAATGTGATCTATTATATGGGGCCTTCCCCCGCCAGGGAGGGCTGTCCCATCGGCTCGGCAGGTCCCACTACCGCAAGCCGGATGGACAAGTATGCCCCCGGCCTGCTGGATCTCGGGCTGAAGGGCATGATCGGAAAAGGAAAGCGTTCCCAGGCGGTTAAGGACGCCGTCGTGCGGAACGGGGCGGTTTATTTTGCCGCCGTGGGCGGCGCGGGCGCCCTGCTCTCCAAAGCGATCGTAAAGTCGGAGGTGATCGCCTACGACGACCTCGGCACGGAGGCGATACGCAGGCTGGAGGTGGAGAATTTCCCGGTGATCGTGGTAAACGACTGCCAGGGGAACGATCTCTATGAGACGGCGATCCGGGCGTACAACAGAGAGGGGTGAGGGGCGCGTCTGACCTCTGCGCAACAGTTCACCCGCGCCATTCGCAAAGCCGCGCTTGCGCGCTCACCGCTGCTTCGCAGCTGTCTTTGCTCATAAGGGGGCGCGTCTGACCTCTGCACAACAGTTCACCCGCGCCATTCGCAAAGCCGCGCTTGCGCGCTTACCGCTGCTTCGCAGCTGTCTTTGCTCATAAGATGGCGCTCCCGACCTCCGCACAGCAGGAACCGCATTCCCGTGCGAGCACGGATGCGGTTCTGACTGGCGGACGAGTGAACTGTTGGAAAATATTAGTGATTGACAAACGGCGGATCCTTATGTATAATCATATATGCACTGTGATTGCAGCGCGAGGTGCATATTGGTAGAGACGAAGTTCGGATGAGGAGAAATACTCAAGAGGCCGAAGAGGCGCCCCTGCTAAGGGTGTAGGTCGGGCAACCGGCGCGAGGGTTCAAATCCCTCTTTCTCCGTTTTTACTACCGGAAATGAAGGGGCGTTGAGGATTCAATGCCCCTTGTTTTTGAGAGAAACACCAAAAAAATATCTCGCGGAGGATGAAAAAATGAGTGATACTGTATGGGGAATCATTGGAATTGCGTTGATCGTCGTGTGCATAGTGGCGGTGATCTATTCCAAGATTAAGCAGAAGCAGTACATGAACAAGCAGAAGGAAACCGGGGAAGATAAGCGCGCCATGCTGGATCTCATGTCTCAGATCATGGGAGAAACCTATCCGGACTATACATACATGGTTGGATATTTTACAAAGACGACGCAGCACGGAAGAACGACTACTTATTATTATTTTCCGTACATCCTGGCTTTTACCGCGGCTCAGATGATTGTGAATTCCTTTATTAAAAAGGAAGGAAAGCTTTATGTGCGAAACCAGCTTCCCATAGACTGGGGCGCTACAAAGTTTTCCTATTCTGAAAAGAAAAAGTCCATTACGATGAAATTTACCATTGCGGGAGATCTTTTGACTGTCAATACCAATCCCGTTATCGTCAGCGGCGGCGCGGAAAAATCAGACCGGCCCCTGTGCGTATATCAGGAGCAGGAGTTCGAAAAGCTGAAGTCCTATCTGCCCCAGTATAAAGAATATTCGAAAAAATAAAGCGGGATCAGACAAGTTCAGGCGGGACGAAACAAGACAAGACCAGGCAAAAACAAATAAAATCAAGCGAAACCAGCACAACCAAGTCAGACGAAACAAGGCCAGGTAAAATCAGACAAGTCCAAATAAAACCAATGAGGGAGGAAGAGAGATGAAGAAAGCCGGCGGAGTGTTGGCGGTGATCGGAGCACTGCTTTTGTTACTGTCATTTAGGATGGGCATTGCGTATATGCTGCCCCATGTGGATCTGTATGCGGATGAGACAAATGTCAGCGACATCGGTACATTTGATATGGTGGAGACGGAGGTCTATGCGGTCTTTGACTGTTTTGCGTCTGAGACGACCACGGAAAACGGCGCGGAAACGGGCAAGGATTTTTACTATATCATTCCAGCCTACAACGGAGATGAAATGTATTACATCGGCGCTAAGGTGACCGAGAAGCAGTCATACAGCTACGACGATATCATAGATGTTACATATGACTATCTCATGGGATATTCGGACGATATGGGCTCGAAGACGGTCAAACTCACCGGATTGCTGAGTAAGATGAACGATGAGGAAAAGAAATACTTCTATGAGTGGTTCGAAGATATGGAGTGGTTTGAGAACGAGGAGGAGATGAAAACCTACGCCCTTCCTCTGTATATTGAAAATGTTGCGAATCCTTCGGCGGAGTTCACTATGATGCTGATTGGCGCGGCAGTGCTGGCTGTGGGCATCCTCCTTTTGGTGATCGGCATTGTCAGGGATAATAAGAAGGACAAGAAGGCAGCGGATCAGACTCATGTAGTGATCAACGGAGTCACTTATCCGAAGTCTACGTTCAACCATGTGAACCAGTGCATCAACAGCCAGGAAAAGGCTTTCGCGGCGCAGGAGCTTCATGAGATCACCGGCGTCAGCCTGGACGAGGCCGGGAATATCATTGCAAACTGGAGCAAGTACTATTATTAAACTTAGACGATAAGAGAGCAGAGGATCGGCATTTTCTTTTGAAAAAAGGAATGCCGATCTTTTATTTGCTCATGAGGGGCGCTCGTCCGGTCACGGACAGCTCCCCGTGCGAGCACGGAGCCCGGGCAGGTGCAACAGTTCACCCGCGCCATTCGCAAAGTCGCGCTGACGCGCTCTCCGTCGCTTCGCGACTATCTTTGCTCATTAAATGGCGCTCCCTTCGTCCGTCCGGTCACGGGCAGCTCCCCGTGCGAGCACGGAGCTGCCTATGACCGACGGACGAGTGAACTGTTGCAAAAAATATATCAAATATTCAAAAAAGTTGTTGACAACTGCCCCTGGGCGTGATATATTAAGAAAGCTGTCGCAAGAAAACAGCTCAGCACCTTGAC
>CANQCF010000035.1 GCA_947589505.1 uncultured Acetatifactor sp. | reverse complement strand
CTGGTGGCGGGCATCAACCTGAATCTCTTTAACAAGCACTGCGACCGCGTGAAGATGGCGAACATCGCCCAGATGGTGAACGTGCTCCAGGCCGTGATCCTGACGGAAGGCCCTAAGATGCTCAAGACCCCGACCTGGCATGTATTCAACCTGTACAAGGTACACCAGGGGAACGAACTGGTTGCCTCCACCATGGAGCACGAGATGGTGGGAACGGAGAAGATCAAAGCCCAGAAGATTACGGAGTCCGTCTCCATGGACAAGGATGGCAGGCTCTATATCACCCTGACGAACCTCTCGTTAAAGGATGGCGAGGCTATGGAAGTGATCCTGGGACAGAGCGCCGCAAAGTCGGTGCAGGGGAAGATTGTCACCGGCGCCATGGACGCCCACAATACCTTCGATGCGCCTGAGACCGTTCAGACGGCGGACTTTAGCGGGGTGACCGTCAGCGGGGAAAAGCTGAGCTTTACGCTTCCTCCCAAGAGCGTGGTACAGCTCGAGGTAACGCTGGAAAATTAACGGGAGCGGCTAAAAAGAGCAAAAAGAAACCCGGCCTCGGAAGTTCCATAACTTCCGGCCGGGTTTTTCTTCCTTTATACGGCGTCAAAGAGATCTTCGATCTCGACTCGGGAAGTCTTCAGGCACGCCAGCAGTTCCGGCGCAAAGGCCCCACACTCGCCGTTCAGGATCATTTCGAAAGCCACATCGCGGTCATAGGCTTTTTTGTAGGAACGCTCGCTGACCAGGGCGTCGTAGACGTCTGCGATGGAGACGAACTGGGCGCTGAGGGGGATCTCGTCCCCCTGGAGACCGTCCGGATAGCCGCTGCCGTCGTAGCGCTCATGGTGGTAGCGGCAGATATCGTAAGACACCTGATGTTCTTCCGCGGCTTCCACATCTTTTAAGAAGTTCAGGATTTCACAGCCCTTTGTGGTGTGGCTCTTGATGACGGTGCGCTCTTCCTCCGTAAGGCGGCCGGGTTTTAAGAGGATGTTTTCCGGTATGACGATCTTTCCGATGTCGTGGAGCGCGGAGGACCGCACGATCAGATTGATTTTTTCCGGGGTGAGTCCCTTCTCGGGATACAGTTTCATATAGGTGTTTGCCAGGATCCTGGTAATGCCCTTGATATGCTTTACGTGGTCGCCGGATTCCTGGCTGCGGAACTCGATCATGTTGCTGATGGCCTCCAGAAGACGGTCATAGTAGAGCTCCATGCGCTTCTGCTGGTCGCTCAGTTCGGTCTTTGCGCTCTGTACCGCATTGGCGAGGCTCTCGGCCTTCTGGGTTACCTCGATGGTGCGGGTCACCTGCAGGCGGACGGTCTGGGCGACGAAGGGTTTGGAGATGATCGTGGCGACGCCCAGGGAATAGCACGCAAGCTCAATCTGGGTGTTCTTCTGGGAAGTCACCAGGATGATGGGGATTTTCTCGGAAATCTTTTTGCTGTGCAGGAGCTGCAGGAACTGATAGCCGTTCATCCCCGGAAGGATCAGGTTCATGATGATGGCGGTGAGGTCCTGCATGTGCTGGACGATAAGGGCGATGCCCTCCTTGGCATCTTTGGCCGACAGCATGGTATATTCCGTTTCAAACATGTGCCGGAGAACTTCCTGGCTGACTTCGTCGCTGTCTATAATCAAGATACTCTTTTCACTCATATGGCGCTATTCCTCCTCAATGGGGAAATTTTCGAATGTTATCCGATAAAATTTTAGTTCTTTATCCAATATTTTCTGTCTCCCGTTTACGGCGATCCGGACGCCGGCCTCCATTACAGACTGAATGTTGATGTAGGATTTGGAAGCCTTGCCGGTGATCTCCTCAAGATGGTCCATTTCCAGCTGCAGATGTTCCAGGCGCTTCTCCGACTGTTCCATCGCGAGACTGGTCTTCTGGTATATGGGGCGGCTCTCCGCCAGTTCCAGGCCAAAGAGCTGGATCAGTTTCTTTCTGCCCTCCGAAAGTTTCTCGATTTCCTGGGAGACTTGGTTCATTTCCTTCGCAAGTTCCAGTTTCCGGACATTCAGCTCCGCGGTACTGCCGACTTCGACACTGGTTTTGGATCCGCCGGCCGTGCGGAAATAACGGGCCTCCACGCCCAGAACCGCTCTGAGCTGGCATCCCTGTATCAGGGAATTTCTCCCTCTGGCAGTGACGACATCTTCCGATTCGATGGAGCACCCGAGAAAATAATTGCCTTCGATGGGGCCGCCGGCCTTCAGGTTTGCGGACTCGAAGTAGTTTCCGGTGATGCTTCCGTCGGCCTGGATTATGCCCTTTCCGCCGCAGTTCGCGCCTCCGCGGATCATGATGTTGTGGCCGGCGTACAGCTCGGCTTCCCCGACGACGCCGTTTATAATGATATCGCCGGTGGCCTTGATATGCGCCATGTTCAGAGCGTCCCCTGTGACGATCACCGTGCCGTCATATTCCATGCTCCCGGTAAAGCGGGTGGCGTTGCCGTGGATGGTAAAGGATTTCCAGACATTCAGGGAGTAGGTGTCCTCCTGGAAGGTTACGTTCCCGGAATACTCCGCCGTATAAACGTTCGTCAGAGGATCAAAGCGGATCCCTTCGCCTGTGAGGGGCGGGAGCTGTTGTCCCGCGTCGGATTCTATGACGATGCCGGTGACGGTATACCCCGTGACGCCGTCCTTTGGAGGGATGTATGCCGCCAGTTCCTGTCCCGCCGTGACGCTTTCCGTCACTTTCACGGAGGCATAATTGACGCTGCCGTCTGCATTGATCTGGGGAGCGCCTCCGAGATTGGTGTTGAAATAGTATTCATAGTGGCCGTCATATCCCAGCACGGGCTTTATGCCGTGGGCGATCTTGACCTCCTTGTCCCGTGGGCAATCCCTGCTGAAATGTTCCAGTTCCAGGGGCAGGAGTCCGAAAGTGATCTCATGCTGCCTGAGAATCTTGGTGAGACGGTTCGTGCTGAAACGCCCTGTGACATCTCCCGGCAGCATGATAAAAGCGTCCATGCAGTCGTCGCTGACGCGGATGATCAGGCCGCTGTTTTCATCGGTAAAACGATATCCGTATCCGGTGGGATCGCTGCGGTACCTGGCCTCGGATAATTCCATGCGGATCCGGTGCATGTCCGTTGCGGAAAACACCAGGTTCGCGTAGAGGGACACATCCACATGATTGAGCAGCCCCATTCGCAGCTCCCGCATCTGATCCACGCTGTAAAGAGGATTTTCATAGATTGTTGTATCCAGTCCGGCGTGAAGGCCCAGCCGGATTTCCTGCATCTGCTTCCAGGCATAACCCAGCCGGGCATACCTTTCCACGGGTACGCCCATCTCCAGCCCCAGGGAGATTTCGGAGATCTGAGGCTCATTAAAGCCCGCGGCCTCCAGCTCCTCTGCGGAGGACATATCCCCGGCAAAGGCGTCTCCTGCGGAAAGCACCATCATGGGGTTTTTCTGCTTCTCTTTCTGATATACCCCTTCGATGGACGCAAGGAGGGAGTCTATGGACTCTGTCATAGCAATATTTGAATTTCCCTCACTCATAAAAATACCTCAAATGATAAAACGTGATATATCTTTATTTTATCTGTTATCAAAAACCGTGTCAACGCATTTGTGATATTTTATTACATAATTGCTTTTAAAAACGGATCAGGGTATAATGAAATCAAAAAAACGCAGAGAGGAAAAAGATATGGGCGGATTGGCAGATCGATACAGACAGACGGCAGATGAGATTCTTCGCCGTGAAGTGGCAGAAGGCCGGGTCCCCGGCGTCAGCGCGCTGGTGCTGCACAAAGGGGAGGAGATTTATTTTGGGGCCTATGGAATGGCGGATGTGGAAAACCGGATTCCTATGCAGAGGGACACGATTATCCGTCTCTTTTCCATGACGAAACCCGTCACGGCGGCCGCGGTGATGATCCTTGCGGAGCGGGGAGAGATCGACCTTATGGATCCCATCGACAGGTATCTCCCGGAGTTTAGAGATCCGATGGTATGGCAGGAGAACGGCAGAACGGTTCCGGCAAACCGCTCCATCCGGATCCTGGATCTGCTCAGCATGACGTCCGGTATCCCCTATCCCGACGACTCCCACGAGCCGGGCAGAAGGATCGGAAAACTGTTCGGGGAACTGATCGGACGCAGGCTGGCCGGAGAGACGGTTACCACCAGGGACTATATGAAAGAGATCGCAAAAGTGCCGCTGTGTTTCCAGCCGGGGGAGAAGTGGATGTACGGCCTCTCCGCGGACGTGCTGGGGGCTATGGTGGAGAGCGTGTCCGGGATGCGATTCGGGGAGTTTTTAAGGAGAGAAATTTTTGAGCCGCTGGATATGCCGGACACCGGATTCTTTGTGCCGGCGGAAAAGAAAAACCGCTTCGCCCAGATCTACCTCTGGAATCAGGAGCTGGGCAGGGTTGCTCCCTCCCTGGACTGTCATCTCGGCGTATATTATGGGGAAGATGTGGCCTATGAGTCCGGCGGCGCGGGACTGGTCTCCACTCTGGACGACTACAGCCATTTTGCGACCATGCTGGTAAACGGAGGCGTTTATCAGGGAAAGCGTATCCTTGGCAGCAGGACGGTGGAGTTTATGACCAGGGACGCCTTGACCGAAGAACAGAAGGCGGGCTTTTCCTGGGACAGCCTTGCAGGTTACGGGTACGGATGCCTGATGAGGACCCTTGTAGATCCGGCGAAAGAAGGAGTGATTGGAAATGCGGGAACCTTCGGCTGGGACGGCTGGACCGGGAATTATGTGGTCATGGATCCCAAGGACAAACTGGTATTTTTGTACTTTATCCAGAGGGGGGATACCTGGACGATGCCGGTGGTCAGAAAGCTGAGAATGGCCGCCATGGCGGCGCTGGACGATAGGTGATTGATAAAGGGGAGAGGGAAACGGGAGGAGCGCCTGTCTTTCAAAGGGCTGTTGATCTGAGGTTGGAAGATTGCTCGGATCATGTTTCCTGCCGTCAGCGCTGTGCGGTGAATGGCGCAGTTACATGGAGCTTTGTCAGGTAAAAGCGGGGGAATACAGCGAAAGGCGTACAAAAAAGATGACGTGGGGAACAATTATTCCTCTACGTCATCCTCCGCTGCCACCGCGCTGACTACAGAGCTTACAGCCGCGATGATCACCGCTATAATCACGATCAAAAGACCGCCGCCCAAAAGAAGCATTACTTCCATAAGGACACCTCCTTCTACATCATCAACCTTAGTATAGCAAGAAGCGTTCTAAAAATCAATCCCCAATCCATTTTGCAATCAATCCTCAAATTCATTCTGAAAGCATAAGGGATCTGTCTCGGGTAGCCAGCAAGGGGCCGTTGAAAGGTGTTGCTGCAGGACCGTTCAGACAGCCAGTAAGGTGTTGATGACAGGCGCTGCATTGTCCCGATCAGACAGATGTTTAGGCGCATACAGAACAAAATATAATTGGATAAAATTTCCTTGTATATTCCTATTGACTGATTGGAAGAAGAGAGAGTATAATGTGCATAAATACAGGTTGAGAAAGATTCTAAACCCTTCGGGAGCACTGTCCGCCCGGGGCGCTGGATCCGGGTCCCTGTGGAAAAAAAGAAATTGGGAAAGGAGCGGGAAAACATTATGAAAAGCTGGAAAAGAAAAAGATGGCTGAGTATTCTTCTTGTGCTCGCAATGTTGATCTGCCCTTGCGTGGAAGTGCTGGCAGAGGGACAGCAGGGAGAAGAACTTCAGAACGGAACGGGGGAAAGCAAATGCCTCGCAGGATCGGATCATAAGTGGGAGACCTATACCAAGGAAGCGACCTGTACGTCGGAAGGGGAAAAATATCAGATTTGTTCTGAATGTCATGTGAAAGTGACATTACAAACATATCCGAAACTCAAGCATGAATATAAAGATGTCACGAAATACCCCGTGAGCTGTAAGGACGGTCTCAGGGAGTATGAATGTCAAACATGCCATAACAAGTTTAGCATTAGTAGTACTTCCTTTCCTTCCGCTGACATGAAGCATAGCTGGGAATCCTCGGAGGATGGTTGGAAACCGATGCCCGGCGATGAACCTTCCTGCCGTCAGGCGGGTACGCTGATCCGCAAGTGCGCGGACTGCGGATATACCGAGACAAAGGCAGGCACACAGCAGCCACACCAACCCGTGGTAAGCACATCCGACTGTACGCGGTTGATATGTCAGGTCTGCGGCGCCGACCTGGGATCGAGCGGCAAGCAGCATCAGGTCGATAAGTGGGTGTCCAATGGTCCCCTCACGGCGGAAGGCGAGCACATCGGCACATGTACCAAGTGCGGAAAAACCGTCCGGGAAAGTCATGAATATAAGGACGATAATAATTGCACGACGGATGTAGTCTGCCCGAAGTGCGGCCTGGTTCTCTTAAAGGGTAATTCGGAGCACAATTTGTATCCGCTGTTTCATAAAGACGGCAGCCCTTATTACACGGGTAAGGACAACGGCAACGGAACCCACACGAGATATTGCTCCAACGAGGGTTGTAATCAGGTGACGAGCGTAAGCGAGCCTCATGAGTTTGCGGACAGAAAGTGTACCGTATGCGGCGCAGAAGAAAGCAGCCAGCAGTGCAAGCATAATTGGTCAGAAACATTCACGGTAACTGCTACCTGTCAGAATCAGGGAAAAACATATCGAAAATGTCTGACTTGCGGTATCCAGGAGGATCTCACTGTGACTCCAAAGATAGGGCACAGCTATGGAGATTGGAAGGTAACGAAGGCAGCTACCTGCACGACTCAGGGGGAGCAGATGCGCGCCTGCACGACTCCCGGCTGTTCGGCGGTGGAGAGCAAAACCATTGCAGCATTGGGACACAAGTCTCAGAGCTATTCCTGCGGCACGGAGAAATGTTCTGTTTGCGGAGCAGTCCTCAAGAATGGGGAAAGGCATCAGGTTCAGAAATGGAACCAGGATCCGGCCAAGGCCGGCATGCACACCGGCGTCTGCAAGGAATGTCATAAGACGGTATATGAAAAGCACACCGGCTCAGACGACGGCGACTGCACGACGGCAGTTACATGTACGAAATGTGGAGCGGTGATCCAGGAGGCCAGCGGGGGGCATAACCTGTATCCTCAATTTGAGGAGGGAGATCATCCCTATTATAAGGGCAAGAACAACGGTGACGGAACGCATACGAGATATTGCTCCAACGAGGGTTGTAAGAAAACAACAGACGTGACGGAAAAGCATCAGTTCGATAAAAACGGTATATGTACTGTATGTGGCGCAAAAGATGAGTCCAAGGGCGGTTCCACGGGCAAGGAGCCTCAGGAGACGAATCCCCAGGGAACGGTTCCGGGGGAGACAACTCCTTCCGCTTCAAGCCCTGAGAGCACAACGCCTCCGGTAAGCCCTGAGAGCACAACGCCTCCGGCGGAAAGCGAACCTGCGGGCAGTGGGGAAACGGAAAATACCGGCTCCAATACTCAGAAGTCGGCGGCAAGTCTCCCTGTAACGGTGGAGTTGCCCGAGGGCATGAGCGAGACGGTTGCGCTGACGGTCGAGGAAGTGACGGAGACCAACGAGTCCGTAAAAGAGGTGGTTACGAAGCTGTTCAGCGAATATGTGGCGTATGACCTCACGCTTTTTGACGGAAACGCAGTGGTACAGCCCAACGGCACGGTAAAAGTGACGCTCAAGCTGCCCGAGGGATGGGGGAATGTGGACGTTTACCATGTGGACGGCGATACCATGATAAAGATGCCGACTACTGTGGAAAATGGAAACGCGGTGTTTACCACGACCCACTTCAGCGTGTATGTCCTTGTAAACAACGAATCCGTGGCGGCGTCCCCGGAACCTCAGGAGACGATGGAACTCAGGAATACTTCCGAGGAAGTGCAGGAAACGCAGTCAGATTCGGCGGAACCTGTCATTGTGCAGTCTCCTAAGACGGGAGAAGGTGGCGTTAAGGCGGCAGCAGCCTGCGCTGCAGCTGCAGTTTTCGCGGTACTCCTGGCAGGTCTCTTCTTTGTAAAGAGATCCGGGTCCGCAAGGTAAGGACGGCGAAAAGACCTCGCCTCTCCGGGACGGAGACGTTTTCAGACCTGAAATTTTATAAAATCTGCGGCATAGTCGTGAACTTCGGCTATGCCGTATTTTTTGCGCTCTCTCAGGCGCCGGCTCTCCCGGAAAAACTTGTCTGGACGGGTCTTTTTGGAAACTTGGTGTCCGCCTGAAATGTTAAAAATGTTAAATAAATATAAAATCCGAAAAAAGTATTGACAGCAGTTCTTTTTTGTTGTAAATTGCAATCATCCCGATGAGGAAGTATCCGGTCGGGATTCTGAAATTCGGCTGTTCAGCCAGGAAATTCACTTTCGTTTTAAGAAGTCCAGGGGTGTGTTTACTGCGCTCAAAATTCGGGACAGGCGCCGTTCCGATTTGAAAACGGAGAGATATACCGACGGATTGTTCCAGAGGTTTTTTTGGCGGAAATGCGGGATATACAGAGCTTATCGGAGAGGAGGATGAACGGAGAAAAAATGGTAAAAGAGACGACGAACGAGAGGGAGAAGAAAGCCTGGCAGGACAGGCTGGGCGAGCTGGTCAATGATTATCTGACGCAGAAGCAGGCCGTATTGATGCAGGTGAAGAAGGGGAACATGAGCCGGGAGGAATTCCTGGAGGAAGTGAGGAATCACATTGACCATTATTACCCCTATTCCGCGAAACAGAGAGAGGAATTGCTGGAGCGTTTTGAACAGTATGTGTTTGGATATTCGATTCTCTCGCCCTTGATTGACGACGAGGAGATCTCCGACATCCGTGTGGTTGGATACGACAATGTGAGGGTGAAGCGGCTGGGGAAAAGGATGGATGCGGGAGTGCAGTTTGCCTCTGAAAAAGAGTATCGGCAGTTTGTGGATTATGTGGCTACCAAAAATCAGGTGAATATATCCAACATGAACGCGATCCAGCGCTTTACGGACAATGAGAGCCATTCGGATTTCATCCTGCGGTTTACGGTGTCCATGCCCCTGGTCAACACCTACGGAGAGCCCTATCTGTGTATCCGCAAGGTGCCGAAAAACTTTCCACAGCTCTTGAAACTGGTGGAAAGGGGGATGATGGACCGGGGGACGGCAGAACTTCTCGCACTGCGGTTCCGCAGCGGTTCCACACTGATCTGCGGTGGCAATTCCTCGGGAAAAACCACGCTTTTGAACGCGCTGAAGGAAACTCTTCCGGACAATATGGCGGCGCTTGTCGTCCAGCAGGCGGACGAGTTAACGACACGGTATCACCCGGATATGATGTTTCTGCACTCCCTGCCGGGAACGGGGGAGAGCCAGGTGAGTTACGACCTCCGGGATATCAGTATCGCCGGGTTGACCATGGATGTGGACTTCTTTATCATCGGGGAGGTAAAGGGAGCAGAGGCCATGTATCTGCTGAATGCGGCGTGTACCGGGCAGCTCTGCGCCGCCACCGTGCACGCGCCGTCGGCGGACAAGGCGCTGGACAAACTGGTGGACTATTGTCTGTATGAGAGCAAATACAACCGGGAGGAACTGATGAAAATGATGGATTGTTTTCAGACGATCGTTTTTATGGAGCGCTACAGGGTAAAACAGATTTTTTATTGTACCGGCTGGAATCCGGAGGAAAAAAATCTGAGATATGAAAGGATTTTATAGGGAGGTGATGGTGTGCGGATATGGCGGTCGGTTCTGTTTTTGATGCTTTGGACGGCTTTCCTGCTGTTGTTTTACCGCTTTAAGAAGCTCAGACTTCTGGAAAAACTGTTCCAGAAGACCCGTATGGGGATGGAGGAAGCCTCGAGGCGGCGGCTGATTTCTTCCAGGGTCAATCTGCAGCAGCTTCAGGATAACGGGGGGCTTTGGTTCTGGCTGGAGAGACAGCTCCGTTACAGCGGCCTTAAGAGAAGATTCCCTATGCTTGGAGCGGAGGGCTTTGTCCTGATCAATGTTATAGCGGGGGCGGTGGTTTTCCTGATCTTCTGCGTGACGGTAGGTATATGGGGCGGAATTTTGGCAGCGGGCGTTTTATGGATGGCGGAATTTCTGCTTCTCACCTTTGGAAAAGCTGCAGAGATGCGCGCGGTAAACGATAACCTGATGAAGTTCTTGGACTTTTTAGGAAACTACAGTGTGACGGCGGGAGATGTCATTGGGATTTTCGGGCAGATTGGAAAATACATGGAAGAGCCGATACGGAGCGTCCTGGAAGAGTGCAGCGTGGAAGCGCAGACCACGGGAGATGTGGGAATGGCGTTTCTCTCCATGGCGGACAAGATAGAGCATCCTCAGTTTAAGGAACTGGTTCGGAACATTGAGGTGAGCAGCCGGTACAGCGCGGATTTCACGGCGCTGGTAACTTTCAGCAGGCGAAGTATGCGGGAATATATGAAGAGCGGCAGGGAGCGGAAAAGCCTGCTTAGGGAGGCGGGAATCAATCTCCTTTTGCTGTTGGGAATGTCCATTTTTGCTCTGGTGACGGTGGATGGACTTCTGGAGGCGTCGATCTGGGATATTCTGTTTACAACCATGCCGGGGAAAATTGCCCTGGGAGTTGTGGCGGTCATTCTGTTTCTCTTTGGAGTGCAGATATACAAACTGGAGGGATAAGGTATGCAGGAGCATTTTTTGGAAAAGGGAATCACAGTCCTGCCTGCGGTGACGGCGGCGATGATGTTTCTGCTGGTGTTTACCGGCGGGATATCGGGAATCGTAGGGATTCGGCAGATGAAGAACGGTTTTCGGATGGCGGCGGAAAGAATTGCGGGAAGGAGCAGGGACAGGCCCTGGTATGAAAGGTGGAACGCATGGCTGAGCAAAAACGGCGCGGCGTATCACTTTGGAGAGTGGGTCGGTCCGCTGAGTTTTCTGCTGATCAGGCTGGGGATTTCCCTGGCAGGGCTGACGGCGTTCTCGGCGGTGTCACCGAAATACGGAATTGCCGCCGCTCTGGGGCTGTATTATCTGCCGGTTCTGTTGACGTTTTATATGAATAAGCAGGATAACCTGAAAATGCTTCCGGAACTGAAGCATCTGTATCATTCACTGGAAATTCAGACAAGGTCGGGAGTGTACGTCACGGATGCGCTGGCGGAGGTATATGGAAGCGTAAGGGAAAAAAGGCTGAAACAGGCCCTGCTGGACCTGGCGGGAGATATCGTAATGCGGGCGGATTTTGGGGAGGCATTGGAACGATTTGAGAAAAAATTTGACAACCGCTATATCGATTCCCTGTGTATGATCCTTCTGCAGGCGACGGAGTCAGGGCAGTCCGTGGATCTGCTCAGCGATTTATCGGAGCAGATCAAGGATATGGAGGCGGCGGTTATGATGCAAAAGAAGGAGGCGCTGGACCGAAGCGTTACTTTTTATCAGCTGGGTATTCTGGCGGCGATCATGGGGATCGTGCTTTATGCCTGTGTGATCCAGATGTTTTCAGCGGCGACAAGTTTTTGATAGGTATTGGGGAAAGGTTTGCAAAAACAGTATAAAAAAGGAGGAGTTACCATGACGGGAGAAAAGAGAAATGGAAATGCAGAGAAAGGGATGCTTTCCGGCGGGAAAGGCCGTATGGGTCTTCGGGAGAGTCTGAGCGCCGTCCGGGAAAGAGCAGACAGAGTATGGATTGGAATCCGGTATTTTTCGGGAAAGGAAGATGAGGGTATCGATGGGATACTTGTCACAGTCGGGCTTTGCATTATCGCGCTGCTGCTCTGTCTGACCATGAGAGAAAGCCTCTCAGCATTTATTGAGGGTATTGTGGAATCCTTGACCGGTACGGCAAAAGATATCTTATCCGGAAGCAGAACAAATATTTCAGGAGGCATGCCGCATTGAGATTGACAAGGGATAGAAGAGCGGCTGAAGAAAAGAGCGTCGGACAGGAGGGAAACATAGGGGACCTCCTGTCCGTGGGGCTCTGCATCTTGGCCATGCTTGCAATCATGATGTCATTTATGGACTGCATGACATTAATCGGACGGAAAACAGCTGCCGGACAGATCGCCAGGAACTATATTCTGCGGATGGAGACAGTTGGGTACCTGACGCAAAAGGAAGAAGAATCCCTGCGGGAAGAATTAAGCCGTAATGGCATTACAAACATTGACCTCACGGGGACGACAAGGGATCAGACCGTCTATGGGGCCCCGATCACCCTGCGGATCAGGGGAAAGATTGGAGGAGACTATGACTTTGAGGAACTCAGGGAATCTACGGCGAAGAACTGACGGCAGTGCGGATGCGGGACAGGTCGTATTATGCGTTGGGCTGTTCTTTCTTCTCTTCCTGGCGGTATTGCTGGTCAGCCAGTTTCAGCTGGAACAGGTCAGGGCTTCAGATGGGTATCTGCAGGATGCGCTTGCCGCTTCGGGCCTGGCGTCCGCGCTCATAGACATTCAGGAGTATGGGAAAACCCATGCGGTCAGAATCGCGGACAGTCAGGCGGCATATGAGCAGTATTGTAAATCGCTCCGCGCGAATCTCGGATTGGATGAAAGCTGGGAGTGTGCAAATCGGCGTCTGATATCTGGAAAGGTCACCGTGGAGGCATACATGATCTACAATGTGCAGGACGGCCAGGTGACCTGCTGCAGCATAGAGGGAGATCGGGTGAAAACTTCGGCGGGGTTATTGGGGGCGGTATACGCGCCCAATGGCCAGCTGATCGAACATACCGGGATTTACAGCGAGATCAGTTATCCAATGAAGGGGTTGTTTGGATGGACGGTTCAGGCCAGAAAGGGAAAACTGGTTGATATTGTCGGGGAAGATTAGGGAAAAGAAGGGAAAAGGAAGGGAAAAGAAGGAGAAAGCAGGGAAAAGAAGGGAAAAGAAGGGAAAAGAAGGGAAAAAGAAGGGAAAAGCGGGGGAAAGCAGGGAAAAAGAAAACGAGGAGGTTTTGGTGTTGAGCAAGGAAAAAAGAAAGACACGCGGACAGCAGGCGGCAAAATTGTGGACAGGGGCAATTTTAGCGGCTTTTGCAGCGGCGGCAGCAGTATATATCTCCATGCTGCAGATGGAAAAAAATGTGTTGGAAGGCTATGAAAAGACGGAAGTTTACCTGGCGGCATGTGAGATCCCGGCGGGACAGGTGATCCGGGAAGAAAATGCAGAAAGGTATCTTCGGAAGGTGCAGATAGATTCGGAGCTTGTTCCGGAAACCGCGCTGACAAGCCCGGAACAGGTGCTTGGAATGACTGTGCCAATTGGAATTGACAGCGGATCCCTGCTGACAATGGGGATGTTTCAGGAGATGGATGAACTGCTGGCCGGTATGGAACAACCGGTGGTGGCGGGATTCCGCGCGGACGATCTGTTTCAGGTGGTGGGCGGAGTGCTTCGGGCGGGAGACCGGATTCACATTTACAGCTCCGAAGAAGAGGGAACCTTTTTGGTTTGGGAGGACGTGTATGTGCAGCAGGTTTTTGACTCCGGCGGAAATGTGATCGAAAGCGGCGACAGGACGACTGCGGCTCAGAGAGTCAATATTTATCTGGACAAAGACGAGGTGGAACGGTTTTATACCGGGCTGGAGAAGGGGAGCCTTCGCGTAGTCAGGGATTGGAAATAGGAGGCGGGTATGGACAGAATGAAAGGTTATCGGTTCGTTTTGCTTCTTCTGGCGGGGTTTTTGGCGTATGGGGCATTATGTTGCAGAGCGAAAGCTATGGGGTTTTATGAAAATCCGTACATTGTTATGTCGCCGGACGGGCAGGCCTGGACTGTCCCTGAAAAACTGCCTTTTCCGGCGGACAGGACAGATTTGAATGCCCAGGCGTGCTGGTACCCGTCCGGAGAAGAATTTGTCACGGGAATTGAATCCTCCCTCCCGCAGCTTGAAGAGGGAGAACATTATTATCGTTATGACCGGAAGGGGCTTGTGCCGATAAAAAAATGGCGGGTCATACATCGGCCCGGAAGGTGTATTCACAAGGATGTATCTTTTTTTCATGGAAATTATTATAACGTTGGGATATGCCGTAAAAATTACTATTCAGGATGGAACGCATGGTGCGCGGATTGTGGAGAATTGCTGGATCCCAGCCTTATTTATATGAGCCGGGAGAAGATACATCTCATGGAAGAAATCGACGTGAGTCTGGACTATTATTATGATTGCCCTAACTGTGGACATTTGGAGCAGGGTCGTCCGGTCAGTCATATCTGTAAGGAGATTTCCGCAAACAGATATCAGGTAGTTTACCGGGCCAATGCCGGCGATGCAGCAGGTTATATGCATCCGGGATTTTATATGTATAACAATTCGGAGGTTTTTGAGGGGTTGCCTGTAACCCCGGTCAAGACACTCAGCGTAAATGTTTATACCCGAACAGGGTACCGGTTTATCGGATGGAATACGGATCCGCAGGGCAATGGCGATTCTTTTGAGGACGGGCAGGAAATTTACAATTTGACAGCGGAAAATTATGACCCGGAAGACGGAAAAGGAATCGTTACACTATACGCACAGTGGGAAAAAATATCCGGTACCCTGGCAATAGATCCGGGAAAGGGACGTTTTCAAGGAAAGAACGGTGTCTGTGAACTGACAGTAAAATATGGGGAGGAGCTGCGGGTATCGTCCGGTGACGTTGAGCCGCCTGCAGGGGCCATGGTGCGGTTTGAAACGTTTGGCGGAAACGTGATACCGCCGATCCGGGGCGGGTGCAGATTTCTCAGCTGGAAGCTGGAACAGCCGTCCGGAGGTATATTGCAGGGTGAGCTTTATCAATATCTGGGGGAAAACGGCGGCCGGGACAGACTATCTGCGCTGTACCAGGAGGAGGGTATCAAACTGCCGTTTCCAGTGAGACAGGGGTTCAGTTTTGGAGGATGGTATAAGGATCCGGAATGTGAAATCCCGGCGGGGGATGCGGGAGATGTGTTTGTGCCGAACGAGGATATCACCCTTTATGCCTGCTGGGTGGATCTTGTATTGGATGCAAAACTGAATCTGAAGGATCATGCCGGCAGGGGCGCTGTGGATTTACAGTGGTTCCAGCAGGACGGGAACAGAAAGGCATATCTTTTATATCAAAAGCGTGAGGAGGATGCGTATCAAAAGGTTTATGATGCGGTTGGGGAGGCGGTGGGCCTGGAAACTGTGCGTTACGATTATTCCGGTGAGGATAAGATATATAAGGTGTCTCATTCCGGGTTTTATGAGTTGGAAACATTCGGCGCCCAGGGACAGTCTTATGAGTCTTTTAAAGGAGGAAAAGGGGGCAGTTCAGCTGGAAAATTTTATCTGGAAGAAGGAGATTGCCTGACGGTTCGCGTAGGAGGACAGCAGAAATACGGTGCAGGAGGGGACGGACAGGGATATGGAAACGGAGGGGGAAGAACGGAAATTGTCTCTCAAAAACTGGGAACGCTTCTCGTCGCCGGGGGAGGCGGGGGAGCTTCGCCTGGCGGGAACGGCGGCGCGGGAGGCTTGGAAAACGGTCTCTGGAAGGAGGGCGGAGGAAAAGGTCAGGAGGGCAGCGGAGGAGGCGGAGGTGGTTTCCTGGGCGGTCTTGCCGGAGAACGGCAGGTGCATGTTCATGATGACTCATGCCTGCACCGGCATATAGGAGATGAAAGGAATGGCGGAGAATGTTATACCAGGAAGATGATTGAAAAATCCTGCAGCATACATGCTGTCGGGCCGTTGAGATCAGGGAGTACGGAGGATTGTATGCACTGTCTGACAAGCGGAAGAAACGGATATAATTCTCTGCGTCTGTACAGTTGGACACTGTACCATGAAAGCTGCGGGCAGCAGCCGGATTACGGAACCAACGGCTGGTGGGTCTGTGAGACCTGCGGTTATAGGGGGTATAGTTACGGCTCCGGATCAAACCGTCCGCAGGCTTCAAGCCACAAATATGCGGAAATGTCTTATTGTCTGAATTGCGACAGGAAATATGATTGTGCGGGAAATGCTGCGGACAGACTGTTCCCGTCCTATGGGGGGAGCAGTTATATCAAGAAGGAAGCTGCATGCAGTTATGAGCAACGGGCCGGAATTCGGGAAGGCAGCGGTTTTGCATCGATTCGACCGGTCAACACGGGTTTTCTGGAGAAAACAGAACTTTGTGGAGCGTCAGCGCCGGATCTCAGACCGCCCGCTAAAATAGAAGAAAAGACAATTCGGAAGAAAGCGGAAGGAAACGGCCGGATCGCGATTCAGTTTGCCGCTCCGCAGGACGAAGGTACTTTATATTATCATCAAGTCATGAGTTATCCAATTGGATCGGAGAAGATGCTTTCCGCTTCTAACGTCACGTGTACGGAGGTTATCACGGGCGTCGCCGGATATTATTACCGTATGGATGAAAGGGAAGAATGTGCGCTGACAGAGAAAAACGCGGACAATCGAGAAAATCTTTTGCGAGACCCCTATCTTGAGGTCCGGCTGCGTGAAAAAGCGTACTTTCTACATATAGCGGCTGTGGACCGGGCCGGAAACGTGGGAGAGTGTGTGACTGTCAGAATATCGGAGGATGATCCGGAAGCAGAGTGGAAACTGTCCACCGAGCAGATGGAAGTGGACGGTTCCTGGGAGGGGACGGACTATGGGAGCGTGCTGCCGATTGACGAGAAAACCTATTACGTGAAAGCGGATGGAAACACTCCCTTTTTATTGCGGTTCGGAGGAGTAATGGACGGAAAGCCGAGGGTGGATTATCAGATCGACAGAGCTGCTTTTGCCTTTTCTATAATGGAAGACAATGCGGAAGGGCAGTATGCCGTGCTGCTTCCGTCTGGAAATTTTGAAGAAGAGGAGACGACAAGCGCGGGTCAATGGGGGAGAATAACGAAAGGAAAAGAGCTCCTGGAGGCTTCCATGTACGGAAAGGGTCTCAGAACGGAGGGAGGTCGAAAACTGGAAATCTGTCAGAGTTTTACTCTGGATCGGAAATATCATGGAAGGAGCCTGACCCTGACTCCGTCCATTGGAGCGGCTCATGGAAATCATATCGTTATCTCCGATGAAGAGGAGGATAAGGGACACGGCGTTATTTTGATCGGCGACGGGGAGCCGCCGGAAATCCACGGCTTGGATTTTATGGATCAAAAGCTGATCGACAGGGAAAAAGGCGGGGAATTGAAGATGGATTTATGGGCGGAAGACGATCTGAGCGGTTTGAGCAGCTTCAGCGCTACCCTGTTTAACCGGGATAATTATGGGGAACTTACATATTACCCAGAGGAGGACGGACACATCCGCATTGTTTTGGCGGACGATTCGCCCATGTTCAGCGGAGATTTGAATCTGACAGTCCGTGCAAAGGATGGGGTTGGCAATGAGGCAGTCGTGGAAAAAGGGGCTACGGAGTTTGGACTTCGCGCTGAGATTGTAAAAATACTGCCGCCGCATACACCGGAATTTAAGAGAGGGGAGTCCGGTGTGCTGAGGGTGACCGTCTGGGGATATGCGGACAGACTGGAAATCAGTTTCCCTGATGAGTTTGTCTCGGAGGATCCGTCGCTGAACTGTGTATTTACATATGACGTCCCTGTAGAAAAGCAGGAGGAAGCAATATCTTTTATGGTTCCTTTATATCTGCAGGACAGCAGGGAATATTCCGTTACTGTAAGGGCCTACAAAGGGGACAGGCTTTTGGAACAGCATCCGGTGCTTTGTACTCTGAGCGTTAATGATACGGTGTTAAACGAGCTTCGCACCCGGCTCAGGTAGGAGAAAGTTTCAGAAGACAGAGAAAAAAGAGCCGCCTGTAATCTGTTCTCCGGGAGCGACAATCGGAGAAAGTTTCAAAAGACAGAGAGAAAAGAGGTGAATGAGAATCGGGGGAAAATATTTTGTGCAGTGTGTGCTGATTTTTATTTTTGCGGCGGCGCTCAGTCATGCCGCCGCAATGGACAGAAAATACCAAAGGGTAAGGCGCGGTATCTGGCTGTGGACTGGCGCCGCGGCTGTGTTCCTATTTGCCGTCAGGGCGGATGAGAGACTGGAGGAATATTCAGGTGCGATTCCGGAGATCTTATGTTTTATTTTGCTGCAGTTTATATTGTTTGCTAAACTGTATGGCCTGGCCGATTGTTTTGCGTTTTCCTGCTGTGGTATTTTTATAGGGGCGTTCGGGGGCGGACTGAGGGAGTGCCTTTTCCATATGCTTCTCAGCACGGGTATTTTAGGCGCCGTGCAGTTTTGCCGGGGAAATGTGAACCGGTATGGAAATTTAAAGGAACCGAAAGCGTTCATTCCTTATATTGCCGCGGCTCTGCCGGTTATAGTTCTGAGGTTAATCAGGTGTGAAGTGGGAAAAACGTTCTGAAGGGGCTTTATCATTCTGAAGGGAACTTGAATTGCCTGGGAGAGCAGAAGAGAAATCCGACGGAATTAGGAAAACTTAAGAATTTGTTCTCTTGTGAAAAAACACGAAATAACGTATATTTGTAGCAAAGAATAGACGATGGGCAGATCGGAGGTTGAGAGGATGACGAGAGCTGAGATTCTGAAACATGAGATTTTAAGGAAATACCGCAGCGTGAGGGCCTTCGCGCTGGATATGGAAATCCCATACAGCACGCTTGTGACGGCGCTGGAGAGAGGGGTAGAGGGGATGGCGTATGACACTGTGATCCGGATCTGTGATAAGCTCTGTCTGAACCCGGTGGATTTCAGTTCATTGGAGAGAGGAGCCTATCTGGGGAATAAGCTTCTGGAGAACCGGGTTATGCAGAAATATCTGAAGCTGAATGAAGAGGGCAGAGCAAAAATTCTGGATCTGATGGACGATTTTGCCCAGATGGAGAAATATAAATGCAGTGCTCCCAAAAAAGCAAAATAGACAGGGGATATCCATTGCCGGAGAACTCCGGGCGGGGGTTCAAGCTGGGGCGGGACATAAAAAAGGCTTCTTCAGGAGACCGGAGAAGCCTTTTTTAACAGTAGAAGTTGAACATCATACCGCTGTAATTGCTGGTGTTGTAGGGGCTGACGAAATTGTGCCCCGGGTTCTTGTAAGCGACGATCGTCTTATCTACATAATCCATAGGATTCAAAGAAATCTGATCGCTCTTTTTTAGCAGCGACTGAGTGAAATTCTTCAGGTAGTCGAAGGAACCGCCGTTGTCCCGGGTCTGCTGGGCCGCCTGTCGGAGCAGATCGGAGTCAATAGAGATGGTACCCTCGTTAGAAAGGTTCAGGCCTATGGACTCCATTTCGCTGCTGTATTTTCCGGCGATGTTTTTCATTTCCCGGAGAAGCGCCTTGCTGCGGGACTGTGTCTCCAGGTAGGAGGAGGCGGCTTTGATGAATTCGTTGTAGCCTCCGATCAGATGCCGGATATTGTCAGTCATGGATTCCACGTCATTTTTCAGGCCGATGGTTGCCGGACTGCCTTCAGGACTCAGGGACTTGAGCTCTACTTCGAACAACTTTCCGACGGTAAAATGATTAGCGGAAGCGGTGCGCTCTTCACCGTTGATCTTAAAGACGGCGTCTGTAGCTTCCCGGGAGGTATAGTTCAAACCAAAGTACTGCACGGTTCCCTTAGTCTTGCTGGTGCGTTCGTCGCTGACGGAAAAAATCTGATTCTTTCCATCAGGAAGTCCGGAAGATTCAGAGGTCAGGCTGAGGGAAGTCCGCTGGTCCTCCTCCAGAACGGACGCCTTGATTCCAATGGAAGAGTTGTTGATCAGTTTTGCCAGCCGCTCCTGAACTTCCCGGTTGGTCTCTCCCTCTCCTATAGAAAACTGGAACTCATAGTTCATATTGTTGATGGAGATGTCGAAAGAATACGTGTCGGGCTTCAAGGCGACGGCACCTTCCGGCAGGAACAGTCCCATATTTTCCTGGGGAGAAGCCAGATTTTCTACCTCGATGGAAAATTCTTCCGGCGTTCCCGAAGGAAGATCTTCGCCGATAAAGCTGGCGGACACTATGTCGGGGGCACTGGAATAGGCGCTTTTCTTCTGAAGGGATTCCGATTCCTCCAGACCGCCCAGCCAGGCGATGGTGTTGTGCAGTTCCCGTGCGCTTTCTTTCAGATTTACGGCATAACTCTGTACATCCCTGCTCGTCGTAGGAAGATACCAGGGGGCTTCTTTATTTAATTTAACAATGGAATTGTAGACGCTGCGAAGTTCACTCTTTTTATGAGTGTCATAGCGGGTCAGAGATTTCGGGGTATATGTGGTCAAATAGTTATTATATACCGTATTCAATACAGAACTCATTGTCACGCCTCCTTTCTTCCTTGAAATTTTGGTGACAAGCAGATAGTTGGGAACGCCAAGATCCGTTTGACGTCAAAAAATCATCCCATCTTTATGCGTACATCATAGCATATTTTCTTAGGAGATTCAATAGTTTTCAAAAGAATTTTGAAGAAAAAAATAACCAAAAATTCTTTTTTGGATGCCTGAAATTTCGGCGGAAGTTCAGACGGCGCCCCGCAGCGCCTGAGTTCCGAAGTTTAATATAAGCAAGTCGTCCGCAAACCTTTGTGGTTAGCGGAAATTTTTTGTCAATATTTTGTATTTTATGTATGGCTTTTTATGTCTTTCTGTGTTATAATGGTACTAACTGACGGAGGTAACTGCCATGTATCTAAATAAGCAAAAGAAACCTAATGGGGATATTTATCTCTCCATCCGCGAAAAGTACCATGTGCCAAAGGTTGGCTCAAGGGAAAAAACCGTCCGGGTTTTTGACACCCAAATCTCTGGAAAGCCTTATCAGGCTTAATTTTTTACGTCAAATTTAATTTTGCGTATT
>CANQCF010000034.1 GCA_947589505.1 uncultured Acetatifactor sp. | reverse complement strand
ATTTAAGAAAGTGAAAGCCCGGAGTGGGTTTCATAACCTCATCGGTGCCTTTCGCAGAAAGGCGGTTTATAGATATGGATATTTTACTGATCGGCAGTACCGGAAGCCTCATGCGCAAGATGGTGGAGAAACTTTACAAGGAAGGTCACCGGATCTTTATGCTGACCGAGGAGGGAAAAGAGACTCCCGGTTATCTGAAGGTTTTTGAGACTTATCGTTTTTCTTATGAAAACGCATGTATACGGGAAGTGTTCGTCAGCGTGAAGCCGGCGGTCACTTTGTTTTTTGGCGCCTACGATAAAAATTTTCATTGGGATGTCAATGCCAATACTGCGGTGTCCTATTCCTCGGGACTTTTGAACGTGCTGATGAGTTTTGCGTCCCTGCGCCAAGGGCGCTTTGTCTATCTGTCTTCAGAGGAAGTTTTTGCAGACGTGGAAGTAGACGATTACCTGGAAGTGGAAAAGAGGAAATATACCTCTGAAAAGGCTCAGTCCGTGGCCATGGGTGAGAAGATCTGTCTGGACTACGGAAAGATGACCATGGGCGACGTGAGAGTGCTCCGGCTCGGAAACTTGTACGGTATTCCCGAGGACGCCGAGGAACTGGACAATATCTGCGCAAATATGTGCCTGGATGCCCTTGACGTTGGAGAGATCAAACTGCCTTCCGGGAATGGAATCACCATTCATAATGCCATGCCGGCCATGGACATGCAGGATACGGATTTCCAGGTGGATGAAGAAAAAAATATTTCACTGCTTCACCTTCAGGACGCCATCGAGTATATTTATATGATTATGACCACCCAAAACCTGAAGAAGGAAATCTATCAGGTTTCAGGAAAAACGCTGATCTCTCCCAGGGAGATGGCCCAGCTCATCATCAGTGAGATCTATAAGAACAGGGACAACAAAGGGGAATCTCTGCTGGACCGCATTTTGGAAGACACGCAGAAGGTGGAGAACAGTATTATTCTGGATAACTATGAGTTTGACAGTGAGTTCAACCTTCACGAATTTAATCCGCCCCGCAAGGCGGTTCCCATCGTTGCAGCGTATATCAGGGCAAATGCGGACAAATTCTCCCGCAGAACGGACAGGCAGGAGAGCCTTTGGAAAAGGATTCGCAGGACTGCTTCGGAGCTTTTTAATGCAGCCGTTCCCTTTGTGGAGAACCTGATCTGTTTCATTCCTTTCTTTATGCTGAACAACCGGGCGGTTGGGAGCAGGTATTTCCAGCGCATTGACTTTTACCTGTTGTATGTGCTGCTCTTTGCGGTAGTCCATGGACAGCAGCAGGCAATCTTTTCCAGTCTTCTGGCGATTGCAGGTTTCTGCTTCCGGCAGATGTACAGCAGGTCCGGCTTTGAGGTCATGCTGGACTACAACACCTATGTCTGGATGGCGCAGCTGCTGATCCTGGGCCTGGTTGTGGGGTATATGAAGGACCGACTGAAGTCCATTAAGGACGAGCATGCGGGCGAGGTAGAGTTCCTGACAAAACAGCTTTCGGATATCTCGGATATCAACGACAGCAATGTCCGCGTGAAGGATGTTCTCTCAGATCAGATCGTCAATCAGGACGACAGCCTGGGAAAGATCTATGAAATTACATCCGGGCTGGACCAGTACGCACCGGAGGAAGTGCTTTTCTACGCCGCAGAGGTAGTGGCAAAGATCATGCACTGCAAGGACGTGGCGATCTATTCCGTGGCCAACGAATCTTACGCGAGACTTTTCTCGGCGACTTCCGAGAAGGCCAGGGTCCTGGGGAATTCCGTTCAATACACGAAAATGGAGAAAATGTACCAGGTTCTGATCGACCGCAAGGTTTATATCAACAAGAACATGGATGAAAATTATCCGCTGATGGCGAACGCCATTTATGAAGACGACAAGATGAGACTGATTGTCATGGTCTGGGGAATTTCCTGGGAGAGAATGACTCTGGGACAGGCCAATATGCTGGCGATCACCAGTTCCTTGACCCAGAACGCGGTGCTTCGTGCAAACCGCTATGTGGAGATCCTGCAGTCCCAGCGGTATATCGATAACACGCGAATCATGGAGCCGGAGGCATTTTCACAGTTGTTGTCTGCTTTCCTGCGGGCGCGGAAGAGAGGTCTCACAGAATGTACCCTGATCGACGTTGAGATCGAGAAATTGGATGTCAATTCTATTAACGAAAAACTCACCAAACTTGTTCGAAATACAGACTACATCGGGACTGCGGAGGATGGGGATGTAAAGATTCTTCTGGCAAACTCCGGGGCCAAGGATGCCCAGTTCGTTATGAACAGGCTCCAGGAGGCGGGAATCCCCTGCAGATATGAGGAGGAAGAGGAGTAATGTCCAGGTCCGGCATCTGGTTTCTCGTGATTATCATACTGAATACCATCGTCTGCCTGCTGTTCCTCTTCTGGGGGTATGTTCAGCAGCTCATTGATGATGACTCTAAGAAAAAGAAGACGCAGATGACAATGCCTGGGTATTATATCCAGACTTTTGTCATGTTTATCTGCCCCATCATCGGCCCTGTGTTTTTTGTGACTGCCCAGGTGATCTATGCGAAATTCCTGAAGGAAGGGGCGGATCTGGAAGACGTTATCTTCGGAAAGGAAAAAGTGGTCGCTCCCAGGGCGGCGGAGGAAGAGGTGGAACGGAACAGGGTCCCGCTGGAGGAGGCTCTGGCGGTCTCGGACAAGGAAAGTCTCCGCGGACTGATGCTGGACGTCGTGAGGGGTGACGTGAGCAAATCCCTGAGCAGCATCAATCATGCGCTGAACAGCCAGGACTCTGAGACGTCGCATTACGCGGCTACGGTCCTGAGGGAATCCCTGAACGATTTCCGACAGAAGAGCCAGGAGCTGTATAACCTGATGAAACAGGATTATATTCAGCCGGAAGAATACGCCTGCATGCTGATCGAGTATATGAGCGGCGTGCTTCAGCAGGACGTTTTTACGGAGATGGAGCTGCGGGGTTATGTGGACATGATGGAGGATGCCTGCTATTTTCTCTACAAGGATGAGGAGATCCGGCCCCGGCTCACCAGTGAATATATCGAGTGGATGGCGCTGGTATTGCTGAAAGTTCATGAGTATGAGAGAATGGAGTACTGGTGCGACAGGCAGCTGGAAATGTATCCGGATGAGCTTTCCGCATATACGATCCGGTTAAAACTTTACTTCAGCAAGGGGGATCGGGAGAAGTTCTTTGAGACGTTGGAGAAGCTTCGGAAGGCCGATGTGGTCATCGACAAGTCAACCCTGGAGCTGATTCGAATCTTCAGCTAGGGAGGAGATCGCTATGTCAATGCAGATGTTGACGATTCTGCAGATATTACATTTGACGGTGGTTTATCTGGCGGTTATGGTTTTTGTCCCCGCGTTGGTTTTTTATCCTTTTTTTGAGGAAAAACCTCTCGGCATCCGATTCTTGGCCTATCTTGCCATCGGAAATTTTTATGTGATCAACCTGGTTTTCCTGCTGCAGTTTCTGCACATATCCAACCGCTTTACCCTGATTTTGGGAATAGTGGTACCGGCGTGTGCGATGATGGTGAAACTGCATTGGAATACCTGGGTGAAAAATGCGCTGACCTACGCGGGGGAGACCACCTACGGAGTCATGGTGAAGACTGTGGGCGTGCGGCTGATCCTTTCGAGACTTGTTGGCTCTCTTTTTTCTACGCTGTGGAAAAAGCTGAAAAGCCTGTTTGCCGGGATCTGGAAGCATCCGGTTGATATCGTGGGGACAATCCTTGTAATTGCCCTGGCAGTCTGGCAGTACGGTACAAACCCGCTGCAGAATTTCGGCTACATGGCGTCGGATACCCCGGTTCACAATTACTGGATCAACTCGCTGTTTGACAATAAGCCTTTTGTGGCTGGCGTTTATCCCTTCGGAATGCACGTCATTGTCTATTTTTTGAGCGAAGTTTTCGGCATCAAAATATTTACCCTGCTCAGAATTTTCGGCCTGTTTCAGGATGTGCTGATGCATATCAGCCTTTTGATCTTTCTCAGGACAGTCTGTAAATCCGCATTTCCTGCATACTCGGCGCTGGTGATTTACCTCGGGGCCCATATACTGAATACCACGTGTATCGCCCGACTGTTCAACTCGCTGCCGCAGGAGTACGGGATGATCTTTATCCTGCCGTCCATCACGTTCCTGTACCGCTTTTTTGAGTGCAGGAAGGAAGAGAAGGGCATCAAAGGCTGGAAGGTGGAGAGCACGAAAGACCTTGCTCTTTTTGCAGTGAATTTCAGTCTGACACTGTCGGTACACTTTTATGATACGATGGCGGCCGGGCTTTTCTGCGTGGGGGCGGCTATCGGCTTTATCGCTTACATTTTTCGGAAGGAGTATCTGTGGAGAATCCTGTTGTTTGGAATTCTCAGTCTTGTCTTTGCGATACTTCCCATGGGGATCGCTGTTGCCGGGGGGACTCCTCTGGAGGGATCCCTCCGCTGGGGTATGAGTATCCTGCAGACAAGCCAGCCGTCTTCCACGACACAGAACGTAACCATTCCGGAAAGCACGGACAGCACGGCCGGCGGAGGAACCTCCGCTCCATCGGCGGGAACCGGACAGCAGGGGGGAACCGTATCGTCCGGTCAGACGGATCTGTCCCAGAACGGCGCGGCGGTTTCCCAGCCGAATCAGGCGGTTGTGGAGACCAAAAGCCTGTTGGACAGGCTTTTGGAAAAGGGAAAAACGATCTATGAGGCTTTGAAGTCGGCCGATAACGCTTATATCTCTGTCTATTTGGGCGAAAAGGCCCCCGGTCTTGAGCTTTTTATGCTGCTGGGACTGGCGGTGTGCGGCGTATTCTGCTTCCTGATCGGGGAGAGGCACTACGGCTGCATGGCGGTTTCGGTTGCCCTTGGCACTTTTTTCCTCTGCTGCGTGATGATCTCAAAGACTCTTGGCATCCCGGCCTTAATGGATCAGAGCCGGTGCAGCACATATCTCGCCTACGCTTTTATGGCAGCCCTCGGCGTATTTTTGGACTGCATCACTTATATCCTGTTCGGCTGGCTTCCCGGTCAGATCGCAAAGAATATTTTTTCCTTTGCTTTTGCAGGGGCTTTCGCCTTTTTGGTGATCAGTGTGTTTGGCGTCAGGGAGGTGTATGTCCAGGAGGCCTTGGAGAAAAATGGCTCTATTATCTGCGTGACGAATATTCTGCGTGAGAACCCTCCGCAAACCTATACCATTATCTCTTCGAACGACGAGCTGAGGATGATCGAGAGGGTGGGATTTTTCTATGAGATCATCGATCTGCTCAGACATAACGAGGGGGATAACAAGGAGGAGTACCTGGTGATTCCCACACCGAAAATATATGTTTTTGTAGAGAAAGTCCCCGGGGAATATATGCTGGATTCGCCGTACCGGGGACAGCCGGTATCCTCGGCCAGCGCGGAGCAGAGGCTGCCCTCATACGGCGGGCTCGGCTCTTACCAGGGGGCGAACAGGCATATCGTGATGTCGAAAATGTACTATTGGGCCAAGGCGTTTCAGAAGCTGTACCGAAATGAAATGTCGGTCTACTATGAAGACGCGGAATTTATCTGTTATGAGATAGATCAGAATGTTTACAGACCTTACGATCTGTCGATTGATTACGGATATAATGATGCAGGCCTGACGGTATCTGAATAGGAGAGGGAAGCGTATGGTATCCCGGAGAAATTTTTTTACGATCATGATTCTGATAAGCGTGATGATTTTCATGTTCATGTTTGTCAGTGTGATCAAACAGGAATTCAATAAGTTCGATCTCAACGAGAACGGCGCGGACGATCTGAATATAGAGGAACTTCAGGCAGGGCACGAGGAAATTCAGGAAGTTCTGCAGTCCATGGAAGCCGTCCGGGGGGCGGTGGTTTACCTCACGGGAACAACGGAAAGTCCTGTGGATCATGTCGTGGAGAGCTGGGGAGAGTACACGAAACAGGCGGTAAAGACCAGAACTACCCTCAGCGGGCTGTCCTATTGGAAAGATAAGCTTCCGGAAACCGTGATCGTCAACGGGGAAGGGCTGACTCTGGAGGGGGACGTAGAAATCCTGACGGAGTTCGCGAAAAGAGGCGTAACTGTGATTTTTGCCACGCTGCCGGATTCCAGGGTGATCGAGCAGAATCAGACGCTCTGTGATCTCATGGGGATAACCATGGTGTATTCCGATGGGGTCTGGATGAACGGCATGCATCTGTTCCCGGGACTTTTGATCGGAACAGAGGCCATTTACGAAGCCGAAAATGGGAACAAAAACCGGGAAGACGAGGAATTTCATGTCCCCTGGTACATGGTGGGCGAGGGAACAAAAACTTATATGATGGGCACGGTGGACGAATCGGAATTTGATGACCAGTTCATGCCTGCGATTCTATGGAGAAATTCTGTGGGAGAGGGAAACGTGTTCTGTGTCAACGGCGATTTCATGAAGCAGGATTCCGGGGTGGGGCTCCTGACAGCGTTTATGGCTGAGACGGATTCTTATTGTGTTTATCCGGTGGTGAACGCTCAGAATCTCGTACTTGCAAACTATGGAGGTTTCTCCGGCGAAAATGATGAGGCGCTTGGCGCGCTCTATAATCAGAGTGAGGTCAGCTTTTTCCGCGATACCGTCTGGCCGACGATCGCGGCGGTGAACGAGTGGACCGCGGCGAAGATTTCCATGATGGCGGCCCCCCAGATGGAATACCGCCAGGGGGAGACGCCGAAGGAGGGGATGCTGGTATATTACCTGCGTCTGCTGAAAGAGGGCGACGGGGAGGCAGGACTGACAACCAGAAGGCGTTCGGATATTTCTCTCGGGGAAAAGCTGGAACGGGACAAACTCTATTGGGCAGGCGAAGCGGCCGGCTACGAGATCCGTTCCCTTTTCCTGGATGATCCGGAAGAGATAGATACGGCAGTCATGCAGCTTCCCGGCCTTCGAACCGTGGTGAGCCTGTCCGAAGGCGATGCGCCGATCGGGTATCTGAATGAAAAACTCACGATCCAGCGGGCGACCAGCCAGGGCGTGGAATATGAGTTCCTGGATGACTTGGCAAATAAATCTTATGAGACTGCCCTTGGGTATTCCTGTATAGTGCTGGATATGGATCAGGCGGCCTATCCGGAAGAAGATCAGGAGTGGGAAGTTTTTGCAAAGAAGGTGACAAGCAATCTCAGCACGCACTGGAATGCCTATAAAGGCTTTGAGCAGACTGCCATATCTGAGAGTGACGCCAGAATCCGGAATTTTCTGGCATTGACTTTTTCGAGTGACCGCGAAGAGGACGTTATCCGTCTGCATGTGGACGGGCTGACGGACAAAGCTTATTTTGTGCTGAAGCTTCACGGGGAATATCCGGCGGAGACCACAGACGTTCCCTATGAGGATCTGGGGGATGGGTTCTATCTGCTGGAGATCAGCGCCCCCGACACCCGGATTGAGGTGGAGCGGGACGAAAGATTTATCCACTGACTTGCCGTCTTGTATATGGATATTGGAAAGGGGTAATGCAGAATGAGGATATGTATGGTTGCAGAGGGATGCTACCCTTATGTGGTGGGCGGCGTGTCGAGCTGGATCCATAGTATGATAAAGGCCTTTCCGGAACATGAGTTTATTGTGCTGGCGATTGTCGCCAACCGTTCCTTCAGAGGAAAGTTTGCTTATGAGCTGCCGGAGAATCTGGTGGAGGTTCACGAATTGTATCTGGAGGATTATGACTGGCGTTCCAGAACCACCGACAAAAAGAGAAAAAGCCGGCTGACTCAGGAGGAGTACGACGCCCTGGTGAGCCTTCTGTTGAACCAGAATGTGAGCTGGAAAGTTCTGTTTGATCTTTTTGAAAAGTCGGATCTCTCTCTCAACGAACTTCTGATGGGCCCTGATTTCTTCCAGGCTGTGAGGGAGTGTTACCAGATTAACTATCCGGAGGCGGTGTTTTCGGATTTCCTCTGGACCATGCGGTCCATTTATCTGCCGCTGTTTTTGACGTTAAAGATGAAGGTGCCCAAGGCGGACGTCTATCACTGTGTAGCCACAGGTTACGCGGGAGTGCTGGGAGCGATGGCAAGGATGCGGCATCACTGCAGCCTGATCATTTCGGAGCATGGCATATACACCCGGGAACGCGAGGAAGAATTGATCCGGGCGAAGTGGGTGACGGGAATTTACAAGAATGTCTGGATCGACCAGTTTAAGAAGATGTCGAAGCTTGCCTATGACAACGCGGACATTGTGACAAGCCTGTATGAACACGCCAGGGAGCTTCAGATCGAACTGGGATGTAATCCGGGACTTACCATGGTGACCCCGAACGGAATTGATGAGAAGCGTTTTATTCTGCAGGATCCTGTCAGAACGGCGGAGGAGGGGATGATCCATATCGGGGCGGTGCTCCGTGTGACGCCCATCAAAGACGTAAAGACATTGATCCGGTCCTTTGCCTTTGCAAAACAGAAGGTGGAAAATCTGAAACTCTGGGTCATGGGCCCCATGGACGAGGATGAAACTTATTCGGCGGAATGCTTTGAACTGGTGGAGGCCCTGGGAGTGAAAGATATCGTTTTCACCGGAAGGATTAACGTGGTGGATTATCTCTGGCAGATGGACATGACGATCCTGACCAGCATCAGCGAGGGCCAGCCGCTCACGATTCTGGAGAGTTATGCGGCGCATAAGCCGGTGATCGCAACGGACGTGGGGAACTGCCGCGGACTGATTTACGGTGAGAGCGATTCCTTTGGGGACGCGGGGATCCTGACCCATGTGATGAATGTGGAGGAGATCACGGAGGCCATGGTGGACCTGGCAAAAAACGAGGAGAAGAGACTGCAGTTTGGGGAAAACGGCTACAAGAGGCTGATGGCGAAGTATAAGCTCAGCGATATGCAGGAGACCTATCGCAAGATTTACAGTTCGCTTGAAGACTGGAAGTAAGGGTCTGGAAAGGAATGAGACAGTATGGCGGGAATAGGAATTAAGCTGAATAAAATATTTGGAAAAGGCACGATTACCACGAACCTGATCGGTTTCGGCTACAGCTCTGTGGTAACCATAGCGCCGATGTTTGTCGTGATCGGAAATATACTGCTGATGAGCTATGTGCTGGGATATGACAATATGAAGTATTACGACAGGAATCTTTTTTCCGCTACGGTGCTGTACATTTTTATCTTTTCTCTGCTGTCGTCGGCGCCCTATAACGCGGTGCTGTCGAGATATCTTTCCGACGTGATCTACGAGGAGACTTACGACGACATTCTTCCCTGCTATTATACGGGGCTTCTTTTGACGATCTGCACGGCCTGCCTGCTGGGGATTCCCTTCTGTATCTGGGAGTTTTTCGTGGGTAAAGTTGCGCTGTATTACGTTTATACGGGTTTTTGCGGCTTTATCGCGCTGACGCTGGTGTTTTACTCCATGTTATATCTTTCGATCTGCAAGGATTATTCCAAAATTTCCCTGTTTTTCTTCACCGGGATGATCGTCGCGTTTCTCCTGTCCCTGCTGTTTGTCTGGGGGTATAAGATGTCCATCGGCTATTCCATACTTCTGGCCCTCACCATCGGTTTCACAGTCACCGCCATTATGGAGATGGGTACGATCCGAAGGTATTTCCGGAGAAACAACAACAGCTACAAAAGGGTGCTGGGATATTTTAAGCGGTACTGGAAGCTGGTTCTCATCAATTTTGCCTATACGCTGGGGCTGTATATCCATAATTTTGTCTTCTGGACCACGGATCTGAAGATGATCGTGGTGAAAAGCTTTGTCATGGCTCCCGTCTATGACATGGCTACCTGTCTCGCCATGTTCACCAATATCTCAGCCACCGTTATCTTTATCGCGAGAGTGGAGATGTATTTCCACGAGCGGTATAAACTGTATTCCGAGGCTGTGACCGGCGGAAGATGGATGGATATACAGAATACAAAGAATCGTATGTTCCGGCAGCTGGCGGCGGAAGTGCTGAATCTGGTCAGGCTGCAGTTTATCATATCGGTGGTGATCTATCTGCTCATGCTGGTTTTTCTGCCGCGTTTTGGCTTCGGCGGCATGACCATGCAGATCTATCCGTCCCTGGCAGCAGGGTATTTTATCCTGTTTGTCATGTATTCGGAGATCATTCTTTTGTACTACTACAATGACCTGGACGGCGCGGTCATGACCTCCGTGACGTTCTGTGTGCTGACATTCCTGGGAAGCTGTGTGTCCGTGCATTTCCCCGACATCTGGTACGGTGCGGGACTGATCTTCGGAAGCCTCGTGGCATTCATCCTGGCATACTTTAGGATCCGATGGGTAGAGAAACATCTGGATGAACATATCTTTTGCAGGGGCATTCTTTTTAAGACAAAGAGGGAGGCGATGCCGGACCCGATGGTATTTTCCAGAAAGCGGGACGGACAGCCGGAGACGGCGCAGCAGACTCAGTAAAGGAGCGGTATGGAAAAGAGGATTCTTTTTGTCATCAATACGCTGGGCCGTGCCGGGGCGGAGATGGCTCTGCTGGAATTGCTGAAGAAATTTTCGGGAGAGGAATATTCCGTGGATCTCTACGTCCTCATGGGACAGGGAGACCTTGCGGACCGCCTGCCGCCTTACGTCACGCTCCTGAACCGAAAATTTTCCAAGGAATCCGTGTTTTCGCCCAGGGGACGCCTGCACATGTGGAAAAAGGTCTGTGTCTCCTGTCTTTCCAGGGGGACGGTTTTCCGCCTGTTCCCTTATCTCTGCGCAAATGCCGTGCGTATGCTGAAAAACAGGAGGATCCAGCCGGATAAGCTGCTCTGGAGGGTGCTTTCCGACGGGGCGGAGCGCTTCCCGGAGGAATACGATCTGGCCGTCGCTTTCATCGAGGGCGGGGCGGCCTATTATGTGGCGGATCACGTAAAGGCGAAGAAAAAGGCCGCTTTTGTCCATATTGATTATCAGATGTCAGGGTACACCAGGGAACTGGACCGGGACTGCTATCTGAAACTGGACAGGATCTTTCCCATTTCCGAAGAAACACTGAAATGTTTTGTAAAGGTTTATCCGGAATGTGAGGATAAGGTCAGGGTCTTTCACAATATTGTGGACCGGAAGACGATCCTGGAGAAAGCGGCGCTTCCCGGGGGCTTTGAAGATGATTTTGACGGGATCCGCCTGCTCACCGTTGCCAGGCTGAACAAACAGAAAGCGTATCCCGTGGCCATAGACGCCATGAAACGTCTGAAGGACGCGGGCGTGAACGCCAGATGGTATGTTCTGGGAGACGGGGAGGAACGGAAGAACCTGGAGGAACAGATCGAGAGACTGGGGCTCCAGAAGGATTTCCTGCTGCTGGGCACGGTGGACAATCCCTATCCCTATTACCGGCAGGCGGATATTTATGTCCACGCCACGGCCTTTGAGGGCAAGAGTATTGCTATTCAGGAGGCGCAGATCCTGGGCTGCAGGATCGTGGCCTCGGATATTGTCAGCAACCGCCAGCAGGTCCAGGATGGTGTGGACGGCCTGCTCTGCCAGTTAAATCCCAAGGCGGTGGCGGATTCTGTCCAGGCGATGCTTGCGGATCCTGAGAAGGCGGAAAGCATGGCGAAGGCGGCGGCCCAGCGGAATGTCAGCCATGAGGAGGACATGGAATACCTGAAAGAGCTCCTTGGGCAGTAAGGCCGGCCGGAAGGCCGGCGTTTCGTCTTCAGGGATTCATGAGAAGGAGAGAAAACAGATATGGGATTTCGGCTTCCTAATTTCCTAAGGGGATTTGTCCCGGCGTCTCTCAGGGAGACATACGCGCCGCTGGACAATCCCGGCAGAGGATGGTATCACATTTATACTTATGAGATCGGCAGCGGGAAACCGGTGCTCCCTCCCATGCGTTATGAAGGGGAGACCCTTGCGCTTCTGCTGATGGACATTGGGCTCTACCGGGAAAAAAAGCTGGATGAGGAAGGGCTGCAGGAGATCCGGGGGATTCTTGCCGCATTTGCCCAGGCCGGAATGGACATGATCCTCCGGGTTTGTTATGACACCAGGGGAGAGGGACTGGAGAGGGAACCGGCTGTCATCTCCACTGTGCTGGAGCACATGGAACAGCTGGGGCCGATCTTCCTGGAATATGAAAAAGAGATCTATGTCTATCAGGGGCTTTTCGTGGGGAACTGGGGAGAGATGCACGGCTCTAAGTTTCTTGCGAAAAATTTCCTGGCCAGGTTATATGAAACTTTTAATCGAGCTGTTCAGGGCCGGATTCCCCTGGCGCTGCGCAGGCCCGTGCAGTATCGGATGCTTGTCCCGGAGGGGCAGGAACGCTCCGGCCTTGGCTTTTTTGACGACGCCATGTTTTCTTCGGATACCCACCTGGGAACATTTGCACAGCCCGGGCAGGGCGGCAGCGCCTGGGAAGAAATGTGGGACCGGGAACGGGAGATCGCTTTTGAAGCTCCGTTTGCGGCGAAGGTGCCCTTCGGCGGGGAGGCGCTGGCCGGGAATCAGGACAGTCCCGAAAAGACCATGGAGATCCTTCGAAGCTTTCAGGTGAGCTATTTGAACAGTGTCCATGACGTCAACTGTCTGGAGAGATGGAAGAATATGCCCGCCGCTGCGGGAGAGACCGGCGCGGAAACTCTGTACGACTGGATCGGCGCACATCTGGGGTACCGTCTGCTCATCCGGGAGACGAGCTGGGAAAAGAACCGGCCGGAAAAGACGGGGCGGCTTGGAAAACATCAGTTCCGGATCCGGGTTTTGAATTCCGGGTTCGCCCCCTGTTATCGGGAGCTGGAAATCAAATTTTTTAGAAAAAAAGGGCCGTCGGGGGAATTTGTCCCTTTTGGAAAACTGGTACCGGATGGCAGGGAAGGATTTGTCCCCGGACGGGAGATCAGCCTGTACTGCTGCCCGGAGCAGGAGCCGGAAGCAGGCGACCGAATTTACATTGGAGCGCGGGAAAAAATAAGCGGGAGAACGGTTTCCTTTGCACAGGTATCGGAGGAACCCGGAGAGTATCTCTTTATCGGATGTTTTGGTGGTTGAATTTAAGGGGGATGCAGAGCGAGCCCAATTCATAACCGTATTCTGTCAGGGGGAGGTCGTTCGCACAGCGGATGACCTCCTCTGTGGTTTCGTCCTGGATCTTCAGATACAGACGGTAATTTCCAACGGGAAACGAATCCGTGTCCAGCGGCTGCAGGAAACGATTCACTTCTCCGCTGAGAAGGTCTCCGCTCCGGATAGAGAGGGGGAGAGTATAGAAAGTGTCATCGTTATCCTCAGACAACAGGGTCAGGGTAAAGTTGAAAGGGCGGCAGCCGGGTGCAAATCCCACATTTTCAATGGCGATGGAAAGCAGAAGATCGTCGTGTTCGCCGGGCAGCAGTTCGGATTCCCGGATGACATAGCGGTAGCCCAGGTGACGGTCGATGTAATCAAAGCCCGACATTCCCTGGAAACAGTCCTGGGAGTTCCAGAAACTATTCTTCCATTTTTGGATGACTGCCGGATCATAAACGCTGTTCAGATAGGAGATGTGCATCCGGGAAAGCGCGTCGACGGCGTTCTCCAGATCGTTGTACGGGTTGTCTATCACAACTTCCCCGCCGTTTGGAACGGTCTGGCACAGGAAATCCTGAAACTGCAGTTCTTCCTCCCGGCTTTTATCGGTGTAGGTGCCGACGTCGGAACCGGAGCCAAGCATCCCGTCGTTGAACAGTCCTAGGCGTCCGAGAAAGGGGGAGGCATTTTGTTCCGCCAGTTCGGCATAGCTGTCCGCGCCGGTGACGATCCGCCACTGGTTCGGCGTCCGGACGGAGAGATAGATCAGCGGATCTGTGACGGAAATCTGTTTTTCAGCCAGCATCCGAAGGGCCTCGTTCGAACCGTAAGAGGTGGAACCCATCTCCCCGTAATTTCCTGTGTAAAATCCCTGCAGGGTCAGGATATTGTCCTTATAGCGGTTGTAAACGGAGGCAGTCTGCTCCATGTGCGTCAGAAGGATCTGGATATCCTGCGGTTCTGTCTGTGCGCTGTTTCCGCTCCAGTCATACAGGAAACGCAGAAGAATCTGCCTGCCCTTTGCGGCGTAGGCGGACAGTATGAGATCCAGCTGGGACAGGGCGGTTTCCGAAAGAGGTTTATCCCGGAAATCACTGAGAAGGATCTGAAGCTGCACCAGCCGCTCCGGGGCGTCGATGTAGACGGGAACATCCTCCGGCGATTGATATACCGCCCTGTCGCTCAGAGCAAAACCGTATATATGGTAGTATCCGCAATAAGGGTTGTTTAAGGCGTCGCAGATCTCCTGGGAGGGCGTGCAGAGATAGACGGGCTGCGGCTGGACAAAGTTCGCCTGTACGCGTCCATAAGAGGATGTCTCTGCCCGGAAATGCCAGGCAAAAAGGGCGATGATCCCGGACAGCAGGAACAGGTATGCTATATTTTTTATGATTCTCATAAGCTGTCTCCCGGAAAAACACAAAACTTTACGGATATTATAGCATTTTCTGCGTAAAAATGGTAGAATGCATTTAAGAATGATAAAAAAGAAGATATGGGATGTGCCTATGAAAAGGATTTGTTTTTTCTCCGGAGATATCACCAGGGGAGGCGGGACGGAAAGAGCTGCTTCCATGATCGCAAACGGCCTGGCAAGGCAGGATCGATACCAGATCCTGTTTTTAAGCCTGGTGGAGCAGGCGGCGGAGCCATTTTTCTTTTTGGAACCCAATATTGAACGCCATGCCCTGGGGGAAAAATGGATTCAGCCGGGGCCGGGCTACCTCCTTGTCCTGCCGAAACTCAGAAAATTTCTGAAGGAGAATGATATCGCGGTTCTGATCGATATCGATCTGGTGCTGGACGTGCTGTCCATACCGATGAGCAGGGGGCTTCCCACAAAAGTGGTCTCCTGGGGACATTTCAGCTTTTACTTTGAGAGAGAGTCCCTTTACCGCAGGCTGATCCAGAAGTATTCGGCAAAGAAAGCGGATTATATCGTTACTATCAATCTGGAAAATTGTGAACAGTACGCCTCCGTGCTTTCGAGGACGGAAAAGATCCGGACGATTTACAATCCGGTGGAAGAGCCGGCGGAAAAGTCGAAGGATAGCCGGGAGAAGTGGATTTTGTCCGTGAGCCGTATGGAACTGATAAAGGGTATAGATTATTTGCTGGACACGGCAAAGATCCTGATGCCGAAGCACAGGGACTGGAAATGGATCGTGACTGGGGACGGGAGCCTGATGAATGAGTTCCGGGAAAAAAGAGACAGCCTGGGACTGGAAGAGCAGGTGATCTTCACGGGCAGGGTGGAGAACGTGGAGGAGTATTATCAGAGGGCGTCCATCTTTGCGCTCACATCCAGGTCAGAGGGCCTCGCAATGTGCCTTCTGGAGGCAAAAACCTATGATCTCCCCTGCGTCAGCTTCGACATTAAGACCGGTACCCGGGAGATCCTGCAGGACGGCGTGGACGGTTTTTTGGCGGCTCCTTACAACTGCGGGGAACTGGCGGAAAAGCTGGAATGTCTGATGATGGATGAAGAGCTGAGGCTGCGGTTTTCTGCGAATGCCGGGACAAATCTGGATAAATTTCGAATGACGGTCATTCTGGCGTCTTGGAATGAGGTGATAGAGGAACTATGCAGCTGAAAAATGCGGTCAGGAACAGCTTCTTTGGAGTCCTGGGACAGGTGATACTGATCATTGTAGGCTTTTTCAGCCAGAGAACCATGAATCTGCTCATGGGCGCCGAGCTGGTGGGTATGAACGGCGTCATCTCCAATGTCATTGTCATCTTGTCCGTGTCCGAGCTGGGAATATCCACTGCGGTAGTGTATAATCTGTACGGTCCCATAGCAAGGGGGGATGAGAGACAGATCGCCGGGCTTATGAATCTTTACCGGAAGGCCTACTATGTCTTCTCGGGAGTGATCATGGGGCTGGGGATGCTTGTGATGCCCTGGATCCCGGCCCTGATCAATGCGCCAAGCTTTACCACGGGCTATATCCGTCAGATTTATTTTCTGTGGCTGGCGAGAACGGCGCTCTCCTACCTCCTTTCGTATAAGAGGTCGATCTTGATCGCGGATCAGAGGGAATACCTGATCAGTATTGCCAACCTGATCCTCAATGTGGTGAATTATTCCACGATCATAATCGTTCTCCAGCTCACCCGGAATTATGCGCTGGCGCTGACGCTTAACATTGCGGCGGATATGCTGAATAACATTATCCTCGCGGTATATGTGAACCGGAAGTATCCCTTTCTGGTGGCGCTCAGGAAGGTTCCGGTGGGGCAGAATATGTTGTCCAAGGTTGTCGGGAACATTAAAGACATTTTTGTACAGAACCTGTTCGAAAGGCTTCTCTCATCCACAGACAATCTGATTCTGTCAGGCTTTTTCGGCGCTGTCATGGCAGGATTATACACGAATTACTGCCTGATCGGGGATTCCATCTTTTATATCATGCTGGCCCTGGCAAATGCCATTCAGCCGACCATGGCGCACTTTTTCTTAGACAGCGAAGAAGAGAAAAATTTTGAGGTCCTGAGACAGGTCACATTTGCCTTCTTTTTTGTGAATGCGGCAGCCGCCGGCTGTGTCTTCCCGCTGATCTCCCTCTTCGTGGGGGATTTCTGGCTGACAAGGGACTACGTGCTGGGGGACTTTTTTGTCCTGCTGATGACGGTAAGGCTTGTGGTCATGTCCATGAATCTTCCCCTGAAAAGCATGATGAGCGCGGCGGGACTGTTTGCCCAGGAAAAGGTGACGTCCGTCGCCGTATCTGTCACCAACCTTGTAATCTCCCTGCTGCTGGCCAGACCCCTGGGACTCGGGGGAATTGTCCTTGGAACCATAGCGGCGTACTCTCTTCAGTTTATTTGCAGGGTATTCTTCCTCTTTAGAAATTTCCTGCATCATGGATTGAAGCTGTACCTGTGGGATCTCGTGAAATATTTTTCACTGATCGTTCTGGAGACCGGGGCGGCCAAGGCCGTGACAAATTTCCTGTACCGGGAAGGCCGTCTGTACAGTTTTCTGCTGTGCGGCGCTGTGTGCGGCCTGATGATCTGCACCGTGAATTTTCTGCTGTTCTGCCGCAGCGATCTGGCGAGGGAATGTATTGCGCTCTGGAAGAACGGGAAGAAACAGTAAGGGATGCTGAAGAAAAGGGCGGAGGCAGTCCGCCCGGAAGAGGTGAGAGAAAATATGAATGATTGTCTGGTCAGTATTGTTGTGCCGGTTTATAAGGCGGAGAACTATTTGGACGACTGTTTGAAAAGCGTGCTGGCCCAAAGCTATCCCTCTATAGAGATCGTGCTGGTGGACGACGGTTCGCCGGACCGCTGTCCGGAAATCTGCGACCGCTACGGTTCCGAATATCGTCAGGTCAAAGTGATCCATCAGGAAAACCAGGGGAGCGGACCGGCAAGGAACGCCGGAATTTTGGCGGCTTCCGGCAAATATATCTACTTCCTGGATGCTGATGACCAGCTGGATGGGGAAAATGCGATAGCGGTCCTGGTGCTCCGGGCGGAGGAAAAACACGCCGATATCACGATGGGAAGTTTTCGGAAATTTTGTGATGGGGAAATCCAGGGTGTCAATCACCACCATCTCCGGGATGGGGAATATGTCAATACGGGGAAGTTCCGCTTTGACGGTTTTTACCGCTACGGGCACCTGCCCTATGACTGCGGGAAACTCTATCGAAGAGAATTTTTGACGGAACATAAACTGTTCTGCCCCAATTATTCCTTTGCGGAGGACAAGGGGCATAACATGTTGTGCTATGCCTGTCACCCGGTGTATGCTTTTGTGGACGACAGCGTATTTTTGTACCGTTTCCACCAGGCTTCCGCTACCAACCAGTATCAGGAAAACCTGATGTCGGTATGGATCGCCATTGCCAGGGATTTTCATGAAGAACTGGATCGGAGAGGCATAAAGGAGGACTATCACGATCTGACGGACTTTCACATCTTTTTTGGCAGTTTCTTCCTGGTGAAACAGGAACTGCAGGCGGGAAAAGGCGTCTTTCGCGCGGCGGAGATCATGAGACAGTACGGCAGCGATCCCTTTGTGAAAGCCGCCATGGGGGATCTTGCAAGGGGCAGGTATCGGGAGAATGTCTCCGCCCTGAGCTGGCGGATCATGATCCGCTGCGCATCCCTGTTGTTTTCCGTCCACGGATACTTTTTGTATGCGTTTGGCATTGCGCTGCTCCGGGGATTTCATGTGGACGGAAAAATATCGGAAAAAAGAAATAAAAGAAAGCAGGTGGACGCATGAAAACCACGCTGAATCAGGAAGTGGAGGAGCTGTGCCGCCTGCTGTGCCTGGCCCTTAAGGGGGAAACGCTCCGGGAAGAAGAAAGGGGCCGGCTGGGACAGATCCGCATGGACCAGATGGTAGAACTTGCAGACAGCCATAAGGTTCTTCCGCTTTTATACGATTTACTTCTGCAGGATGAATGTGAAGAGCAAAAAGAAGGCGTTTTCCCGGACTGGCGGAAACGGCTGGGGGATAGCGCTCTTAAGACGGTGCAGCAGAGCTACCGTCTGCTGTTTTTGACTAAGGAGATTGTGGAGAAGCTGGAGGAACGGGGCATCCCCGTGATCGTGCTGAAAGGCGTGGGAACCGCTTCCTGGTATCCGTCGCCGGAGTATCGCAAATCGGGAGACGTGGACCTCCTGTTTGAGAACGAAAGGGCAGCGGCGGATGCCGCCCGTATGCTTGCAGAGCAGGGGTATGGAGTCAAGGAAGAACAGCACGCCAATCACCATGTGGCCTGTTCCGGTCCGGAAGGAATCGATGTGGAACTGCACACGATGCTGGCGGAGCCCTTTGACGACAAAACGATAAATGATACCATGGAGGAAATGCGGGAGGCATGTTTCCGGCGCGTGATCCGAAGGGAGACGATGGGGGTTCCGATCCCTGTGGCGCCGGATGACCTTCAGGCGGTGGAACTCCTTCTTCACATGCTGCAGCATTACCTCAGGGCAGGATTCGGCTTAAAGCTCCTTGCAGACTGGGTGGTCTTCTGGAACGGGGAACACCCGGATGGAACCCGGGAAAGCTTTTTGGAACTGACTGAAAAGTGCGGGCTCACCGGATTTTCAAAGGCGGTTACGCTGGTCTGCGAAACTTATCTGGGCCTGGAGCCGGGGAAAATCTATCCGGCCGGCAGCTGGGAGGAATTCCCGGAGAGATATGGGGAAGAATTCCTGGCGGACATTATCCGGGCGGAGGAATTTGGAAAGGCCGATCCGGCCCGCATGGTGGCACTGCGGCACAGGAGCCTGGTCAATTACCTGAGAGAGTTTCATTACCAGATGCGGATGAATTATCCGGAACAGAGTAAGAAGAAATGGCTCTGGCCCGTGCTCTGGATCCGGACGCTGAGGGTCTTCCTGCAGAACAACAGACGCCTGAAACGGGGTTCCCTCCGGGGAATTATAAAGAGCGCCGGGGACAGGGCAAGGATCGTGGAGCAGATGAAACTGTTCGAGCATACGCCGGAGGAACGGATGCAAAGCCGGAAAAAAGAGGAAGATCAGGGGGATCAGGATGGATCGTGTGCTGCTGGTTGACGATGACCTGGAGGTGCTGCAGGTAAACGGGCGATTTTTAGAGGGGAAAGGTTTTCTGGTGGGCACGGCATCCAATGCGGAAGACGCCATAAAACTGGCAAAGAGTTTTAAACCGGACTGTGTGGTCATGGATGTGATGATGCCGGGGATGGACGGATTCGAGGCCTTGAAACAACTGCGGCAGTTCACCGGTGCGCCGGTTCTTTTCCTCACGGGCCGGGTGGAAGAACCGGACCGGATCCGGGGGCTTTCGGAAGGGGCGGAGGATTACATCACAAAACCCTGCAGTCTGGAGGAACTTGCCCTGCGGATCCGGATCCATATCAGCCGCAGCCGGCCGGAGCAGAAACAGGCGGGAGTGCTGGAGTTTGCGCCCCTTAGGATCGAGCTGATGAACCGCAAGGTCACCTGTCATGGGGAGGAGGTGCCGCTCTCCAACCGGGAGTTTGAACTGTTGGTCTGCCTGGCGAAACACGCGGGCAAGATTATGACCTTTGAGGAGATCGGCAGGGAGGTCCTGGGAGGATACCTGGATACGGACCGGAGAAATATTATGATGAACGCCAGCCGTTTGAGAAAGAAGCTGGAGAGCTATGTGGGGCTGGAGAATATGATTGAAACGGAGTGGGGAAAAGGATACCGTTTCCGGGGATAGGGGCGCAGAAAAACGCTCTGTGGGACGCAGATAAAGATTGCAGCAGGGAAAGGGTCGGTGTGAAGAGATGACCGGAAAAGAATATGTCAGGCCCCGCATGCTCTCCCGGGAAGAGCTTGAACAGGCGCTGTTGGAGGCGAACGAACAGCTTTCCCAGGCGAATGAAAGGCTGTTGAGGCAGGAACAGGAGAGGGCGGCGCTTTTTTCCAACCTCTCCCATGATCTCCGGGCGCCTATGACGGCGCTGACCAGTACGGTGGCGCTGCTTCGGGAAAAACCGGAGATCCGGGGGAAAGAATACGGAGAACTTCTGGATCTGATGAGCCGGAGGCTGAAAGATTTAAACGCTATCCTGGACGATATCTTTCTGCTGGGGCGTATGGAGGCCCCGGATCTGATCCTGAACCGGGAGGAGATGGAAGCCGTTCCCCTCTTAGAAGAGTTTTTCTATTCCTGTGAGGCGGACAGCCGTTTTCAGAGCAGAATTCTGAAACTGGACCTGGAGGAAGGGATGGAGTGCCGGATCTGCGTGGATCCAGGAAAGATCGTCCGGGTGCTGGACAATCTGTTTGTGAACGCCCTGCGGTATTCGGAGGACGGGGCGGAGATCACGCTGAGTGCAAGAGTCATTCAAAAAGTCACGCCGTATAACGGAGAGGGGGCCTGCCCCGACCCGGCTCCGGAAAGAAATCAAAAGATGCTTCAGATCTCGGTGCGGGACACCGGTCTGGGAATTTCCCCGGAGGATCTGCCCCATATTTTTGAGCGGTCCTTCCGGGGGGATAAATCCCGCACGCCGGGGATAGAGGGGCATGGTTTGGGGCTTGCCATCGCAAAGAGCATCACGGAACGCCATGGCGGTGCGATCCGATGCGAGAGCACGGAGGGCGAAGGCAGTGTTTTTACGATAGAGCTGCCTGCAGTGTAAGGCGGTAATGTCGGCTGCCGATTTCGATTTTCGCGGCTTTTCCCGAAATAGTACTTTCCATTTTCAGCAAAATGTAGTATATTCCCTTTTTCGACACTTAAGCAGTTAGTAAGAGCCGGATTTCCCCATAAAATAAGGGAAAACCGGCTCTCGTTAATGAGAAGAAATGTTGTATGTGAGTCCTACTTTAAAAATTTTTTTATTATGCTGTTTAGTTCCTTTGGTCTGT
>CANQCF010000033.1 GCA_947589505.1 uncultured Acetatifactor sp. | reverse complement strand
TCGTGATACACAGCCCCTATCTGCTGATCTGGGGCGTGATCATCGCCGTGATCGTCATTGTCATCCGGAGGAAGATCCGCAAAAAGAAGGCGAAAAAAATGGAGCTGGCTTCTAAGAAGAATGGGATGGAAACCGCAGAAGCGCCTTTTGGCAGCGGGACGCAGTCCCAGGAAAATAAGTGATAAAAGCAAGTGATAAAAGCAAGTGATAAAAACAAGTGGTAAAAGCAAGTGATAAATACAAGTGATAATATGTTGTCAGAGCCGTGAAAAAAGAGCTGGCGGGGTAAAGTTTACTCCGCCAGCTCTTCCCATTCCTGGTATTTCTGATCCAGCTCTTTCTGCAAGGCCTCCCGTTCTTTCGAAAGATCCTGGAGCTTCAGGGCCTGGGTCGCCACGGCGGGATCGGACATCTCCTCGTCGATCCGGGCGATCTGCTCCTCTAAGAAGGCGATCCGATCCTCGCATTTTTTCAGGTCGTTCTCCCGTTTTCGGAGCCGGGCCTGTTCTTCCTTCCGGGCCTTCCAGTCCTGGGCGGAAGAGGAGGGCTCGGAACCGGAAGCACCGGTGTTGTGACCGGAGGAGTCAATAGCGGAGCCCCCGGCGCTGGGAGGATAAGCCCCTCCGCGGCCGCTGGCGCCGATTTCCTTCATCGCGCCGGTCTTGTCAGGTCCTATGTCTCCGTATTTATCCTGGGGCTGCACGGCGAGATTTTGCCACTGCTGGTCCCGTTTTTCTAAATAGTAGTCATAATTGCCGATGTAATTCAGAAACTGCTCGGACTTTAACTCCAGGATCCTGTGGGCGGTGCGGTTGATAAAGTACCGGTCGTGGGACACGTAGAGGACCGTTCCGGTGTAGCCGTTCAGGGCGTCCTCCAGGATTTCCTTGGAGGCGATGTCCAGATGGTTCGTGGGCTCGTCCAGGATCAGAAAGTTGGCGTTCCCCAGCATGAGCTTTGCCAGGGAGACCCGTCCCCGCTCGCCGCCGCTTAAATCTCCGATGAGTTTAAACACATCATCCCCCGTAAAGAGAAAGGCGGCCAGGACGTTTCGGATCTCCGTGTTGGTGAGATAGGGGTACTCGTCGGATATCTCCTGAAACAGGCTTTTTTCCGGGTGCAGAACGTGATGTTCCTGATCGTAGTAGCCGATCTCCACCTTTGTACCCAGGGTGAACTGTCCGCTGTCCGCGGATACCAGCCCGTTCAAAATCTTCAGGAGCGTGGTCTTTCCGGTGCCGTTGTCGCCGATAATGGCGACGTGTTCCCCGCGCTTGATCTCAAAATTTACGTCCGAAAAGAGGGTCTGGGATCCGAATGCCTTGCCGAGATGTTCCACGGTGAGCACGTCCTTCCCGCTCTCCCGGTAAGGGGTCAGGGTCAGTTTCATGTCGGTATTGGTTTCCGTGGGTTTTTCCAGGACTTCTATTTTGTTCAGCGCTTTCTCGCGGCTCTCCGCCCGCTTGATGGACTTTTCCCGGTTGAAAGAGCGGAGTTTTTCGATGACTTCTTCCTGATGGCGGATCTCCCGCTGCTGATTCATGTAGGCGTTCCAGGCGGCGGCCCGGAGCTGTTCTTTCTTCACTGCGTAGTCGGAATAATTTCCCTGAAAAGTGACTGCCCGGGTCTGATCGATCTCGATGATCTTTGTGACGGTCCGGTCCAGGAAATACCGGTCGTGGGAGACGATGAGGACTGCTCCCTTATAGTTCAGGAGATATGTCTCCAGCCAGGCGATGGAATTCATGTCCAGGTGGTTCGTGGGCTCGTCCAAAAGGATCAGGTCCGGCTTCTGGAGCAGCAGCTTTCCCAGGGCAACCCGGGTCTTCTGGCCGCCGGAGAGGGAGGCGATGGACTTGGAAAATTCTTCCTCCGCAAAACCCAGCCCTTTCAGGACGCCGGTGAGTTCGCTTCGGTAGGAATAGCCGTCCCCCATCTCAAAGGCGTGGGTGAGGTTTGCGTAGCGCTTCATCAGGTCTTCGAGTTCTTCCCCCTCCGCGTTTTTCATCTCCAGTTCGCAGCGGCGCATCTCGTTTTCCAGATGGATCAGGTTCTGCTTCACGGACAGGAGTTCGTCGTAAATCGTATTTTCGGAGGAGACAGCATCGTTCTGCGCCAGATAGCCAAAGGTCTTATCCTTCGCAAAGGTAACCGTGCCGCTGTCGGGCGGCATCTGCCCCACGATGATCCTAAGGAGCGTGGTCTTCCCGGCCCCGTTTATCCCGACGATGGCGGCTTTCTCGTGATCCTCTATGTGGAAACTGACCTGCTGAAGAACCTTTTTTTCTGAAAATTCTTTACATATATCCTGACAGGAGAGTATCATGGCGGTTCCTTTCTGGTATCTAAGTGTGACTATCTGTGATTTTCATGACGCTATATGGCATGTCGGTCTGCGAGATGCCGTTGGCAGAGACAACCTGAACTGCCTGTGGAAACTTCAGTCCTGCGGTCTGCCATGGCATTTTGCCCAGGGGTTTCCGGCGTTTTCCATATGGCGCGTTTGTGCGGCGGGATATCCTGCGCACGAAGCAAATGTTAGCATAACTTTGGGGGATTTGCAAGAAAAGAAATCGCAAAAGGCAGCGTTTCAACCGTACTGTTTTGGAAAACGTCCGGCCGCCTTGACACGTTTTTAACAAAGTGATATAACTATAAGTATAAGTAAGGGCTGAGCAAAACAGTTCAGCCAGCCGCAGAACAGCCAGAGAGCGAATGTGCCCGGCTCTGTGAACGGTGTGTCCAGGGGGGACGATTTCGGCGCAGCAAAGATGCGCGGAAACGGAGGATATCGGTTTTGACAGAGAATGACAGAGGGATCTCGCAGGCGGTCGTCAGTCGTCTGCCCAGATATTTTCGGTATCTGGGAGAGCTAAAGGACGAGGGAGTGGAACGCATTTCCTCCCAGGATCTGAGTGAACTGATGAAGGTGACGGCATCTCAGATCCGTCAGGATTTCAATAATTTCGGGGGATTTGGACAGCAGGGTTACGGTTACAACGTGGAATATCTTTACCGCGAGATCGGGAAGATCCTGGGTCTGGATCAGACCCACAGCTATATTATCGTCGGCGCCGGAAACCTAGGACGCGCGCTAGGAAATTATCTCAATTTCGAGAGAAGGGGATTTCTCTTAAAGGGGATGTTTGACCGGAATCCCAGAATCATCGGCAGTTCGGTTCGGGGAATCCCGGTGATGCCCATGGAGGAGATGGACCGTTTTGTGCGGGAGAATGCCATCGAGATCGCGGTGCTGACTCTTCCAAAGGCCAGCGCGGTGGAAGTGGCGGACCGGCTGGCCCGGGACGGGATCAGGGCCATCTGGAATTTTGCCCATGTGGATCTGAACCTGCCGGATGGGATCCAGGTGGAAAACGTGCATCTTTCGGACAGTCTTATGAAACTTTCTTATAACCTTACCCGTTACAGCAAAGAGCAGGAGGAAAAGTGATCATGGCCGAATTCGATAAGCGGGAACTGTTTGAAAAAGCCCTGCAGGGGAAAAAAGTTCCGGTGCTCACGCTGGATGCAAAGTGGTACCGCCTTCTCGACGAACTGGGGAGAGACGCGGCAAAGGAATATGAGGAACAGCTGAACGAGCTTCTGCGCCGCCAGGGGAAACTTTCCACGGAGATCAAGGACGTGAAACGCCTGAAAAAGAAGCTGATGAATGAGATGCTTCCCATGGTGGACGAGATGTACTCCGGGGATACGAAGATGGAGAAAAAAATAGAGGAGCAGAAGCGCCTGATCGACGAGTGCAACCAGAAGATCGACGCGGAGGAGGACGAACTTTTGGATATTCCCGCCGCCATCGAAAAAGTCAATTATCAGCTCATGCTGGTCACAATGGCGTACTGTTACGACACCATGCAGACAAACACGGAGGAGATCAGCGACCTGGAGGACTGGGTGAAGGAGATCCGGGTGGACCTGAAAAAAAAGCTGATCCGCAAACAGGAGCTGGAACAGAAAAATCATGAGATCTATTCCTATATGCACGATATCTTTGGGGCGGATGTGGTGGATCTTTTCGACGTCACCTATGATCCCGAGGAGAAACATCCGGTGCTTCCCGGCGCACAGCCGCAAAAAAAGGAAGAACCCGGAGCTTAAACGGAGAAAGGAGAGGGCTGCTCAGCAGCCCTTTTTGGGTATTTAAATGAGATATCTGGTAACGGCTGAGGAGATGAAACGCCTGGATCAAAATACCATCGAGAAGGTTGGAATACCGGGGATGGTGCTGATGGAGCGGGCGGCCCTGGAGAGCCTTAAAGTGCTTCAGAAATATGAAAAAATCCGGGAGGGCGCGAAGGTCTTTATTCTTGCGGGGTATGGAAACAACGGCGGGGACGGCCTTGCGCTGGCGAGGCTTCTCGCGGAAGCGGGAGCCCGGGTGGAGGTATGGCTCGTCGGAAGACCGGAAAAAGCTTCGGAGAGCTGGGGACAGCAGAGAAAAATCCTGGAGTCCTATCCCGTTTCCGTGACAACATATCCTTGGAAGGAAGGTGCGGGGGAAGAAAGTGCTGCGACGAGGGCTTTTTTTGCTCCGCAGGCGGATGCCGGGACAGCAGGGGGCCAGGAGACGGCGGAGGGAAGCAGGGAAGAAGGTTCTGCAGAGAGGATGCAGATCCCGGGAAAAGGGCCGAGCAGCCGCGCATACGATATTCTTGTGGATGCACTGTTTGGCGTGGGTTTGTCCCGGGATCTGGAGGGGGAGTATGCCCGTGCGGTGGAGGAACTGAACGGGATGGAGGGATTTAAGCTGGCCCTGGATCTCCCCAGCGGTATCTGCAGCGACGACGGAAGGGTCCTGGGAACGGCTTTCCGGGCGGATGCGACGGTGACCTTCGGCTTTGGAAAGAGGGGGCTTTTCCTGTATCCGGGCTGTGAGTATGCGGGGGAAGTCCACATTGCGGACATAGGGATTGGATCAGGCGCCTTTTTTGGGAAAAAACCGGGAATGTTTTTCCTGGAAGAGTCTTTTGCCGCGCTGCTTCCCCGGCGGGAGAAAGCCGGGAACAAGGGGACTTTCGGCAAGGCGCTTCTTGCAGCGGGAAGTTTCCGGATGGCCGGGGCGGCGCTCCTTTGCGGGGAGGCTTGCTGCCGCACAGGGGCTGGAATGGTAAAGATCGTGACCGATCCCGAGAACCGGGTGATCCTGCAGGAGAGACTGCCGGAGGCACTTTTCGGCGTCTATGAAGACTTACCGGAAGCCCTTGCCTGGTGCAGCGGGGTCTGTATCGGTCCGGGGCTGGGAAAGAGCGAAAGCGCCCGGGGGGCCCTGGAGATCGTCATCCGGGGGAATGACGGAAAATACGGGGAAAAGAGCGCTCTGGATATCCCCCTTATCATCGATGCGGACGGGATCAATCTGCTCTCGGAGACGCCGGCTCTCATAGAAGAACTGGCCCGCCAGGGAGCGGAAGGCCGGGAGATCATTCTCACCCCCCATATCGCGGAATTTGCGAGGCTCTACGGCGCCCTCTTTGGCGTGGAGAATACGCCGGAGATGCGGGAATTCAAGCGTGGCGCGGCGGAGTACGGGATGCGGGCGGCGGAGAGGCTGTCCGCGGTGATAGTCGTGAAGGACGCCCGGACCTTTGTGTGCCGGAAAGGGCAGCCGGTCTGCCTGAACATTGCGGGGAACAGCGGCATGGCCACGGCGGGCAGCGGGGATGTGTTGGCGGGGATCTTGGCCGGGCTGACCGCGCAGGGGGTAAAGGCTTTCGACGCTGCCTGCAGGGGCGTGCGGCTCCACGCGCTGGCGGGGGACCTGGCTGCAAAAAAGCTGGGGGAGCATGGAATGATCGCCGGGGATATCTGCCGGCAGATTTAGGAAAAGAACATCGGGAGTGTGAAAAGATGAGTGGAATACAGGACGCCATCGATACCTATCAGAGGGTATGGGCCGAGATCGACCTGGACGCAGCGGTGGAGAATATGCGGAACATGAAGGCCAATATCGCGCCGGAGACGCAGATCATGGCGGTGATCAAGACCGACGGCTACGGCCACGGGGCGCCCCAGCTTGCCAGGGTGCTGGAGCCCTTGGATTTTGTCTGGGGCTTTGCCGTGGCGACGCCGGAGGAAGCGCATATCTTAAGAATGTGCGGGGTGAAGAAACCCATTCTGATCCTGGGGTATGCCTTCCCCTATAGCTTTGCATCTCTCGTCAGGGAGGAGATCCGTCCGGCGGTCTTTCGGGAGGACAGTCTGAGGGAACTGAATGAGGCGGCAGCCCGGTTTTCCGAGCCCCACGGGAAAAAGCAGAAGGTACATGTAAAAGTGGACACGGGGATGGGCCGGATCGGGGTCTCCCCGGACGAGAGGGGCCTTGCCTTTATAGAAAAGCTCCTTGCCTGCTCCCATCTGGAGTTGGAGGGAGTTTTCACCCATTTCGCCAGGGCGGATGAACGGGATAAGGGAAGCGCCCGGGAGCAGATCCGGCTGTTTCGGGAGTTTACGGACGCGGTGGAGAAGCGGTTCCAGATCCAAATCCCGCTGAAGCACTGTTCCAACAGCGCGGGGATCCTGGAACTTCCCGAGGCAAACTTCGACGTGGTCCGGGCGGGGATCACGCTCTACGGGATCCTTCCCTCAGAGGAGGTGCAGAGCGGCATTGTCCCCTTAAAACCTGTGCTGTCCCTTTACAGCCATGTGGCGTATCTCAAAAAAATCGTTCCCGGCCAGAGTATCAGCTACGGGGGTACCTTTACGGCGGAGAGGGAGATGTTGGTTGCCACGATTCCCGTCGGCTACGGGGACGGGTATCCCAGGGGATTGTCGAATAAAGGATATGTGATGATTCGGGGAAAGAGGGCGCCGATCCTGGGAAGGGTCTGCATGGACCAGTTCATGGCGGACGTCACCGACATCCCGGAGGCGGCCATGGGGGACCGGGTATGCCTCATCGGGGAAGGGATCACCGCGGAGGAACTGGGGGATCTGTCCGGCCGCTTTTCTTACGAATTGGTCTGTGATCTGGGAAAGCGGATCCCACGGGTCTTTTACCAGGGCGGTAAGCCCGCGGCGGTCCGGGACTACAACGAAGATTATCGATAAAGATGTTTTGAATACCTCCTGAAAAAATGGCAATACTATCCATAAGCAAACAGAGAAAAACACTGTTTATGGAGGGATTATGAGAAGAGGAGATGTATATTACGCAGATCTGCGCCCGGTGGTGGGCTCGGAGCAGGGCGGGATCCGTCCGGTCCTGATCATACAGAACGATATGGGAAATAAGCACAGTCCAACAGTGATTATCGCGGCCATCACAAGCCGGATGAACAAGGCAAAGCTCCCCACGCATATTGAGCTGAACGCGAACCGCTATGATATGGATAAGGATTCTGTCGTCCTGCTGGAGCAGCTTCGGACCATCGACAAGAAACGCCTGAGAGACAAGGTCTGTCATCTGGAGGGAGACGTAATGCGCCGGATCGACAGAGCGCTGATGATCAGCCTGGAACTGGATACATAAGACCAGTTCAGCCAACGCCATTCGCAAAGCCGCGCTTACGCGCTTTCCGGCGTTTCACGCCTGCCTTTGCTCATAAAATGGCGTTCCCTCATCCGCCGGTTCCCGGGAAAAATTCGTGCAGGCACGATTTTTCCCAAAACGCGGCGGCTGGCTGAACTGTTGCGATACATAGGATGAATTTGCTTGGAACTCTTGAAGAATGTGGGAAAAAATGTTATACTAGTCGATAAGTTTTGTGCTTGCAAAATAGAAAACGGAAAGAAAAAGGAGCGAAACGTCATGTCAGGACATTCCAAATTTGCCAATATTAAGCATAAAAAAGAGAAGAACGACGCGGCCAAGGGGAAGATTTTCACGATCATAGGCCGTGAGATCGCCGTGGCGGTGAAGGAGGGCGGGCCCGATCCCAACAACAACTTTAAGCTAGCCACCGTGATCGCAAAGGCGAAGGCCAACAACATGCCCAACGACACCATCGAGCGGGGCATCAAGAAAGCGGCCGGCGACGTGGGCAACGTAAACTATAAGTATGTGAGCTACGAGGGGTACGGACCAAACGGCATCGCCATCATTGTGGACGCTCTTACGGACAACACCAACCGCACCGCGGCAAATGTCCGCAGCGCCTTTACAAAGGGACAGGGCAATGTGGGTACCCCGGGCTGCGTGTCCTATATGTTTGACAAAAAGGGACAGATCCTGATCGACCGGGAAGAGTGCGACATGGAGCCGGACGACCTGATGATGATCGCCCTGGACGCGGGAGCGGAGGATTTCAGCGAAGAGGAGGACAGCTATGAGGTCCTCACGGATCCCGACTCCCTGGAGACGGTGCGGAAGGGCCTGGAGGATGCAGGAGTTCCCATGATGAGCGCGGAGGTGACCATGATCCCCCAGAATTATGTGGAACTCACCGACGAGACGGCGGTGAAAAACCTTCAGAGGATCCTGGATATCCTGGACGAGGACGACGATGTCCAGGCTGTTTATCACAACTGGGACGAGTGATGAAAAGGACGCCGGGAAACCGGACGGCATAATGTAAGATAACGAAAAGCCGCGGGAGCGGCTCGGTTTAGGTACCGGAAGGACGAGGAAAATGGCAAATCAATACAGGCAGGAAACCAAATGCGTACAGTCGGGGTGGCAGCCGACTAACGGGCAGCCCAGAGTGCTCCCCATCGTTCAGAGCACGACGTATAAGTATGACAGTTCAGAGCAGATGGGGAGGCTCTTTGACCTGGAGGAAAGCGGGTATTTTTACACGAGGCTCCAGAATCCCACGAACGATCTTGTGGCACAGAAGATCTGCGACCTGGAGGGCGGCGTCGCCGCCATGCTCACCAGCTCCGGCCAGGCGGCAAATTATTACGCGGTGTTCAATATCTGCGAGGCGGGGGACCATGTGGTGATGTCTTCCACCGTGTACGGCGGGACTTTCAACCTGCTCACCGTCACCATGAAGAAGATGGGGATCGACTGTACGGTGGTGGATCCGGACGCTTCCCTGGAAGAATTGAACAAGGCGTTTCAGGAAAACACGAAGTGCGTTCTGGCGGAGACCATCGCCAATCCCGCGCTGGTGATCCTGGACATTGAGAAATTTGCGGAGCTGGCCCATTCCCACGGCGTTCCGCTGATCGTGGACAATACCTTTGCGACTCCCATCAACTGCCGGCCCTTCGAGTGGGGGGCGGACATCGTGACCCATTCCACAACAAAATACATGGACGGCCATGCCATGTGTGTGGGCGGCGCCATCGTGGATTCCGGAAAGTTTGACTGGACCAGTCATGCAGAAAAGTTCCCCGGGCTGACCACGCCGGACGAATCCTATCACGGCGTGACTTATACGGAAAGATTCGGCAAGGCGGCCTATATCACAAAGGCTACCGCCCAGCTCATGCGGGATCTGGGTTCCATCCAGTCCCCTCAGAACGCCTTCCTGTTAAATGTTGGCCTGGAGACCCTTGCCCTGCGCATGGAGAGGCACTGCGCCAACGCTCAGGCGGTGGCGGAATATCTGGAGAAGCATGAGAAGGTGGCCTGGGTAAAGTACGCGGGCTTAAAGAGCAGTCCCTATTATGAGCTGGCCCGGAAGTATATGCCCAAGGGCACCTGCGGCGTGATCTCTTTCGGCTTAAAGGGCGGGCGCAGCGCGGCGGAGAAGATGATGGATCATCTGAAACTGGCGGCCATCGTCACCCATGTGGCGGACGCCAGGACCTGTGTGCTGCATCCGGCAAGCCATACCCACCGCCAGATGACGGATGAACAGCTCGTGGAAGCGGGGGTTGCCCCGGATCTGATCCGATTCTCCGTGGGAATCGAGAACGTGGAGGATATCATAGAGGATCTGGAGCAGGCGCTGCAGAAGATCTGACGGCGTCGCATTGACTGCCTGTCCGGAGAGGGAGAGAGGGTTTCCGCATGAGGCCATCCGGCCGGGACGACAGCTGGGAATATCTTTGAAAAATAAAAACCGTATGGCTGCAGAATGTCGGAATTACCCTGGACGAAAATGCGTTGGTTTTTGTGGGAAGGAAAACCGAGATGCGGCGGAACCGTGCAGGCTTGCGGCTCAGGAAATGCAGGCGTGAGCCTCCGGCGGGGACTGCGGATAGAGGAGAGAAGACTGCGGCCTCCGGCTGCGGCAAGAGGAAAGGAACGTATGGACAGACTGGCCATAGTTGTGCCCTGTTATAACGAGGAAGAGGTATTGAAAATTTCCTCCCAGGCGTTGAGAGATACGCTGACTGATCTGGTGAATAAGAAAAAGATCGCGGAGGACAGCTTTGTCCTTTTTGTCAACGACGGGAGCAAGGACCGCACCTGGGAGCTGATCGAGGAAGAGCACAGGAAGTATCCGCAGCAGGTTTTCGGCGTTAAGCTGGCGGGCAACGTGGGGCACCAGTTTGCGCTGACGGCCGGCCTGATCACGGCAAAGGATATGAGCGATGTCACGGTCTCCATCGATGCGGACCTGCAGGACGATGTGGCCGTGATCGAGGAGATGATCGACAAGTTCCATCAGGGCTGCGACATCGTCTACGGCGTCCGAAAGGAGAGGAAGACAGACACCTTCTTTAAGCGGGTCACCGCCCAGGGATTTTATAAGGTGATGGAGCTCATGGGGGTGAAATCCGTATACAATCACGCGGATTTCCGGTTGATGAGCCGGCGTGCGGTGGAGCAGTTCTCCCTGTACAAGGAGACGAACCTCTACTTAAGGGGTATGATGCCCCTGATCGGTTATCAGACGGACAAGGTGTATTACGACAGAAAGGAGAGGGCGGCGGGAGAATCCAAATACCCCTTGAAGAAGATGCTGGCCCTTGCCTTTGAAGGGATCTCCTCTTTCAGCGTAAAGCCCATCTCCATGATTCTGGGACTGGGTTTTCTGATCGTCGCCGTTTCGATCCTTGCGGCGATCTATGCGCTGATCTCCTACTTTACCGGGCATGTGACCCCGGGCTGGACGTCCCTGATGCTTTCGGTCTGGTTTTTGGGCGGGACACAGCTCCTTGCCATCGGACTGGTGGGACAGTATATCGGAAAAATTTACATGGAAGTAAAACAGAGGCCAAGGTACAATATTGAAAAGGTTTTGACTTCAGAGAAGGAACAGCGGCAGGAGCCGTAATACTTATGAAACCCTTGAATTGGAAAAAGAATGTTTTCAGTTACGCGGCCTGGCTGGCCTGTCTGATCATGACGGGTTACGGAGTCTGGAACCTGACGCGGCTCAGGCTTTCGGAGACAGGCATACCCGGCGGTGCAATTGTATATCTGGTTTCCGGGGGAGTGCTGCTTCTTGCAGGACTCCTCAATGTCTTAGTACTGCTGTTTCGGAAAAAGAGACACAGAGGCCGGAAAATCCAAAAGGGAATCGAATGGATCGGCCGGCTCGCAGAATTTTTTCTGTTTCTGGTTTTTCTGGCGGCGGGAATGTACCTTCGCTGGGAAAAGCTGCCATACGCGGACGGTATGGGGTACTATGGGTTTGCTGTGGTGAAGGCGGGACAGGGATTGCCCCTTTTACAGCATGGGGCGGGATTTCTGTATGTCCAGGCGCTTCATGGAATCTGCTTTGTCCTCGGAAATAATCCTGTATTCTGCGCCTGGTTCCAGTTGGCATTGCAGGCTTTGGCGGGAATCGTATGTTTCCTGGGGATCCGCAGACTGACGGGGAGTCTTTCAGCGGTTCTTTTTGCAGCTTGCTACTTTTTGAGCCCGGGAATCGTTGAAAGGGCGGCGTCGCTGGGGCCGGAACCACTGTTCTTGTTTTTCTTCGGGATCGGACTGTTGGCGGCGGGCGGCTTTCTGAAAAAGAATTCCGGACTCCCTCTGGGCTATTTGTTGACCGGCGCAGTCATCGGGTTTGCCGTCTATTTGGATATTTCGGGACTGGCCCTGCTGGGAATTCTGATCACAGTCTTTTTTGTGGAGAGAGAGGAACCGGAAAGGTTCTGGAACGGCCGCGTTGTTTCTTTTCTGACCGCGCTTATCGGTTTCGCGGCCGCGCTTGCAGGATGTTTTGCCCTGGATGCATCTTTCAGCGGGATTCCTGTGAACATGGCCGCCCGAGCCTGGGGAGATCTTTATCTGACGGCCGGAAATCCCATCGCAGATCCGCTCCGTCTGCTCTTTCAGATGGACTGGGGCCGGGAAATGAGCAGCCTGCTGTTTATGCTGTCAGCAATTGGGATATTTAGTTTCTTTTTTAAAAAAAGGCAGGAGAGAATCAGCGTATGGGTTTTCACGGGAGGCATTCTCTTTCTTTTGGAGGTAATGGGAATGACTCTGCCTGCGATGGACAGCGTGGAGGTTTTCCTGCTTTGCCTCAGCGCCCTGGCGGGAACGGCGCTGTCTAATTATGGCAGGGAAACAGTTTTGGAGAAGGCGGGGATGAGAAAATGGGATCCCAGTCTTTACGGAATTTTGGAGGATAACGTGGAGAAACAGATTACCGATGCGGAATTGGAGGGCCGGTATTCCGAAGGCGAGTCCGAGGATGGGAATAAAGGTTACAGAAACGTGGAAAATCCGGATGGAGGATATACGGAGGGGGAATACTATCAGGCCGGAAAAAACGCGGGAAACCAGCCGGGGAGTGCAGGCGAAACCGGAAACGGGGCTGCTGCAGCCGGACAGGCTGTGGGAAAATCTGCTTCTGAGGAAATGCCGGAAAACGGGGAAAGCGCGTCTGCCGGACAGCCGTCGAGAGGACGCGGAAATATTATCACGCGTTTCTTGGATGAAAAAAATCGCAAAAAAGAGCAGCAGCGCCAGGAGATGGAGAGAGTGCTGAGCGCATTGGCTGCGATCTCAGAGGATGTGGAGGTGTCGATCAGTCCTGACCATAAACCGGGGGAAGAACTTGTCAGGGATCCGGCAAAGGGAGGAAAGGAAAATGCCGCGGAGACGGCTCAGTCTGCAGACGGCGCGAAAAAGGGCTTCCGAAAGCATAAGTCTGATACGACGGCGGAGATGGCGCCCGCCCCGGCAAACGCAGAGCCGGTGGAGCGAAGGGAGAAAGAGAGCGCTGAAACAGCCGGGGCGTCAAAGGCGGCGAATACGCCGGAGGACGGCCGCAGACCTCTGCACAATCCGCTTCCTCTCCCCAAAAAGAAAGCGGCTACCATGCTGGATTACGACTACGAGGTTTCGGATGACGACGACTATGATTATGACTGACCGCAGGAGCTTTTCCCGGAAAGGAAAACGGCGGATCCGTTCCGGAGGGTTGACGCGGGGAACAGAAAGGAGAGCGGCGGTTTTGTTCTGGTCGGCGGACGCGGGAGTGCTTTTGAAATATGTCTTCTGCCTTACATAAATTCCTTAAAAAAACGCACATTAAGAGAGACTGCATCAGACAGCAGTCTCTTTTTTGTTGACTGGGAGGTAAGTATGGAAGAACGAAATTCAGAGATGGAAAACAGGGGACAAAGGGATTCGGAAGAGGATACCGCGGAGAAACAGCAGGCGGAGGACGAGAGGATCCGGGAAACCGGGGAAGTCGTTCTTGAGGGAAAGGGCGGCAGGGAAGCCGGAGAGGGAGGCGGCAATATCCATCTGCTCACAATTATCGGGGAGATTGAGGGACACGACAACCTTTCGTCTTCCTCAAAGACGACGAAGTATGAGCATATCCTTCCGAGACTGGCGGCAATCGAAGACAGCGACGAGATCAAGGGCGCGCTGGTGCTCTTAAACACCATGGGCGGGGACGTGGAAGCGGGCCTGTCCATCGCGGAGATGCTGGCGAGCCTGAGCAAGCCCACGGTCTCCCTCGTCCTCGGGGGAAGCCATTCCATCGGTGTGCCCATCGCCGTGAGCACGGACTATTCGTTTATTGTGCCAACAGGAACCATGGTGATCCATCCCGTGCGGACGAACGGGCTGGTTTTAGGGGTTGCCCAGACCTTTGATTATTTTAAGCAGATCCAAGACAGGATCACCGGCTTTATCAGCGCCCACAGCAGGGTGAGCAAGGCGGAGCTGGAAAAAATGATGCTGGAGACGGGGATCCTGACCAAGGACATGGGGACTATTCTTGTCGGGGAGGAAGCGGTGAAACGGGGACTGATCGACGAAGTGGGAGGAATCAGCAAGGCGGTCAAAAAGCTCCGGGAGATGATCGCGGATGGGAAAAAGGTGACGGATGGCTGAACTGAGGATAAACCGAATCAGAAACGGAGGCGGCCGAAGTTGAATCGGAGCTGAAACGAAGCTGAACTGAGGAAGAACTAAGGTCGGCCGGATCTGAAACGGGAGGCTGAAATGGGGTCTTAAATGGGTCTTAAATGGGTCTTAAATGGGGGCAAAAAAGTGGGTGACAATTTCCCGGTCTGATGATATAATATATTCTAACAGTTCAGCCAGCCGCCGAAACCGGCTAAAAATCGTGCTTGCACGAATTTTTAGCCGGGACGTGCGGCTGAGGGAACGCCGCTCTATGAGCAAAGGAAGGCGCGACAGCGCCGGGGAGCGCGAAGCGCGGCTTTGCGAATGGCGTGCAGCACGCGGCCAAATCGTGCCTGCACGGCGGGTGTTTTGTTGTGTGAAAGACTAAGATAGTGAGGGATTGGAGTGGCTTCATCAACCGGTAAGAGATCGACGGGGAAGAAGGGATCCTCCGGCGGAAACGGGAGGGCAGGCAGCGCGGGCAGAATCACCGCCTCCGGAACGACCGCAGCCGCTAAAAGAAAGATAGATCCGCAGCAGGCGGCAAAGGACAGCGCGATGTACCATGAGATAGGACTGATTGTCCTGTTTGTGGTCATGGTGTTCTTGTTTTGTTGTAATTTTGGAATTATGGGGGCGGTTGGAAACGCTGTCAGCGGTTTTTTATTCGGCCTGTTTGGGCTTACGGCGTACCTTGCACCGGTGCTGGTTTTTCTCGCGTTGGCGTTTTGGACGGCGAATCAGGGAAGTCCTACGGCGGTGAGAAAGCTTTTGGCCGGAGTCGTCCTGTTTTTGATGCTGGGGGTTTTGTGCGAACTGTTCGGCGGCAATATCCGTAATATGACAGAGGGGTATGCGCTGAAGGAAATCTATTCTTTCTGCAGGGAACATAAAAACGGCGGCGGAATTCTGGCCGGGAGCTTTGCCTATCTGTTTTATCATTATTTAGAGATGATCGGCACGATCCTTGTGGTGATTCTTTTTAGCGTAATCTCGTTTATTCTGCTGACAGAGAGGTCTGTCCTGGACAGCGTAAGAAACGGAAGCGCCAGGATCAGGGAGAGATCCCAGGAAGATGCGGAATACCGGCGGGAGCTGGCCGAGCAGCGCCGGGAGGAACAGGAAAACCAGCGCATGGCCCGGGAGGAGGAAAGGCATCGGAGAGCGGAAGAGCGGGAAGAAGTAAAGCGCCTGAAGACGGAGAAAAAGGAAAACGAAAAGATCCTCCGCATGGATAAAAAAGTGACGGGCGTCAGTTCGGATACGGTCATAAAATCTCCGGCTGAGGGCGGCAGGGACCGCATAAAAAGAAACGACGTACACGAGATTACATATTCCGGGGAAGAGGAGCAGAATGACACGTCTTTCCGGGCAGAAAGGGAGATTTCCCAGTCAGCCCCGCATACAATACGCCAGCAGAGTTATGAAGATTTGCCGGAACCCAATATTGCGGGCCGCAGGAGAGCGGAGGTTTCGAATCAAACCGGGGAGCACCTTTCCGCGGAGGCTGCAGTGAACGCGGCGGACGCAGAGATGGCGGCCATGCGGGAGCGCATGGAGAAGCAGGCCGAGCGGGACAGGATTGCCCGAAACGCCGAACCCCAAAAGCAATTCGCCGGAGAAAGGCCTGAGGGTATGCCTCTGTCGAGAGAGGCGGAGCAGATCCAGGTACATAAAGAAGGGATCGGGGACGGCGCATCACATGGCGCTGCAGGCTATCAGAATCCGGCTCCCGTGAACCGGGCAGCGTCCGGAAACGGTTCAGATGGGGCGAACATGTCCGGCGAGATCCGGCAGGCAGAAAAAAAGGTGCCGAAGACTTATATGTTCCCTCCTCTATCCAGGCTGCAGAAAGGGGCTTCTTCCTCCGCCGACAACAGCGCGGAGTTAAAAGAAACAGCTCTCCGTCTCCGGGACACCCTGCATACATTCGGTGTGAATGTCACGATCACCGATATCAGCCAGGGTCCCAGCGTCACCCGATATGAGCTCCAGCCGGAACAGGGCGTGAAAGTGAGCAAGATCGTGGGCCTTGCGGACGATATCAAATTAAATCTGGCGGCTACGGACATCCGGATCGAGGCCCCGATCCCGGGGAAGGCGGCCATCGGCATCGAGGTTCCGAACAAGGAAAACATGATGGTGGCTCTCAGGGATCTGTTGGAGAGCAAACAGTTCCAGGAGTTCGACTCCAAGCTGGCCTTCGCGGTGGGCAAGGATATCGCCGGCCAGACTGTGGTGGCGGATATTGCGAAAATGCCCCACATGCTGATCGCCGGTTCCACGGGTTCCGGAAAGTCCGTCTGTATCAATACGTTGATTATGAGTATCCTGTATAAGGCCCACCCGGACGACGTAAAGCTCATCATGGTGGATCCCAAGGTGGTGGAGCTGTCCGTCTACAACGGGATTCCGCACCTTTTGATCCCGGTGGTGACCGATCCCAAGAAAGCTTCGGCGGCCCTTCACTGGGCGGTTTCGGAGATGGAGGACCGCTACCGGAAATTTGCGGATTATAATGTCAGAGACTTGAAGGGCTATAATAAGAAGCTGGAAAGCCTGCGGGACAGCGGCGAGAGCGACGTGCCGGACAAACTGCCCCAGATCGTGATCATCGTGGACGAGCTGGCGGATCTGATGATGGTAAGCCCTGGGGAGGTGGAGGAATCCATCTGCCGTCTGGCGCAGCTGGCAAGGGCCTGCGGCATCCATCTGATCATTGCGACCCAGAGGCCCAGCGTGGACGTCATCACCGGACTGATCAAGGCAAACATGCCAAGCCGTGTGGCTTTCGCCGTATCCAGCGGCACGGATTCCCGGACCATTCTGGACATGGTGGGCGCCGAAAAGCTCCTGGGAAAGGGCGACATGCTGTTTTATCCCCAGGGATATTCCAAGCCCGCCCGTATCCAGGGCGCGTTTGTCTCCGATAAAGAGGTCAGCGACGTAGTGGACTTCTTAAAGAATCAGATGATCGGCAATGTCTACGCCGAGGATATCGAAGAGAAGATCCGCAGCATGGGCAGCGGAGGTCCTGCGGGAGGCGGTTCCGGCGGGAGCGGTTCCGGCCTGGATGAATATTTTGAGGAGGCCGGCCGGTTTATCATCGACAAGGACAAGGCTTCGATCGGTATGCTGCAGAGGGTCCTGAAGGTTGGCTTTAACCGGGCAGCCCGCATTATGGACCAGCTCTGCGAGTACGGCGTCGTGGGAGAAGAGGAAGGGACGAAACCCCGGAAGATCCTGATGACGTTAGAGCAGTTTGAACAATTATTGGAAGAGATATAAGAGGATTGGAACATGAAGACAGATATCGAGATCGCTCAGGAAGCGGTGATGCAGCCCATCACGGAGGTGGCGGAAAAGCTTGGGATCGAACCCGACGACCTGGAGCTTTACGGACGCTATAAAGCGAAAATATCCGATGAGTATTTGAAGAAAATCCAGGACAGGCCGGACGGGAAACTGATCCTGGTCACCGCCGTCAACCCCACGCCCGCGGGAGAGGGGAAGACCACTACCACCGTAGGCCTCGGCCAGGCCTTCGGGCAGATGGGGAAAAAGGCAGTGATTGCCCTTCGGGAGCCTTCCCTTGGCCCCTGTTTTGGAATTAAGGGGGGCGCGGCCGGAGGGGGATACGCCCAGGTTGTTCCCATGGAAGAGCTGAATCTGCACTTTACCGGGGATTTTCACGCGGTGACTTCGGCGAATAACCTTCTTGCGGCCCTGCTAGACAATCACATTCAGCAGGGGAACGAACTGAACATCGATCCCAGACAGGTGGTATGGAAGCGCTGTCTGGACATGAATGACAGGGCCCTGCGCAATATTGTGGTGGGCATGGGCGGAAAGACAGACGGCGTGGTCCGGGAGGATCATTTCGTCATTACGGTGGCCAGCGAGATCATGGCGATTCTCTGTCTGGCGGAAGATATGAAGGATTTGAAAGAAAGACTGTCCCGGATTGTGGTGGCTTACACCTACCAGGGGGAGCCGGTGACCGCCGGTCAGTTAAAGGCGGTGGGGTCTATGGCGGCTCTCTTAAAGGATGCCATGAAGCCGAATCTGATCCAGACTTTGGAGCACACGCCGGCGCTGGTCCACGGGGGTCCTTTTGCCAATATCGCCCACGGCTGTAATTCCGTCCGGGCGACGAAAGCCGCGCTGAAGATGGCGGATTATGTGATCACCGAGGCGGGCTTCGGCGCGGATCTGGGAGCGGAAAAATTCTTTGACATCAAGTGCCGTATGGCCGGCTTAAAGCCTGACGCGGTGGTGCTGGTAGCCACAGTCCGGGCGCTGAAATACAACGGGGGCGTTCCCAAGGCGGAGCTCTCCGGGGAAAACCTGGAGGCCTTAAAGAAGGGCATCGTCAATCTGGAGAAGCATATCGAGAACCTCCAGAAATACGGCGTGCCGGTGGTGGTGACCCTGAATTCCTTTGTGACGGACACCGAGGCGGAAACCTCTTATGTAAAACAGTTCTGCGAGGAGCGGGGCTGTGAGTTCGCTCTCTCCGAAGTCTGGGAAAAGGGCGGGGAAGGCGGCATCCCGCTGGCGGAGAAAGTCTTAAAGACCCTGGAGGAGAAAAAGAGCGAGTTTCATCCCCTGTATGATACAGCCCTTTCCCTTCAGGAGAAGATTGAGACGGTGGCCAGGGAGATTTACGGCGCGGGGAGCGTCAGTTTTTCCTCCTCTGCGGCGAAGCAGATGAAAAAACTGGAGGAGCTTGGCTTTGGAGAGCTTCCCGTCTGCATGGCAAAGACCCAGTATTCCCTGTCCGATGATGCGTCGCTCTTAGGAAGGCCGGAGGGCTTTCAGATGAATGTCCGGGAGATGTATGTCTCCGCGGGAGCCGGTTTTGTGGTAGTGCTCACAGGCTCCGTCATGACCATGCCCGGTCTGTCGAAAACCCCGGCGGCCTATGGCATCGATGTGAACGACGAGGGGAAGATCACGGGACTGTTCTGACGGATTTGATGGCGATCAGGCTCGGCCCGTGAGAAGGGCTTTCGGTCTGGCGGCAGGGGAGAGGGACCTGCGATATTGAGGTCCGGAAGAAGGAGCTGCGGTATTGCGGTGTGAGAACAAGCTGCGGTCTGGCAGCCCGGGCGGACTGGTTTTGAGGCTGCTGCGGCAGTCAGCGTACTGCGGTTTTTAGAACAGACGGTATTGACGGAAAGAAATGTAGGAGGAAAAAATGGCACAGATCATCGACGGAAAAGCAATATCGGCGCAGATAAAGGACGAGCTGAAAGAGGAAGTTTCCGGAATGAGGGAGCGGGGGATCGAGCTCTGCCTGGCAGTGATCCAGGTGGGGGCGGATCCGGCCTCCAGCGTCTATGTGCGCAATAAAAAGAAGGCCTGCGAATACATAGGGATCAAATCCCTTTCTTATGAATTGCCGGAGGAGACCACCCAGGAGGAACTTCTGGGGATCATACGGGAACTCAACGGCAGAAAGGATGTGAATGGGATCCTGGTACAGCTCCCGCTTCCCAAGGGACTGAACGAGGAAGTGATCCTAGACGCTATCGACCCCTTAAAGGATGTGGACGGGTTCCACCCGGTGAACGTGGGCAATCTGAGCATTGGCCGGCCGGGCTTTGTCTCCTGCACGCCGGCGGGCGTGATCCAGCTTTTAAAGCGCTCCGGCATTGAGATTGCCGGGAAGGAGTGCGTTGTCGTGGGCAGGAGCAATATCGTGGGAAAACCCATGTCGATGCTTCTTCTCAGGGAAAACGGCACGGTGACCACTGCCCACAGCAGAACGAAGAATCTGCAGGAAGTGACGAAAAGGGCGGATATCCTTGTGGCGGCGGTTGGAAAGCCCAGGATGATCACGGCGGACTATGTGAAGGAGGGTGCTGTGGTGATCGACGTGGGGATCCACCGCAATGCGGAGAATAAGCTCTGCGGCGACGTGGATTTCGAGAGCGTCGCGCCGAAGTGCAGTGCCATCACGCCCGTTCCCGGCGGCGTCGGTCCCATGACCATCGCCATGCTGATGAAAAACTGCGTGGAGTCCTATTCCCTGCAAAATAAATAGTTTGGGAGGATCGGGAGATGCAATGCCCGAAATGTGGAGCGGAGCTGCCGCCGGATTCCCTGTACTGTGAAAAATGCGGTGAAGACATTCATATCGTGCCGGATTATGACCCTGCTTCGGAGAATGAATTTCGGCCGGATCTGAAGAAACTGGGAGAACAGATCCGCAGTTCCAAACAGGAATTCCGGGAGGAGGAGAAGGAAAAAAAGCTGCAGAGGAACCAGACCCAGGGTTTAAAACTGTTTCTGCTGATCCTGGCGGGACTTCTGATCCTGCTGACCGGTCTTTCAGCCGTCGTCTTTTACCGGATGGATTCGCCGTCTTATCAGTTGAAACAGGCGGAGAAATACCGCATGCTGGGAGAATACGGGAGAGCGGCGGAGTATTATCAAAGGACCATGGAGCTCATGGGGGAATCCCCGGATCTACTGGAAGATCTGGCTGACATGCTTTTCTTGCAGAATAAAACGGCTGCGTATGAGGACACGTTATATAAAATTCTGGACTGCCCGGAAACGGATCAGGCGCAGCGGAGCAGGGCCTGGGACGGACTGATTTCCCTGATGGTAAAGAGGGGAAGTTTTCAGGAGATCTGTGATCTGCTTCTGGAGAGCGGGGACGCCGGATTACAGGAAACCTATTTCCAATATCTGGCGCAGGAGCCAAGGCTGGAGCTGGAGCCGGGAACCTATGAGCAGATGCAGTCCCTCAGGATTTTCTGGGAGGGGGAAGGAGACGTCTATTACACGACGAACGGGAGTGAGCCCGGGCCCCAGAGCAGAAAATACACGGTGCCGATCGTCCTGGATTACGGGACAACCACGGTAAAGGCGTGTTTTATCAGTCAATACGGGGTGAAAAGCCCCGTGGCAGAAGGGGAATATGTCGTAAACCGCCCCGGGGAGACTTCCCGGTGAGGAGAAACGGGACCCCAGGTTTTGACCCCGTACATTTTCTCCTGGCAGCCGTTTCCTGACGCTGTTTCGAAAAGCAGCGGTCCCGGGATCCGGAAAAGACCGTAAAGTGCCGCTTTTGCGGGAGCGGAAATACAAAGGCAGATATGCAATACTAATTATATAGCCCCGATGGGGTGGAGAGGTGGATTATGTATAAGATCGTAAAAAAGAAGGAACTGACAACCAATATCTATCTGATGGATGTGGAGGCTCCGAGGGTGGCGCGGAACTGCCAGCCCGGGCAGTTTGTCATTGTCAG
>CANQCF010000032.1 GCA_947589505.1 uncultured Acetatifactor sp. | reverse complement strand
TTCCATTATAACCGACACGGGCCGCTCTTACAACTTCTTTTTCCTCTTCTTGAGTTTCCACAGTTCTGTCCACCGGCAATACATTCTTATATTTCCAGATGCCTTTCCAAGTCCGGCCAAAAGTTTACCGCCGACATGACCTATGGCTTACTCGCCGCCGGAAGCTGCCTCCTCACCGACATCGCTGACCAGCTCCATGAAGACTCAAAATCATATAAAATATCGTTCCTAAAAATCACGACTTTCAGATAAGAATAAAAGAGGTATCACACTATAAGCGTGATACCTCTTTTATAATCAACTTTTCTCTTCAGCTATCTTGTGACAGATAACCTATTCAGGCTTTGGCTAAGCTGTAACCCTATTTGTAAGCTCCACGCACACTTCCCTGACCAAACATACGCTTCATCACTTAGGACACCGCCACGACTGTTAAGTTTCGTCAGTCTCCCCGAAGACTCCTGTCTTCTGCCTAACAAGGAATATTCATTCCCCATCGCTGTTTATCATTATACGCTATACAGCTTAAAAAATCAATCCTTTTAAATAGTCTGATCCCATACGTGGTCCAATCCCATAATATGGGTAATCTCACTTTCAAGACAATTCAACATTATCACAAGCGGTCGCTGATAACGTAATTTTACTGTACCGCGCCGATCAGGTCGGAAATCTTCCCGACATGATACTTTCTCATGTATTCCTCAATGCCGTCGATCACCTCGATGGTTGCATAAGGATTCACAAAATTCATGGCCCCCACGCTGACCGCGCTGGCACCCGCCAAAAGGAACTCGATGGCGTCCTCCGCCGTGGCGATGCCGCCCATGCCGAGAATGGGGATCTTCACCGCCTGGGCCGCCTGATACACCATGCGCACCGCGATGGGCTTGATGGCCGGGCCGCTCATGCCCCCGGTCTTATTGGCCAGGGCAAATTTCCTCCGGTGAATGTCAATCTTCATGCCGGTGATCGTGTTGATCAGCGAAAGGGCGTCTGCTCCCGCCGCCTCCGCCGCCCGGGCCATCTCCCCGATGTCCGTCACGTTGGGGCTCAGCTTCATCATGATGGGCTGTCTGGCGTGCTTCTTCAGCTCAGAAGTAATTTCATAGAGAGCGTCCGTCTTCTGTCCGAAGGCGATGGCCCCCTCCTTGACGTTGGGACAGGAGACGTTAATCTCCAGGAGTGACACCGCGCTTTCCTCCCCCAGGCGTTCCACCACCTCCACATAGTCCTTCACACTCTTTCCGCAGACGTTCACAACGATCTTTGTGTCATACTGCTTCAGGAAAGGGATATCCCTCTCCAGAAAGACGTCGATGCCGGGATTCTGCAGGCCGATGGCGTTGAGCATCCCGCCGTAAACCTCCGCCACCCGGGGCGTAGGATTTCCAGGCCAGGGCACGTTCGACACACCCTTTGTCACCACCGCCCCCAGACGGTTTAAATCCACAAACTCGCCGTACTCCATGCCGGACCCAAAGGTTCCGGACGCCGTCATCACGGGATTTTTGAACTTCACGCCCGCGATCTCCGTGCTCAGATCAGGATTCCATACCTCTGCCATCAGATCTCCACCTCCCCTGCTTCAAATACCGGACCGTCCGTACAGATCCGGGCGTTGTTTACATGGGAGTGCGGATCCTTCTCCCTGGTCTTTACCACGCATCCCAGGCAGGCGCCTACGCCGCAGGCCATGTGCTCCTCCAGGGAGATATAAGCCGGTATCCCCTTTTCGGCGGCGTACGCCTTGATCGCCCGGAGCATGGGCATGGGCCCGCAGGCAAAGATCACGTCCGGCTCCAGGCCGTTCTCCCGTATGGCGTCCATCACGTTCCCCTTTGTTCCAACGCTCCCGTCCTCCGTGGCAATATACACACGGCTGTACCGCTCCAAATCTTCTTTCAAGAAAGTCCGGGAGTCCCGATATCCCATGATTGAACAAATGACACTCTTGTCATTTGTATCCTCAGCTCCCAGTCCCTCTCCTGATCCTTGCCCTTGTTCCTGTCCTTGTTCTTGCCCTTGTCCTTGCCCTGCCTTTTGTACTTCTCTCTGCTCTTCTTTCTGTTCTTTCAGCGCTTTCGCCAGCTCCAGCATGGGCGGGATCCCGATACCGCCCCCCATGAGGAAGACTCTCTTTCCCTTTCCCTGCTCAACCGGGAACCCGTTTCCCAGGACTCCAAGGAGTTCCACCCGCTCCCCCTCCCGGTATGCGGAAAATTCCTTTGTCCCCTGTCCCGCCACGCGATAGACGATCCGCAGCGCCTTCCTGTCCTCCCGGACTTCACAGATGCTGATGGGCCGGGGCAGAAGCGTGCTCCGATCTTTCGGGTACACCCCGATAAACTGACCGGGCCTCGCCTCCCGCGCCAGCGCGGTCTCCAGCCAGAGGTCAAAAACCGCCGGGGCGATCTCCCGCTGGGTCAAAACAATTCCTGTTGTCTTCTGTTTCATGCTTCTATCCGTTCCTTTCTCCTTCTCTTCCTTTCCCGCAGTTTCTTCCATTTTCTGCCCGCTTCTTCCGCAAGATCCCGCCGGGCCGCTTCCCGCGGCGTTCTGCTGCCTCCCTGTTTCTGTCTCAAAGGTTTCCGAGCCGTCCCGTCATTGACGGTATACGATCTTTCCGCCGCAGATCATTTCCCGCGGCGTTCTGCGGGCCGCTCTGTTTCTGTTTCTTAAACTTTCCGGGCCGCACTGTCATTGACGGTACACAATCTTTCCGCCGCAGACCGTTGCCGCCACCCTGCCCTGCAGTTTCCAGCCCGTGAAGGGCGTATTGCTTGCTTTTGAGGCATACGCCCCCGGTATCATCTCCGCATCTTTGTCGATCAGGACAAGATCCGCCGGGCCGCCCTGGGCCAGATACCCCGCGTCCAGGCGATACAGTTCCGCGGGGCCCGTGCTCATCCGGTGAAGGAGCTGCCCCATGGTCAGGTATCCCTTATTTACCAGCTCCGTGATCCCCAGCGCCAGTGAAGTTTCCAGTCCGATGATACCGCTGGGGGCCTGGGTGATGGACCGCTCTTTCTCCTCCCGGGAATGGGGCGCGTGATCCGTGGCGATCATTTCGATCACGCCATCCGCCAGCCCTCTGATGATCGCCTGCCGGTCTGCCTCCTCCCGCAGGGGCGGATTCATCTTCGCCAGGGTACCGAAGCGGATTGCGGCCTCCTCCGTCAGGGTAAAGTGATGGGGCGTGGCCTCCGCGTGAATGTTCGTGTAACCCTCCCGGCGCGCCGCCCTCACCAGTTCCACAGACTCCTTGGCGCTGATGTGCTGAATTTCGATCTGGGCCCCGGTCTTCTTCGCGATGCCGATATCCCTTCTCACCATGGAAATTTCAGCCTCCCGGGACGAGCCGCCGATCCCGAAGTGGGCGCTGGCTTTCCCCCGGTTGATTCCGTTGTTTTCAATATAGCGGGGATCTTCCTCATGGAAGCTGATGGGAAGCCCCAGCGCCGCGGCCCTCCTCATGGCCTCCTCCGCCAGCTCTGCCTTCAGAACCGGCACGCCGTCGTCCGTGAAGCCCGCCGCTCCGGCTGCCGCCAGTTCTTCCATGGAAACCAGTTCCTCTCCCTTCATGCCCCGGGTCACATTGACACAGGACAGCACATGGATCCCGGTTTGCCGTCCCTTTTCCAAGACCTCCGCTAGAGTTTCAAGGTTGTCGATGGGAGGTTTCGTATTCGCCATCATGATGACGCTGGTAAAACCGCCCTTTGCCGCGGCCGCGGCCCCGGTGCGGATCTCTTCCTTATAGGTAAATCCGGGCTCCCGAAAGTGGACATGTACATCCACCAGCCCCGGCGAGACGATCAGCCCCCGGGCGTCCAGAAGTTCCGCCTCCCGGGGCGGGTCGTCTATCCTCTCCTTTATGCAGAGGATCTTCTCTCCCTCCGTCAGGATGTCATAATACCCTTCCGTCCCGCTCTTTGGGTCTATCATATAACCGTTCCGGATCAGAAGCATCTGAAATCCCCCTTTGTATTGAAATATTTACAAGGAAATTATGACATAGCCCCTATTAGAAGTCAACGAATAACTTTCCGTCGACGCCCGGCGGAATTTGTCACCATTTTTTATTGACAAGCAATACGGCAAAGAGTAAACTGAATTTGTAGACGTGTTTTGCTGTCTTAAAAAGGAGACCTGATATGAAACGAATAGGAAATCTATTTCTGCTGTTTCTTTTACTGCTTCTTCCGGTTTTTGCCGGCTGCGGGAAAATCAATCATGGAACCTCCCAGGGCCCTGATGATGATAACTCCCAGGGTCAGGAGGACTCCCGGGAACAGGCGTCTGGGACAGAAGAACCCGGGAGCCTGTTGACCGTATCCCAATGGAAGGACGGCTTTTTTCGGAACGATTCTCCTGGGACAGCAGAAACGCCTTATTATGAGATCCTTCGGAGCGAAATAGAAAGCCCAGATCTGGATCCAGAGGCGGATGTGATCCGGGAGGCTTCCGCCTATGCCTGGGACGGCAGATACCTCCTCACCAGCGCAGAGATAGACGGCGAGGAGCATTTTTTCCTGAGCCGCCAAAAGGCAGATCTCACCTGGGAAAAGTCACGGGAGATCCTGACGGACTGGGAGGACCGGCCGGAGGGATACGCGGCGTGCCTGGATGTGGTAAACGAAGATCTCCGGGCGGTGCTCTATGCAAAAAAGGAAGCCGGCCATGAAAAGCAGCCGGAGGAATACTACCTGCTTCTCCTGAATAAAAAGGGGGAGCTTCAGAGCGTACAGCCCGTGACGGACGCCTATCAGGCAGCCGGTATTTCGGAAGAAACGCTCACTCCAGGCCGCTGGTGGTGCGATCAAAACGGATACCAGTATCTTCTGCCGGAGCGGAATAGACTGGTTGTCATAAATCCTGAAGGGAAGACCGCGTTTGAAAAGATCTGCAGCGAAGACACCGGGGAAGCGGTGGCGGCGGGCTTCCATATGCCGGACGGCAGCCCGGTATTCTCCCTGGGATCCCTGACCAACGGAACACGCCTGATCCGCCTGGATCTTCCCGGCGGGGAGGAGCATATTCTCTGGGAAGCGCCTTCCATGTGGCTCAGACAGTTCACCGTTACTCCGGAGGGTATCCTGTATTATGCAGGCAACGACTCTCTCTGGGCCTGGAATCTGACGAACGGACGGGAAAAACGCCTCTTGTCCCTGGATGCGCTGGAGCTTTCCCCAAATGACCTTTTCCAGGGAGAACAGACCTTATGGGCGGCAGTTGACGAAAAAGGTACACTGCTGCTCTATGATCTGGACGGACAGAGGGTCAGCGTGTTACAGGGCACCCTGCCGGGGGACGAGGATTCCCTGATCTGCGCCATGGTCAACCCTTCGCTCTTTATCAACTCCTGCACCTCCCTCTTCAGCGGACAATACGACGGAAAAAAGATCCGCTGCAGTTCCTATCCCTCTACAACAGCGGAAAGCTGGACGCGCTTTTCCGCGGAGGTCGCCGCGAACAACCTGCCGGATCTCATGGTCTTATCACACGATCAAATGCTGATCCTGGCGGAAAAGGGCGTCCTTGCACCCCTGGATGATCTTATGTCAAAGGACTCCCCGGAAAAACTCCTCTCCGGACTTCGGGAAGCCGGCACCATAGACGGGAACCTGTACGGCATCCCTGCGGAACAGCTTCTCTGGGGCATGATCGTCTCCGACAGGGTTTGGCCGGGAACCTCCTGGACCGTCGAAGATATTTTAAATCTGTGCGACAGCGGAGAGCTGAATGGACTGATCTGCGGCGATGGCCCGGAATTTACGCTGCAGATCCTGTGCGGCGCGCTGACCGGGGATATTCCCTATTACGATCCTGAAGCAGGCGAGAGCCGCTTTGAGGATCCGGAATTTATCCGGCTTCTGGAAGCATGTCGGAAATACGGAAACGGAGCGAATATCTCCGGGGATGCCCGGGATCTTCTGGAGGATGGGACCTGCCTCGCCTCCGTGGAATGGTTTCCCAATATCAGTGTCTATGTCAACACATGGCAGCAGTACGGAGAGGGATTTCATTTCGTCGGCTTTCCTGAGCAGAAAGACCGGATCGGGGTCTACAACAACACCTGCTTTTTGTCGGCGGCCAAAGGGTCCAAAGACACAAAAGAGATCGGGGCGTTTCTGGACTATGTCCTCAGCGATGAGGCCCAGGGGAAGGTACAACAGGGACAGGTGACACGGTCGGCGCTGGAAAATCTGTTCTGGCTCTCGGAATACAACGGCGAATTCCATTGCATGTATTATGGCCCGGACGGCTCTGTTTTCTCTCTTCCGGTAAAGGCGGACGGCACTTCCTATGTAACCGATTATCTCGGCCTGGCGGACAATGCGGAGATCATGGTGTCCGATGAGGATGTGGTCTGGAGTATTATAAAAGAAGAGACCGTAAACTTCTGGAATGGATCCAGAAGCGCCGAGGAGACCGCCCGGATAATAGACAACCGTGTGCAGCTGTATCTGAACGAACGCTGAGCCTGCCGGACGCATTGCATTACCGCTCCCGCCGGCCCGATACCAGAACACCGTCCTGCCTGCCCCGTCACTTATCAGCCAAAACGTTGACGGGCCGACATATTTATAATATGATTTTTTTGAGGCAGACAGGGTTTATTCTTAAAATCATATGTTTTTTGCAGCAGTCAGAAATACATTGCGAAAAGGAAATTCAACGAAGGAGAAAATACCATGGGATTATTTGACAAACTGAAAAAGAAAAACGCGCCGTCTGAAAATGACACAAAACCAAAACAGCAGGGCGGTAATTTTGTAGGCTTTGCGCTTTTATCAGACAACAGTTGGGATAAAGCGCAGCTGATCTGCGACCTGAAAGCGGAATGGGGTCTGGATGCGTCGGAGAACGGCGACGCCAAGGAGGACAGCCTGGTGTTTTCCGTTGGCACCATGATGGCCTCCATCGCGTTAATGCCCACCCCCGTGCCGCACGGCGAAGCGGAACTGAATGCCGCCAACAATTATATGTGGCCGGAGGCAGTGGAAACGACGAAATCCCACCAGGCCCATCTCATGGTGATCGTATTGGGGGGATTTGGACCGGAGCAGGACATACTTAAAAAGGGAGAACTGTTTGTCAAGCTGCTGCACTGCTGCTGCAAACAGAAAAACATTCTTGGCATCTATTCCAGCGGCACCGTTTTTGAGCCGAATTTTTATACGGCAGGCGCAGATGTGATGAAAAACGGCAGCCTGCCTGTCCTCAACTGGATATGGTTTGGCCTGTATCGCAGGGAGGGCGGCATGTGCTGTTACACTTACGGCATGAAACAGTTTGGGAAAGACGAGATGGAGGTGTTGGACGCAGACGCGCAGCCCTCTGACCTTCGCAATTTTCTGCTGAACTTAGTGATCTATGTGCTGCAAGGCGATGTGGTGCTGAAAAATGGGGAGACCATCGGATTTACAGCGGATGACATACACAGCATTACACGCAGCGAGGGAGTGTCCCTGCCGGAAACAACGCTGAAGATCAGTTATAGTCCTCTCGCCTCCTCGCACTGACGCGGTGTTTCGCTTTCATTATATCGGCGTCAGAGGCAAGATTAACTATACCTATTGCCCCATAACCGTCACGAGCTTCGCAGCAGAAAAATGCTTTGGATTTAAATAAGGAACTCCTTCATCAATCAAAGAAAAACTTTCAAAATCGAAGGGAATATTTTCGTCGTCCATGAAATCATCATCGATCCAGACAATACCGGAAAACTCCCGGGGAAGCATGTCGATACGGGAACAACACAGCAATTCCCGGTCAAAATCAGATATCGGAATATTACAGATCCCATAGCCGGCTGTATCTTTTTGAAATTTTTGAATATGTCCGTCTAATACAAAACTCCATCTGTAATCAGAGGAAACATACGCTATAATATTGGCTGGAATTGTCTCGACCTCTTCATAATTCGTGTCTATATCAGCGTCATAATAGACGGTAAGCCAGTGAAAATCCTTTGCTGCAGTCCCTTCACCTCTTACAAAATAATTTCCAACCATGGCTTCCAGCCAGCCGGTCAGAGAAATATCTGCTTGCCGGATTTCCTTTTGCGAGTAGATATATTCCGTCAGTTCAATCATCAAAGTATTCCTCCCCACTGACATCATACCATGATCACGCCGTTTTTCCTACCGTATTTTCATTAAAATTCCCCTCTGCGACCCAGCGCTACGGCTATGCCTTCCCTTGCCAGCGGGCCGCCTGTTGCTCTGCGGATCTTCTATTGCGGCAGTACAAGAAGAAGCACGATCAGGCTGACGCCAACGAACAGCGTATGAACTACCGCTGCCTGCGCCCGGTTTATACCATTGTCTTGTACGAATCCAGCCCTGCGGAATTTCATAAATTCCCCGGAAACTACATCCACCGTTTCCGCCAGACTTCCGACACCGGATTAGAAATGAACCTCCTGGAGGAATATGTCTTCGTGCCCCTTGACATCCTAAAGGAAATCGTTCAAAATAGGAAAAGATCAGCAATGATCTGAATACGTGTGGAGGAAGCTATGATACGTTTTATATTAGTCGTGCTGTTTGTGGTATTGTTTCTGGTCCTCTCCATTCCCCTGATGCTGGCGGAGTGGATCATCGGAAAGTTCAATATGGATAGAAAGAACAGGTCGTCCCTGGCAATCGTGAACTGGGCCTTCCGCTGGGTGCTCCGGATCGCCGGGGCTAAGGCCATCGTGTTGGGGGAAGAGAATGTCCCAAAAGATACTCCCGTCCTCTATGTGGCGAATCACCGGAGTTATTTTGACATCCTGCTCACCTATGTCCGGGTTCCAAGGCCCACCGGCTATGTGTCCAAAAAAGAGATGCTGAGCTGGCCCCTGCTGAGCCAGTGGATGAAAAACCTGCACTGCCTCTTTCTGGATCGGGACAATGTAAAGGAAGGACTCAAGACCATCCTTTCCGCCATCGAAAAGGAAAAGAACGGCATCTCCATCTGTATCTTTCCGGAGGGCACCCGCAACAAGGAGGAGGGCAGCTTTCTTCCCTTCCACGACGGCAGCTTTAGAATTGCAGAAAAAAGCGGCGTGCCGGTGGTTCCCATAACCCTCCTGAACACTGCCGCTATATTCGAAGACCATCTGCCGAAGATCCGCCCCGCAACCGTGATCATCCACTATGGGAAGCCGGTTTCCATGGCGGATCTGACAAAGGAAGAGAAAAAAAACGTAGGCGCCTATTTTCAGCGCATTATCTCTGAGACCTACGCCCAGGACAAGGAGATCTACGGGGAACAGATCGGCCTTTCCGTGAAATAAGTTCCCCTTACTCAAAGATTACCAGCTGCTCTATCAGTTCCGCCGCGTCCGCCGCGGCAAGATTGACAGCGGCCAGCCTTACTCAAAGATCACCGGCTGCTCTACCAGTTCCGTCTGAATGACGATGTACGGGTAGGTGGCCGTTTTCTTTGCCTGCTGGGACACGTCCGGCCCTAACAGCGTGGTGCTGACATAGACCGCACCTTCCGTCAGATACAGGTCGTTCAGGGTGATACTGTAGCCTCCCGTCTCCTGTTTCCCATAGCCGATACAGATGTAGAGTTTCTCCCGGTCTGAGAAAGTGATCTGAAACGGCAGGGCTTTCTTTTCGTCGATAATCTCCTTGAGTTCCGCCGGCAGGGCTTCCTCCGAGAGGATGGTTGCCTCCAGATCCCGCAGTTTCTCCCGTTTCTCCCCGGTGCAGCCCGCCAGCATACACAGCAGTGTCAGCAGAAGTACCGCGATACTGATGACTCTCTTTTTCATATTTCGTATTCCTCAAGTCTTTTTTCATCTATATGCAGAAAAAGAAGCCCATATTCGGGCTTCTTTCGAATCTGTCCTGAAATATGCCGATTCGTCCGCTTAGAAAAAGGTATGCGGATCCACCGTCTCGCCATTCTTCAAAAGCTGAAAATAGAGATTAGCCCCCTCCAGGCTGTAATATTTTGTAGGGGCCGCCACATGGGCCAGACTGGCGCCAGCCTCCACCACTGCTCCGATGGGAACCGAAATATTTTCCAGTTGGCCGTATACTGCCTGATAACCGTCTCCCAGATCCATGGTCAGCACATGTCCCAGCTCCGCGCTGTTATAAATATTGATGACCCGTCCTGTAGTGCAGGCTTTTACCTCTTCGCCCTGGGCCGCGGAATAAATGACAGCCGGATTGTACTTATACTGATCCAGCGTCTTAAAATATACGGTGCCGCTCATGCTGTAATCGATCAAAGGCTCACCGCCCACCGGTTTCGTCATGGTATCAGCCGAAAAGTGAAGGTCTTCCGGGAGGATCGGACTCTGTGCCAGAGTCTCCTGTGCGGACGGTATTCCGTTGGGATCATTTTCTGCGGAAGTCTCCCCGTCAGCGGAGGAACCATTCCCGCTCATAAGTCCCTCCTGCTCTGAAGGGTTGTCACCGGAGAGATTTTCCAAAGCGCCCGGCGCCTGTTCCGGAAGATTTTCCTCGGCAGGATCTTCTTTCGGAATGTCTTTTGCGGGATTGTTCCCCTGATCCGAAGTCTTTCCGGTTCCCTCGCTCATCCCTTCGCTTCTGCTGCCGTCCACCTTATTTTCCGTCTGCTCCGTCAATCCAGGGATCTTGATATCGTCTGAACCGGCCTCCATGGGCGTATAGTCCAGATCGTCCTGGGGCACTTCTGCGAACTGCTCTCCCTGCAATTCTGTCTGATCGTTCTCCGCGATCTCTTTCATCTTATCTTCCGCCCGGTTTTCCAGAGCGTCAAAGTCAATGGTATATCCGTCATCCTGGGATTGTTTCGTCTGGTTTCTCATGTACACGCCCGTCAGGGTCAGCGCTCCGAGCACCAATGCGGAAGACGTCACCATGAGGATCCGCTCGCGCCTGATATTGCTTTGATTATCTTTCTTCATAACAACATTCCTTTCTGCATAAAATAAATGCTTTCCCATTGAATGGAATTTCCTTTTGGAATCTATTGTTGCCATGAAGAAAAATTTTATACAAAATCCAGAATTTTAATTGACAGATCGAGCATCAGCCGCAGTTTATCCCGTGCCGTCTGCAAAGCTGCATGGAAGATCCCATCACACACACAGGGCTTCCTCCGGCACATAGTACCTAAAGAAGCCCTGTGAAAAATAAAATTTCTGATCTTCTATGCCTGCTTTTTGTATTTCGCCACGTCCAGGTGCTGCACCGTCCCGGCCGTTCCGTTCTCATAGAGAAAGATGCCGGTTTTGCGGATCATGCCGTTGGTATCGCCGTTTTGGCCCACCAGGGAAAAATCCGTGGATGCGCTGCCGAGGTAGATGGCGCCGACGCCCTTGTCCCTCAGGGTGTAGAGCACATCCTCACCCTTTTCGTTTTTCGTCCAGATCTTCAGTTTCGACCAGATTTCATCGTTTTCATCGATCCAACCGTTCCCGTCCTGATCGTACCGGGCGAGATCCTGAAACCCATCCCCGCTGGATGTGCCGAAGAGCTCGCTGCCATCGTTGATCTTTCCGTCCTGGTTCTTATCCAGGGCCAGATACCCGCTGCCGCTCCCCAGCATGGCGATCTCGTCTTCCTCGCCGTCCGCGTCAAGATCAAAGAAAAATTTCTGATCCTGAAGCTCCGCGGAACCCACGTCCAGATTGATCACCAGAGGATCGCAGAGCTTCACCTTTGCCTGCTGCACCTCCTGCTTGAAATACTGTTCGAAGGAACGGCTCATGCCGACGTCCACGTTAAAATGAATCTCCCGGCCGTCCGAGGTCTTCACGGTCCCCATGGTGGAAAAGCTGACGCTCTCCTGCTCCGCATACCAGCTCTCCTGATAAAAAGCCATGGGCTGGGTTTTTGAGAGGGTCCATTTAGAACCCCAGGCCCCGCCGGAACTGTTCCACCCCTGTTCCTGGAAGGAGGTTTCCTCCGTGTATCCGTAGTTCTCCATCCAGCGGTTCATCCCGCCGTCCCTTCCCGCAAACAGCAGATCCAGGATGTACCGCAGCGTGATCTGGTGCATATCTTCCAGAACGCTGCCGTTCCTCCGAAACGACCCCAGGGATCTGGGCCGGATGCCGAAACGCTTCTGCAGGTCTTCCAGACTGTTCTCCCTGGTATCCTTCTCCACTGTCTGATCCGAATTTTCCTTTTTGGTCTCCTCCTTGCCGGTTCCCACGGCGGTCTCCTCCAGGGCATTCCCGAAGGACGCATTATTTCCTAAATTACCACGGTAATCCCTTACCCCATAGCGCCTGACAGAGGCGCCCGAAGCGTGATAGCTTCTCGCGGACTCCATTCCTACAACACTGGAATCAATTCTCAATCCTTTCTGCAGTCTCCTTCTGAGACACCCACCCCTTCTTTTCCGCCCGCAGCTTTCTCCGTAAACCTGCGTCGGAACTTTCCGGGGCCATTTCCATGAATCCCTTCCCTGTCCTCACAAAAAAAGATGGCATTCGTCCAGGGGAATCCGTTCCCAGTCCAAATACCATCCGTGGTGTCGCTCTTACTTAAAGGTTCATCGGCCTAATGAACCTCCTGTATCAAGTATATCGACACTAATATTCAAATACTTTAGTTTCTTTTTCGTTCATTCGCGCGAACCAGAACATTGACCACCATATCCCTGTCCACCACAAGGTTAGCGCCATAGGGATCGATCACAAACCCCTGAGCGGGCCCGTATGTCCCATCCGGAAGCTGGTTCAGGATCAGCATCACATAATCATCAAAAGGACAGGCAAACCCATAGCAATCCTGGCTGCCGGTCTTATCCTTCCACAGCTGCATCTGCTCCTCACTGGTGAACGCCATGAGCAGCGGCCTTCCCTGGGAATCCTGCAGCATCTTATACTGCACCTGGCAGCCGTCCTGCAGTTTCAGCTCTCCGCTTTTATCCTTTACCGGAGGCAGAGAGACCGTTCCCGGGCAGAGGAACGTAGCCTTCGTGATCTCATCCAGCACGATCTTATGGGTCTTGCTGTTGGAATCGGCGCGCATTGTCTCAATCGCTCCGCACAGCATCGCGTTAGATACCTTTTTATTGAACTGCATCGCTCTCTCCTTATACTCTGTTGTAGTTGATCAGGCAGCCCTTCAGGATGATCTGGCGCTCCTCGTCCGTGAGCTCGCCCAGGCGGAGCTCAAATTCGGTCAGGGTTTCCGCCTTCGTATCCACTTTATACGCTTTAATCACGTCCGATTTCTCCTCTACGGCTTTCCGGATACCGGGCAGGAACAGATAATCCAGGTTCTTGAAGGGAAGCTCGCCCTCCTGGATCAGGAAGGGCAGCATGCCCCAGTTGATCAGATTGGAGCGGTAGCGCTTTGTAGCGTACTCGTTGGCGATATTCGCCCAGCCGCCCAGCACTTTCTGACAGGAAGCGGCCTGCTCCCTGGCGGAACCGTCCCCGGGCTTGACTGCGAAGATCGTAGAGCCAAAGCCGGTGTTCTCGTGGTTTGCATCCGGGAAAAGGGTCTTTACGGTGTGCATCACGGGCTTTACGTCCGGATGCGCCTGGCAGGGATGCTCCCCGGCCATTCTCGCCTTTTCCGCTTTCTGGATATCCTTTGCCAGCCCCACGTAATTGGGATCCTTCCGGCTCAGGGTAAACTCCGCCAGCCCCAGAGGATTGGAGCGGTAGGAGGAAGTCTCTCCGGAGGGGATCAGCTCGTCGGTAGTTGTGACGGGATCGTGGATCTCGCTGACAACGCGGAGCACCAGGTTCTCGGGAAGCTCTCCCATCACGGGCCAGTCCTTGATATTGGGGCCGAACTGGATCTCGGTGTCCGGATCCGCCACGCCCTTGGAGTCAAACACGCGGTTGGCATATATGTTCGCATCGAAATGATACTTGTACTTTCCGATCTCGCCGTCAAAGTCGGTGGCGGGAGTCAGATACCCCTTATTGGCCGCAGTAGCCGCGATAGATCTTGCGTCCATCAGCGCCACGGAAGAGATCTGGCCGCTCTGAAGTTTGCTCCCCTCCCTGTTGGGGAAGTTTCTGGTGGAATGGCGGATGCTGAAGGCGTTGTTCGCGGGGGTGTCTCCCGCGCCGAAGCAGGGGCCGCAGAACGCCGTCTTGATCACGGCGCCGGTCTCCAGGATCGATGCCGCGCAGCCGTTCCGGATCAGTTCCATATACACGGGCATGGAGGCGGGATACACGCTGAGCGTAAAACTGTCGGAGCCGATGTATTTCCCCTTTAGGATATCCGCTGCCGCGCAGATATTCTCAAATCCGCCGCCGGCACAGCCCGCGATGATACCCTGATCCACCAGGAAGCGACCGTTCTTCACCTTATCTTTCAGGCTATACTCCACAGCGCCGTCCAGGCTCACCTGGGCGCGCTTTTCCGTCTCGTCCAGAATGTCCATCAAGTTCGCGTTGAGTTCCTCGATGGTGTATGTATTGCTGGGATGGAAGGGCATGGCGATCATGGGCCGGATCTCTGAGAGATCAATCTTGATCATGCCGTCATAATAAGCTGTCTGGCCGGGATTCAGCTCTTCATAATCCTCTGTCCTGCCGTGGATCTCATAGAACTCCCTGATCTCCTCGTCGGTCCTCCAGATGGAAGAAAGACAGGTGGTCTCCGTCGTCATCACGTCGATGCCGATCCGGAAATCCGCGGAGAGACTGGACACGCCGGGCCCTACGAACTCCATCACTTTATTCTTGACATAACCGTTCTTAAACACCGCGCCGATAATGGCCAGAGCCACGTCCTGGGGCCCTACGCCCTTCACGGGAGCGCCGGTGAGATACACGCCCACAACGCCCGGCATATTAATGTCATAGGTCTGGTTCAAAAGCTGCTTCACCAGCTCGGGACCGCCCTCGCCCATGGCCATGGTGCCCAGGGCGCCGTACCGGGTATGAGAATCACTTCCCAGGATCATCTTTCCGCCGCCGGCAAGCATCTCCCTGGCGTACTGATGGATCACCGCCTGGTGAGGGGGAACATAGACGCCGCCGTACTTTTTCGCACAGGTCAGGCCAAACATGTGGTCATCTTCGTTGATGGTGCCGCCCACCGCGCACAGAGAATTGTGGCAGTTGGTGAGGACATAGGGCATGGGGAACTTCGTCAGTCCGGAAGCCCTGGCCGTCTGGATGATCCCCACGAAAGTAATGTCGTGGCTGGTCAGCTTGTCGAAGCGGATCTTCAGTTTTTCCATGTTTCCGGAAGTATTATGGCTCTCCAGGATCCGGTAGGCGATGGTATTTTTCGCCGCTTCCTCCTTCGTTGTCTTCTTTCCGGTCTTCGCCGCGATGGCCGCGGGAGCCTCGGCGTCGTCCGGCACGATCTCCGCGCCGTTGATCAGGTACGCGCCGCCCTGCATAAGCTCGATCATAGTTTTCCTCCTCTTTGTGATACCCATTCCGTTTTATCAAAAATTGATTCCAATCGACACCTGCTATTATAGCGAAAAGCCAGGGGATATGCAAGGATTATCTTTTTCCTTTATCTCCCGCCCAGTCCCGGGAAACCGGGATCCGCCCTGAGGACAATCCCCTCCCTCGAGAGAACCGCGTCCATGAAGTCCTTCACGGAGTCCAGGCGGCGGGAAAACGCCATGCCCCCTCCGAACAGGGCGACGCTGTGGATATCGGAGCCCCCTGTCTGGGGAAAATCCCATTCCCTGGCATACGCCAGCGCCCTCCTGTCAAATTCCGAAAGGCCGTCCTCCCCGACACCTCTCCTGGCATGAGAGGCGTTGACCACCTCCACGCCGTCCACGAACTCCGGGAAGAGCCGGATCTCCGGGATATAGTCCGCCTCCCGGTAAGGGTGGGCGTGGATCACCATGCCGCCGTCCCGCTTTACAAGCCGGTACTGCTCTTCCACCGTGCAGTCCCGGATCTCCGGGTGCGCTTTCAGCCAGGTCTTATCCAGGCCATAAATCAAAAAATCCGTGCCCTGATAAGACTGCTCCCAGCCGAAAAACACCTGAAGCCCTATCTTCTCTCCCTCCGCCTTGGCGTGCTCATACCCCTTGCAGTAACCTTCTACCCAGTCTTCCCAGCCCAGGCTCCGGTCCACCGCCGTGTTTCCGTGGTAAAAATGATCCGTCACAAAGATCCCCGCATACCCGGCCTCCCTGCACGCCCTGGCCATTTCCGCCCCGGAACTTCTCCCGCAGGCGCTTCCTTCGCTGGTGTGAAGGTGTGTCTCGTACGCGTACGGATACTCCGGACTCAGCGCTAATACCGCCATGGTACAACCTCCTTTATTGCTCCAACTTTCTCCTTTTCTCTTGCGCTCACGCTCTTACTATAACATAGTTCGGAATGCTTGTCACCCTTCTCTCTGATCCGTTTTGTCCGGTTCTGCCGGTTCAATGCTTTTTGTTTAACGCGATTTACACGGTTCGATTTCTCAGTACGGTCTGCCTGCTCAGTTAATTTTATTCCATTTGTTTCATACTTCGTCCAGTCCTCCAATACAATTCCCTCCATTTTCAGAAAAACTGTGCAGGATTTTCTTCCCTTATGTCACTGCTCTTATGCTCTCCCCCGGCAGCGCTCCAGCGCCCTGATCACTTCCTCGCAGCTCCGATACCTCCGCCAGCGCTGCTGCGCCGTACACTTCTTTACGACTTGTTCCAGCCTCCTGGGCAGCCCCCGGTTCCACTCCCGGATCCCGCAGATCCGGTAAGGCGGCTCCCCGGGGTCATGCCCCGTGAGTATGTGATACAGGGTCACCCCCAGGCAGTAGATATCCGTCCTGACGTCGCTCTGCCTGCCCCTGTACTGTTCCGGCGCCGCATACCCCGGGGTTCCCAGCGGCACCGTGTCCCGTCTCTTGCGCGCCCGGTACTGCCTCGCCGCCCCGAAGTCCAGCAGCACCAGCCTCCCATTCTCCCGCAGGATCACATTGGCGGGCTTCATGTCCCGGTAGATAACGGGCGGCTGAAAACTGTGCAAGTACAACAGGGCCCGGCAAAGCTGGAGCCCCCAGTCCAGCGCCTGGTCCAGGGGCCTTGCCCCTTCCTCCCGCAGCAGCCGGTCCAAGGGAACTCCTTCCACATAATCCATCACAATATAGATCTTTCCCCGCTCCTCCCAGGCGTCCCAGATATGGGGCAGGGCGGGGTGGTGCAGCTTTTGCTGCATCCGGATCTCCATCCACATCCCCCCGCCGACGTCCTGCCCGGCGGCGCGCTTTTCCCCTTTTCCAAATCCCGACGCCTGATCCGGAACCGAGTCCATCTCCTTCACCGCATACCGCTTTCCATCCGCAAGCGCCTCCCCCAGATATACCCTGGAAACGCCCCCTCTGCCGATCACGCGCAGAAGCCGATACTTTCCCCCAACAACAATGCTTTCCCCGTTCATCCATACTCCTCCTTGAAATTTACACTCTTATGCGCTCTCCGTCCCGTAATTTCTTCCACAATTTCATTCCCTGTCAGACAGGATCCTTGATTGTAAGCCTTGGGATGCGCTTTGATATTCACCGGAAACTTCAGATAATTCAGAAAAGATTGAAACTCACAGTCTGAAACATCAGACATCACAAATAAGATAAGGATACTATAACACAGAAATTCTCTTTGCACAACAGGAAATAGGATAGAAAACGGGCGGCACTTTTCTGCGTGTGCCGCCCGTTTTATTCACTCTGTCATTTTAATTCTGCCGGTTCTGCCGCCGTCAACCGTTTTCTCTATACGAAGGTATTATAGCGGTTATCTGTCAGCGGGTTATACATGCCGTCCGGCGTATAGCCATTGGAGGCATCGGCCTGCGTCGTCATATAGTAGTTTACCAGCGATACGTTGGAAGAGATGGAAGAACCATAATCCTTAAAGAACTTCTGTACCTTGGACATATCGGCGTTCTTAAAGGTATCCTCGTCGATCTTCATCCTGCCCTTATTGTCCACGCTGATTCCAAATTCCTTCAGCGCGCTCTTATTCTTCTCCGTCTTTTCCAGGATGCTCGCCAGATTCGACATCACGCCGGAGTTAAAGCTGGAGCCTGCGGATTCCAGCATGCGGTTGTAATTGCCCACAAAGCTCTTTGCCGCCGAAAAAATCTTTTCGATGTCGTACCCCGTCTTGCCGTCCTCGCCCTTTACCTTTTCAAACAGGGAACCGGAAGTCAGCTTTTCGATGTCCGTCTTCAGGGAAGACGCGCCTTCATAAACCGTGTTGTCCTGCTTTTCCGTCTCTTTTTCCGTGCTCTTTACGGAACCGGAGGAAACGCTTGCAAAGCCGAGCCGGGACATCACCGTGGAACCGTAGCTGATCACATTGTCCTTGGAGAAAAGATCCTGAACCTTGGAGATATCCGTGGCCTTTAATTTGTCCTCGTTTAACTGCAGGGTTCCATCGCTGTTCACCGTGATCCCGATCTCCGCCAGCTTATCCGCATTGGTCTGCGAGCTTCTCATCATCCCGGCCACGTGAGCCGTCTTGTTCGCCAGCGTGGATTCCTGCGCCGTTTTGACTGTGTCGTTATACTGGGAGACATAATTCTTCACCGCGGACACAACCTTTTCCGCCGCGCTGGTTCCGTCCTCAGAAGCGGTGTAAGTATTCGCATTCTGCAGGGTCGTAACAGTATTCTTCAGGGTTGAGATCGCCGTTGACAGATGTTCATTGGCCGCCTGCGTCTCCTCGGAAACCTTCGGATTCTTTTTCTCCTCTATGATCTGATCCACGACGTCGCTTGTTCTGCTTTTCCTGCTGGCTGCCGTCGTATTGGAGCTGGTGGGAGTGTTGTAATACGCCTTCATCAGCTTGCCGTAACTGCCGTTCTTGATACTGTACCAATCGGAAAACCAATTCGTACTTCCAAATGTATTGGAGTTATTAGAAAATAAACTTGAAAAATTAAAACTCATGATCGTCATCACCTTTCTTAAGGACCATTTTCAGGAACATTGTACTGTCTCATTCAGAAACAGCGTTTCGTCTTCTGCGCGGCGCTCCCCGCCGCATCGTCGGTTGTACCGGATCTCGCCGCAGTGCTCCCATCAATCCCCATAGGCCGTCCCTCCTTGAACCTGTTGACTTGAAATCCATTTCCGCCATCAGCCATATTATTCTATGTGTTTCCAGACAAATCTTTACCGGCGGCACCGCTTTCCCATCTAACACGCGAAACGACATACCCAGACTGTCATTTCGTTTTTGGAAAATATCGGAAACTGCCTTTGTATACAGTATCGCACAGTTCCCATCAAAAATCAAGACATTTGCGCGAATCGCCTTCTTTTTGTTGTAAAAGCCGGACCATGACAGAGTTCCGCCGGTCTTCACCAGATAGCGATGGTCTGACGGTACACTTCCTTTCCGTCCTTCCCGGACACAATGGTGAGCTTGCAGGGTACAACGCTGTTTCCCCGGTATTCGGGCGTGCAGTCAAAAGTCTTTGCATGTCCCTCTGCCACGAGCCCCTCAATGATCACGTCGTAACAGTCCTTCAGCCCCTTTACGCCGACCGGCACATACAAAACGTTGCTGTCATCCTTCGCGCCCCCGAACACGGGAGAAATCACATACATCCTCTCCAGTTTGCGCTTTTTGCAGGCCTCCTTCGCCTTTTCGATCGAATCGATCTCTTCAAAATGAATGGGTTCCCTTTTTTTCTTAAAAATGTCCAATAACCCCATAAAACACCTTCCTCTCCTGTTTTTTTGCCTCAAAAAGACTTTATTGTCTTCCTTTAGGCTGCAACTCCCCGCTTTCCTGCAAACAACATAGCCAGGACACCCACTGAAAGTCCCCAAGGGACTTCGCGGCCATCCCTACTTATTAATGTATCACAAAAGACATTTTTGTCAATAAAACTTCTGCAGCTTGTTTTTCCCTTATAGGGAGGGGAACTTGAAATTCGACTCAAAGAACCGGGTCAGCCCCTCGATCGCCTCTTCCAGCTTTGACAGATCCACGCCGGAGGAAGACCCGGCCTGGGATGCAAGATTCTTCAGACTTTCCGCAGCGCTCTCCAAATTCATCAGCGCGTTCTGGAGCTCCGTCAGAACGGACTGCGCCTGGCCTGCCAGGGCCGTAACCCTTGACACGCACAGGATCACGCCCGCGATGACCACCGCCAGAATCACGATCTTCAGGATCGTGGATACGCGGGTCCAGTTGTACTGTTTTCTCGCGTAGTCCGCCTGCTGCCGGGCAAGTTCCTCCATCCTCTGTCTCCACTGTAATTCCTCTGCCTGATCCTTCTGAAATCTGTCCTGCTCCATATTTTATCGCTCCTCTCCTTCATTTCCGGCCCGCCTGCCGCCGGGCGGATCCCTTTCCCTGCTTTCACGTTCCGCTCACCCTGCCGCCGGGCGGATTTCTTCCCCTGTTTTCACGCCCAGCTTTCTCTGCCGCCGGGCGTGAAAAAATACTGGCTTGCTCTTTTCAGCCATCGTGGAATAATAAACGTTTTTTATTTAGAACGTCGTTTCCTGCCGGCCAGAATCACCACCGTCACCACGCAGGCAATTCCGATCACCAGCACCGTCAAAGGAACCGCCGGCAGTTTTCCCTCCTCTGTCTCTGCCGTTTCAGTCCCCGGGCCGGGAGTTTCCAAATCTTCCGCAGGCACACTCTCCGCTTCCGGGGTGGGCGTCGGCGTGGGCTCCAGCTTTGCCAGTTCCCTCTCTTCGGAATATTCGCAGTTTTTGCAGGTTCCCCTCTCCAGGCCGGGTTCCTCATAGGTAGCCTCCCGCACCGTCTCCCAGGTCAGGTCGTGGCTCTTTAAGGTATAGTTGTCCGTCTCCGTATAGCCGTCCACGCTGCACCTTCTGGTGGTATAGCCAAAGCTGTCGCACCCGGGGGCGGTCACCGTCTCCTCCCAGACAATGGCGGCGGCTCCCTCCGCCGTTCTCTCGCAGCTGTGGGGAAGGAGGTCCACGTCGTACTCGAACCGCTCGTCGCGCTGAAAGTCCGACGCATTTCTTCCGTTCTCGAAATTCCAGTTCATGATCTCCCCGATGAACCCGTCGCAGTATGCCCTGCGGTTGGTATTGTCCTCAAAGAAAGTGATCCGTCCCGTCACAGAATTGTCGGTGATACTGCCATAATAACCTACGTCCTGGGGATAAAAAATATACATTCCCACCAGGCCGCCGTCATGAACATAGCCGTGGTCCGAGTCATAGCCGTCAATCTTCACGCTGCATCCGTTGATGTCCGGATAGCCGGCCGCGCAGACCCCGCCCATGAACTGCTCGTCCCTTGTGGAGGCGTCCGTGTCAATGCAAACCAGGGTCACGTCCGCAGCCGTATTGCGGATACTGCCGCAGCCGTACCCGATCATGCCTCCCACGCCGAACATCCTGTCGCAGGCCCTGAGCTGTAAGATCCCCTGGACGCTGCTGTTCTCAATGATACTGTCCTCCATGTAGCCCGCGATCCCGCCCACAAAGCAGGGCTGCTGAGTGTCCACGTCGATCCGCAGATTGATCAGATTAAGGCCCGTCACCGACGCGCCCTTTAAGGTGTCGAAAAAACCGGCAAAGGATGTGTCGTAGACCTTCCGGTTGCCGTCGTAAGTATCTTCCACGCCCTGTCCCACCGAGGCGATCTTCAGGTTCAGGATGGCATAGCCGTTCCCGTCAAAGCTTCCGGAAAAAGCAAGGGGCTCCCATGACACATCTGTCATATCTATGTCCGCCATCAATCGATAGCTGCCGGAAGGATCCCCGGCCATGTCCTGTAATTCCTGGGGACTGCGGATCTCCCGGATCTCCGCGGCCTCCGCAGGCAGCGCTCTTCCTCCCAGACACAGGCACCCGCACAGTCCCAGGAGTGCAAGGCATTTCCCTATCTTTCTCATCTCCGATGTACCTCTTTTCTGAATCAGTTCCGTTCTGTCCATTCTCTCTTTGGTCCCACGGTCCTGTGGCAGGCTTCCGGGCCCGGCGTGTCCGCCTTTTCATTCTCAATTCTGTTTTTGCCGCCGCATTCCCTTACACCGCATTCCTCTGCAGCTTCCGGATCATTTCCGCCAGCTCCAAATCCCAGTCGCTGATATCCGAATGCCAGACGCTGCCATAAGCTCTGGCCGACCGGATATTCAGGGAGGAACAGATGATCACAGGGATGTCCAGCCCCCTCTTTTCCAGGCCGTCCATGACCTCCTGACCCGCCCGGATGCTTTCCGGACCGCCTTCGAAAAGCGGGAAGCACATGTCCGTGATGATCAGCTGAAAGGGTTTTCCCTCCTGCTGTGCCTCCTGAAGCTTTCCAAAGCCGTCCTCCATATTCTTCACCCAGACCACCTCCTGGGGCCCCGCCGCGTTCACGGCCTTCACCACATCCGCATGCTTAAAGACATCGTCTTCAAAGTATAAAATTTTCATAAATACCGCCCTTCTACTCAAACTGTGAGGCATAAAGTCTGTAATAAAAACCTTTTTTCTCCATGAGCTGTTCGTGGTTCCCCTGCTCCACGACGTCGCCGTGATCCAGGGTCAGGATCTTGTCCGCATTCTGTATGGTGGAAAGCCGGTGGGCGATGACAAAACAGGTCTTGTCTTTCATCAGCTCCCGCATGGCCTTCTGGATCTCCCTCTCCGTGCTGGTGTCCACGTTGGAGGTGGCCTCGTCCAGTATCAGCATCCGGGCGTCGTAGAGCATGGCCCGGGCGATGGTCAAAAGCTGTTTCTGGCCCTTGGAGATATTGCCCCCGTCCTCGGTGATCACCGTGTCGTACCCCTTGGGAAGGCGCATAATAAAGGAGTGGATCCTGGCCGCCTTGGCCGCCGCTTCGACTTCCTCCCTCGTGGCGTCCTCCTTGCCGTAGGCAATGTTCTCAAAGATGGTCCCCCGGAAGACCCAGGTGTCCTGCAGGACCATGGCGTAGGCTTTCCGCAGACTCTCCCGGGTGTATTTCCGGATGTCCTTCTC
>CANQCF010000031.1 GCA_947589505.1 uncultured Acetatifactor sp. | reverse complement strand
TCCAAGTTGAAATATCCCGAAGGGAAAGGAGATGTGAATATGTGTTTGGCGATTCAACAAATGCGAGAAGAAAGCGAAATCAAAGGTGCGGTAGAGGCATACAAGGACTTAGAAGTATCTCTGGCAGACACAATAAAACGGATTGCAGAAAAATTTCATTTATCTGAAAGTGAATCCAGGGAAGCGGTAAAACAGTATTGGTAAAAAGTCCGGGGGCGTGTTTAGGTATGAACGCACCCCCTTTTTCAGTTTCGGATAGCCATTATATTTAAAATTCATTCTCAAAGCATCCCTATTTAATGCGGTTTATCAGCATTTGCCCAAACCCACAAATAGATTAAGACAGAACCCCGGACAGGGTTCTTGAAAATCGAGAATCTTCTCTCTGCCAGTTCACCACCGAAAAAGACCGCCCCCGGCAGGATCCGGGGCGCGGCCTTTCTACAAAATATTGGGACCATAGACGATCACTTTTTACTGGGCAGGGTAATAATGCCAATGTCCATCAGCTTCCTCCTGATAATACCCAAGCATGTTTCCTTCAGCGTCATATTCGATCCATTTCACCTGTTTTCCCTGCTCATCATATTCGTATTTCTTAACCAGTTGTAACGTACCCTCTGCATTATACTGCCTTTCAATAAGCTGATTTCCCTGTTCGTCATATTCGTTTTCTACAAACAGCCATAACGTTCCATCTGCATTATACCGCTTTTCATTGCGCTCATTAGGATGTGTTTCTGATGTGTATTCATATATTATAAAGCTGCCATCCGCATTATAAGTTGCAGTATCCCTAATGTAAGAAGAATACGGACCCGTCTGAATTTCCTCAACTAGCGAATAGTAACTGACCGAACCATCTTCATTGTAGCGGGTATATTTACATTCCTCCTCATTCTCATCAAATTCGGTACAGCTAGACATCACACCATTGGGATCATAATAAATCTCTCTTGCCATTTTTCCTGCATCTGTATATTCATATACCCTATGGCCGCCGTCTGCATAATAAGTTCCTGTCCTTCTGATATACCGGGAACCATCGCTTGTTTCAACGACTTTATACAAAGTATAGCTGTATACAGAGCCATCCTCATTATAAAGGGTCCACTTTGTCTCAAATCCGTTTTCGTCATATTCAGAACAGTCAGAGATACTGCCGTCAAGGCGATAGTAAGTCTGTTTTCTGACATTTCCCTGCTCATCATATTCGTTGCTGTAATAACCGGTAATTGAACCGTCGTCTCCATAAATGGGCTGTCGATTAGGATCCTTTACAATATTTCCGCTCTGGCCGCCATTTGCTCCTCCACGGTTCTGCACAGGCGCCTCCTTTTTAGCGTCTCTCCCCTCACTCTTTCCAAATATCATATAATGCTGATACAAAGCCAGGGCGTCATCGCCAAACGCCTCCTTCAGATCCTCATAGCGTTCCATATACGCCAGCGGATCAAAATCCGTTCCCGGATCACGGTGTTCCTTGATCCCGTATGTCAGATAGTGATCCACATAGGCATCCCAGTTATCCCCGAACGCCGCATCCAGATCCGGGTATTTCTCACGATATTTCCGCACGTCAAGCAGGCCGAAACCATCCCTTCCCTCGGCGATCCCGTATGTCAGGTAATGCTCCAGCAGGGCCTTCTCGTCATACCCAAATGCCTCCTTCAGATCACTGTAGCGGTCCGCGTACTGACGGGCGTCAAATATATCCGCCAGCGTGGTGGCCTGCGCGATACCGCTCCCGTTCCACAGGAGCATCCCAGCCAGGATTACGCTCACGAAAAGCCTGGCCCTTCTTTTGCACGTTACCCAAAAATCCCGACTTACTTTCCCTCTTTTCATCTTCTACCTCCCTTGCTTTCTCACGTCGCCTGCTGGAAAAACGTTTCTAATACGGCGTAACACATTCTCCAAGCGTCCGTTAAAAATATTATGGTACTCACTATATAGTGACTCACTAAATAGTGAATATCTATTCTGGGAATAATTATATATAATTGTGGCAGAAATGTAAAGAGGTATTTTATGAATTTCGGAGAATTGGAATTTAACATAGAAAAAATCTTAAAAGAAAAGGGAATATCTAAAAACCAGGTCTGTAAGCATTTAGATATTCCCCGCTCTAATTTTAACCGTTACTGCAAAAATGATTTTCAAAGGCTGGATGCCGGTCTCATCTGTAAGCTCTGTTATTATCTGAACATAGAGCTCGGCGATCTGATCACTTACCGGCGGCCCGAAGAATGACTCTCCGGGTCGTCGTTCTATTCTCTCACCTGTCCAGTTCCATAAATCTTGTATTTATAAGACGTCAGCTCCCTTAGGCCCATGGGCCCACGGGCGTGTAGTTTCTGAGTGCTGATGCCGATCTCCGCGCCAAAGCCAAATTCAAACCCGTCCGTGAACCGGGTGGAGGCGTTTACGTACACGCAGGCCGCGTCCACATTGTTCAGGAAGTATTCCGCCGCTTCAGGATCTTCCGTGACAATGGTTTCCGAATGTCCTGTGTTGTAACGGTTGATATGCTCCACCGCTTCCTCCACGCTGTCCACTGTCTTCAGAGAGAGAATGTAGTCCAGGTACTCCGTTCCGAAGTCTTCTTCCGTTGCTCCTGCAATATCCGGCAGGATCTCCAGGATCCCCTCGTCCCCCCTGAGCTCCACATGCTTTTCATCCAGCGCACTCTTTAACCTGGGCAGAAACGCCTCCCGGATATCCCGGTGTACCACCAGGGACTCGCAGGCGTTGCAGACGCTGATGCGCTGGGTCTTTGCGTTGAAGACAATCTTCACAGCCATATCCAGATCCGTGGCCTTGTCCACATAGATGTGGCAGTTTCCGGTTCCCGTCTCGATCACAGGAATGGTGCTGTTCTCCACAACGCTCCGGATCAGCCCCGCGCCGCCCCGGGGGATCAGCAGGTCCACATACTCCTTCAGCCGCATAAACTCTGCCGTCACCTTTCGGTCCACGGCTTCAATCAGCTGCAGCGCGTCCGGCGTGACCCCGCAGTTTTCCAGCGTATCCCTGAGAACCTTCACAATGGCAAGATTGGAGCGCAGCGCATCGCTCCCTCCCTTTAAGATCACGGCATTCCCCGTCTTAAAGCAGAGCGCGAAGGCGTCCGCCGTGACATTGGGCCGGGATTCGTAAATGATGCCGATAACCCCCATGGGGACGCGGCACTTTTGGATCCGAAGCCCGTTGGGCCGCACCGTCTCCTCCAGGATCTCCCCCGTGGGGTCCGGCAGCTCCGCAACCTGTCTGAGCCCCTCCGCCATTCCTGCGATCCGCTGGGGCGTGAGCCGCAGCCGGTCCAGGAGACCGGGATTCATGCCGCTTTTCTCCCCGTTTTGAATGTCTTCCTGATTTGCGGCAAGGATCTCCCCCTGCCTCTCAACAAGCTGTTCCGCGGCTTTTCTCAGGGCCCTGTCCTTCTGTTCCCGGTCCAGCTTCTGCAGGACATACTTTGCCGCGCAGGCCTGCTTTCCCAAAGTCTTTAGATACGTTTTGATCTCCTGTTCCGTTCTCTCCATCTTCCGCAGCACCATTCCTTTCCGGCTATATTATGAAACACCGAAGTCTATTATTCCGAGGTTCCTTTGTCCCTGGATCAAATTTCTTTCCGTTCTGTTTCAGCCCTGTATGACTTCCCGCAGAAATCTGCTCCAAATGCGGAAAACCCCTCCGCTCCCCTGTTTTAACTCTGAAACACATCCCTCCCATGAAACAGAGGGTTCATCTGTCTAAAGGTCCTCCTGCCGTTATTCAAACTCTATACGCAGATCACCTGATAGGGTTTCCTGTCGTGTTCCTCCACGGGAATCCGCTCCGCCATCTGGCAGGAATGTCCGATGGCGATGCTGCGGAGCTGCAGGCCCTCCTTATCGGTCAGAAACCGGTCATAAAACCCCTTCCCATATCCCAGACGGTTCCGATAGGGGTCGAAAACCGCTCCCGGCATCAGCAGCAGGGTTTTCCGAGCGTTTTCCTCCGTATACACATACCTTTCCGTATGGCCGTCCGGCTCCGGAATCCCCCGGTACCCTTCACGCAGTTCCGAAAGATCCCCCAGGCGGTAAAAAACGATCTCCTCGCCCTCCACTCTGGGAACGTAAACCTTTTTCTTCTTTTTCAGCGCTTCCTCGATGATCTGCCGGGTCCGGATCTCGCTTCCGTAACTGACAAACGCCAGAAGCATCTCTGATCCATAGAACCACTGGTGCCCCAGGATCCGCTCCGTGATCAGGACTTCCGCACGTTCCTGCTCCCAAGGGGTAAGCGCGTCCCGCCGTGAGAGAATCTCCCGGCGCAATGTCTTCTTATCCATAGGATATCTTTTCCAAACCTTTCCCGAATAAAACCGGCCCTTTTTATTCGTGCCTCTTTCTCCGGTCGCTGACCTTTTCCTCCCTGCCGTCCTCATAGCGGATGGTCATGTGATCCAGCTGGCTCCGCAGGTTCCCCCGGATGCTGGCGATATAATCTTTTCTCAGGGCGGCCTGCTCCTCTTTTTCCGTTTCCGTAAGCCCCTCCGCCTTGGACTTATGATACAGTTCGTTGATCCGCCGGATCTTCTCGTCCATGCTCTGTTTTTCGCCGCTCATGCCCTGCGCCTTTCTATTCTTAAAAATACCTTTGGCAGTTTCCTTTTTTCCCGCGGTTTTTGCCGTCCCGCCGTTTTCCTCTCCGTACTGCAGCTTTCTGCTATCCAACCGCTTTTCGTCTCTGGTCTGCAGTTTTTCGATTTTCCGACGCAGCGATTATCCCCGCCGTAACTCTCAAACGATTCCTGTCGCATTCGCCGTATGGCAAAGCATCTCCAGAAATCCCTCTTTCATCCCTTATGCAGATTGTCCACAAATTCCGCCAGGTCAAAGCTCTCGTCTGGATTTGCAGCGAACAGAGTCCCCTCCGGATCTCCTCTCATGATGCGGTGCAGGATCCCGATGTCCCTGCTGTTGGCGATCACCATATCCGCACCCGCCGAAGTCGCGATTTTCGCCGCGATCAGCTTCGTGCTCATGCCGCCGGTGCCCACGCCGCTGCCCGTGCTGTCCTTCCCCATCTCCATCAGCTCCGGCGTCAGCCGGTCCACCTGATCGATAAACCTTGCCTCCGGGTTTCTGCGGGGGTCGTCTGTGTAGAGGCCGTCGATGTCCGATAAAAGAATCAGCAGATCCGCCTCCACCAGCGCCGCCACGATGGCGGAAAGAGTGTCGTTGTCCCCGATTTCGATCTCATAGGTCGCTACGGTGTCGTTCTCGTTCACCACCGGGATCACGCCCATCTTCAAGAGCTGGGTAAACGTGTTGTGGGCGTTGTAGCGGTTCAGATTGTCCACAATGGTATTCTTTGTCATCAGGATCTGGGCCGAAGTCTGGTTATACTCCGCGAACAGCTTGGAGTAGGTCATCATGAGCTTTGCCTGGCCGATGGCGGAACAGGCCTGTTTCATGGCCATGGCCTCCGCCTGGGTTTCGCACTGAAACTCCCGGATCCCCACCGCCTTTTTCCCGGCGGCAATGGCGCCGCTGGTCACCAGGATCACTTCCCTGCCCTGATTGCGGATATCGCAGAGCTCCCTCACCAGTTTTTCCAGCCGGGTGTAATCCATGTCCCCGGTCTCCTTATGCTGAAGAGAGGACGATCCGATTTTCACGACCACCCTCTTTTTATCCCCGATCTTTTTCCGTAAATCGCTCACTGAAAATCTGTTCCTCCAATTCCAAAAACTAAAAAACTGCCGGCAATTGCACACCTGTCCATTGTACAGCGTTTTTTTGTATTCGTCAATTCCCGCCGGCAGTTCTCCTTCATCCCGGCAATTCTCCTTTATGTCGGCAACCCGCCTTTCCCAACACGGAGGAATAAACTTTCGGCCTGCAAATCCATAAAGCCCGTACTTCGGACTTTCCATCTTTTAACCCCTGGAAATATCAAAAGCGGCGCTACCGGGCGATCCAGCAAAAGGCCGCCATGGGGACGCCGGTTCCGCTGCATACATTGGCGGTTTCTGGATAAGAGCTTCCTGTTTTTCCGCAGTAGCGCACGCCGCAGATCGCCTCATCGCTGGTCACTGTGACAGTGTCTTCAGAGAGCACAACGCTTTCCGGCGTTTTCCAGCCGCCGTCTTCTGAGAGGACCTCAAATCCGACTGCTTCGCCGCCCCCGCTGGTCTGCAATCCACCGCCGGTAAAAAGGAACTGCAGCACTACTTCATTGTCCGATGCCGAAAGACAGGCGCTGTATGTGGGCGCCCCCGTATTCTGCAGTTCTTCGTCCGTGTAGGAACGATACAGGATCGGCATGGCGATCTCCACAGCCCGCTTCGCCATGGGCCATTTGCAGTACGGGTGGAGCTGGTTGAGGTATTGACGGTTCCTCCAAAGATCGGAGGATACGGCGATAAATGTATTGGGGACTAAAGAGGGAATATTTCCCATATAGGAGCGGATCCGCCCAACGTCGATATAGGCCCAGTCGTCCCCCGCAGCTTGATCGGATTTTGCATATTCCGTGGTAAGCTCCATGATAAATACCGGAAAATCGTGATAATTCTGATCGATTTTATCTCTGTAATCCTGAACCATGACCGCAAAACGCTCCGGATATAACTCCGGCAGGTTTCTTGGCGCGTCGCTTTCTCCCTGATACCAGATCATCCCGCTGACGGTAAAATTCAGGAAAGGTGATATGTATTGATTAAACAGAAAACGAGACCGCTGCAGGCCGTTGATACTGTCCCCATAATAGCCGCCCCGCTCTTCGATATATTTGTCGGCCCCACACTTTTCCGCCGCTTCCGCAGACAGAAAGGCGGACAGCTGAAAACCGGCCGCATCGCATTCTATGATCCCAATTGGAATCTCATTGTCCGTGCGCTCAATGAGCTGTTTCGCAAAGAAATAGCCCACGGCGCTTGTTCCCATTGCCGCGGACTCCGGCTTCTGCCAGCCGCGGCCGTGCATCACGTCCTCCGCCACGGAGGACGTGATATCTTTGCCGACGGTGGGATTACCCATCACATTGCGGATGATCCGGATAGGATCGGAATCTGAGATATCCGCCTGAGTGAAATCCTTGTTGTACAAATCATCATCCCGGGCGTCTTCCAAATAATTTGCCACCATATAAGCCGCGTTGGACTGACCGATACACAGATACACATCGCCCACCAGCACATTTTCAAATATCGTTTCGGAAGAAGCGCCATATACCCGCAGGGAATGGCCCTGTTCCGCGGACGCCTCCAGCGTTCCGTCCAGGGTGATCAGCCATCTGCCGTCCTTCACCACAGCGGAACCATTCAGCCCCTTAAATTCGGCACATATCGTATTGCCGTCCTCTCCCGGCGCAGTCCCCCAGATTCGGATATAGTCGTCCCGCTGCAGGATCATGTCGTCGCTGAAAGCCCGGGAAACACGGAAGGCGCCTGCGGTGGGAATCACCGCTTCCGCCTTCTCCAGGACAGGGGCCGTTCTCCCCGAAAACAGGGGCTTTTCCATCTCCGGAGAAACATCGGGTGAAAGAGCCGCCGGCTCTTCCTGCCCGGACCCCGCCATGCTCTCCTTCGTAGACTCCGCTGTGCTCTCCTGCATAGTCTCCGCAGTGCTTTCCTGCACGGTCTCCACAGTGCTCTCTTTCGTGGGCTCCATCGTCTGCTCCTGCACAGACTCCCTTGTATCCTCCTGCGTGACCTCCTCCAAAGATGCCGTCATCGACTTGGATCCTTCCTGTGGGGAAGCACATCCGGCAAACAGGATACCCATAAAGCATAAGATCAGGAGTCCTGCGGCAGTTCTAGTGTATGATCTCATTTTTCTTCTCCGATTTGTCGATTTTGTATGTTTCCATCTGTATCCGATCCGTCCTGCAGTCCGTCTCCGAAATCTTCCGTGCTGATTGAATGCAATGTTGGACTGCAGCATTTTTTTACCTTTCAGTCCCGAACCCACACATCGATCTCCCCGTCCTCCGGTTCTTCATAGAGGTTTTCGAACTTTGCCGCAAGGTTTTCGTCGATCAGATACGCCTCGGTCTCTCCCGCAGCCACCTCCCGGTTCCTCTGCTCCACACGCTCCCGCCAGAGCGCGCCGCTGATACAGATCCCGTGAAACTCTGCGTCAATTCCCTGTTTCTCATAAAACTGCCTTGCGGCGGAGCGCCCTTTCCGGGTCCAGAACCCCCAGTCCAGGACAACGGAAATATTGTTCCGAACCAGCTCCACCGATTTTTGAAACAGGTACTTCTGTACCTTTTCGGTATATTCGTCGTGTCTCTCGCCCGCATACTGTCCAAAGACGGCCAGCATGATCTCGTCCACGGACAAAAGCGCCGCCCTTTTCTCCCGGCAGAGCCGCTTCGCATACACCGTTTTTCCGGAGCAGATCTTCCCGCAGATCAAATATACTTTTGACATACTGCTTCCCTCCTCGCTTCAGATCCGTCTGTTCCGGCTTTCGTCATCCCCGCCGTCCCGGATTCTTCCCCCCGGAACTGTTCCGCCTCTTATCTCTTTGCTCCGAAAGACCTTTTCGATTTCCTCCGGCGCTTTCCTCTTCACTCCAAAGGACTTTTTCAGTCTCTTCCGGCGATTCCTTTTCCCTTTGAAGGGCCTTCTCAATCTCTTCCGCTGTTTTCCGAAGAACCTTCTCAATTCCTTCCGCCGCTTTCTTCCCTCCGCAGGGCCTTTTCAATCTCTTCCGCCGCCCGCAGACCGTCCATGGCCGCGGAGGTGATGCCGCCCGCGTACCCCGCGCCCTCCCCGCAGGGATAGACCCCTTTGATATTGGACTGCAGGGTCTCATCCCGAAGGATCCTCACCGGGGAGGAGGTTCGGCTCTCCACGCCGGACAGGACGGCGTCCGGCCGGTTAAAGCCCCGGATCTGCCTGGCAAACTGCTCCATGCCCTCCGCCAGGGCGACGCCGCACTCTTTTGGCAGCAGCCCCGAGAGATCCGCCCAGGCGTATTCTCCCTTGCAGCAGGGCCTTAACTCCCCGCCGGTACTCTCCGGGAGTTCTTCCGCCGGGAATCCCAGGATTTTTTGCCGAAACTCTCCGTATCTCTGAACCGGAATCCTGCCGTTTCCCAGCCGGTAAGCCTTTTCTTCCAGTTCTCTCTGAAAGGCGATCCCGGAAAGCGGTCCCTCCCCCGGATAATCCTCCGGGGTCACGGAGACAATGACGGCGCTGTTTGCATTTTCTCCGCTCCGGCCGCTGTAGCTCATGCCGTTTACCGCAAGACGCCCTTCCTCCGAGGAGGCATTTATCACATACCCTCCCGGACACATACAAAAAGAATAGACGCTTCTCTCCCCTCCCTTTTCGGAGGCTTTTGCCGTGACTTTATACGGCGCCGCTCCCAAATCCCCCGGCCGGTCCGTACCATACTGGCTTTTGTTGATCATAACCTGAGGATGTTCTACGCGCAAGCCCACGGCAAAAGGCTTTGACTCCATCCTAAGCTTCCTATCATGGAGCATAAAGAGAGTATCCCTGGCGCTGTGACCGATGGCCAGCACCAGTCTGCTGCAGGACAATCTTTCCCTGCCGTTGACGACGATCCCTGTGATCCTCTCCCCGTCCGTCTCCAGATCCGTGACCTGGCTTTCAAAGCGGATCTCTCCGCCCAGGCGCAGGATCTCCTCCCGGAAATTCCGGATGACTCTCTGCAGCTCGTCCGTACCGATGTGGGGTTTTGCGTCATAAAGTATACTCTCTTTCGCACCAAATTTTACGAAGGTCCGCAGCACTGCACGGTTCCGCCCTTCCTTTTCCTTTACCAGGGTATTCAATTTCCCATCGGAAAACGTGCCGGCGCCGCCCTCCCCGAACTGCACATTGGAAGAGGGATCCAGTTTTCCGGTCTTCCAGAAGGTTTCTACATCCCGCTGTCTCTCTTCCACACAGCGGCCCCTCTCTAAAAGCAGGGGGCGTCTCCCCGCCAGAGCCAGATAATAGGCGCAGAAAAGCCCCGCGGGGCCGGCGCCTACAACCACGGGACGATCTTGGGGAGCCGTGTTCGCCTTCCCGTGATCCACGACGGAGTCTGCTGTAAGTTTCTTCCCTTGTTCCGAAGCGGAGCCTGCCCTAGTGTCCTTCCCACGGCCAGAGACAGATTGATTATCATCATCCCTCATCTTTTCGTGATACGCTTCGGCATAGATTCCCTCCGATGCCCGGGCTCCCGTCTCCTCTCCCGGGAACCGATAGATTTCCCGGGTACTTATGAAAAGCTGCTCTTTCCGCCGCGGATTTTTCAGCGCCCTGGCGAGAACTTTCCGCTCATCCCTCACCCGGACCTCCAGGGAATAGATAAAATAGAGTTCCGGCTTTTTCCTGGCGTCAATGGAACGCCGCAGGATCTCCAGCTCCAGGATCTCCTGTTCCGGGATCATCAACGCCCTGGCCGCCCTGCTCCGAACCTGCTCCGTCCCATGGGGGATGCGGAGTTTTAACTGCTGTATCAAAATCATAACCAAATATCCTTCCATCGGCTCTGCGCCGACGCTTTCTTATCGAAATGAGTCCTTTTCTTTAGCTGACGGTTCTATAGCGGAGCAGCCTGCCGCGGCCCTTCCCGCAAGGTATCCGGAGGTCCAGGCCCACTGGAGATTATATCCCCCGCACCTTCCGTCCACATCCAACACTTCTCCGGAAAAATAAAGCCCTCTCACCAGTTTGGACTCCATATTCTCCGTGATCTGTAAGGTGTCCACGCCCCCAGCGCAGGTCTGGGCGTTCTGAAAACTTCCGGTTCCCGTCACAGTGACGCGGAAATCTTTACAGAACCGCAGGATTTTTTGCATCTGCTGCTCGGAGACCAAGGATAAGCTCTGATTTCCCTTGGAAACCGCCTGTTTTAGGAACAGCGTCATCAATTTTTTATTTACAAGGCCGGTAAAAAATTCCTCGGCCGTGCGCTCTTTCGCCTGTTCCAGACAGGACTTCCTCCTTGCCTGCAGATAAGCCCATAGTTCCTCCTCTGCTATGCCCGGCATTAGATCGATCCTTACCGGAATTTCTCCCCTTTTTTGCAACAGGTATGCCGCCGTCCTGCTGAGCTGAAACACGGGAATTCCCGAGATCCCGCGGTCCGTAATCTGCAGTTCCCCCCGCTCAGTGTCAATCACAGCGCCGTTCTCTTCCAAAAGGGAAATCTCCGCGTCCCCGCGCACTCCCGCAATCCCCTTAAAAAATTCCTCCCTGCATGTTAAATAAGTCAGCGCCGGAACGACAGGGAGAATCCTGTGCCCCAGGCGTCTTGCGAGCTCGTAACCGCTTCCGTCCGATCCCGTCTGGGGCGCAGCCCTGCCCCCTGCCGCGAGGATCACCCGGTCAAAAATTTCCTTTCTGCCGTTCCCCTTCACCAAAAAGCCATTCTTGTCTCCCTGAGACTTATGTATTTCTTCCGCGTGAAAACCATATAAAACCCGGATGTCCCTTGCATTTACCTCAAAACGAAGGGCGTCCAGCACAGCTGCCGCCTGTCCGGAGAGAGGGTAGAGATACCCGTTCTTTTCCTTCGTCAAAAGTCCGATCTCCCGGAAGAACTTTACGCTTTCCTCCGTTCCAAAGCGCTCCAGACAGCGCTGTATGTAGCTTCTGTCCGCGCCATTATACTGTTCCGCATTCAGAAGCCTATTTCCCAAATTGCATTTTCCGTTGCCGGTGGAGAGAATTTTCTTTCCAAGTCTGTCTCCGGACTCCATGATTGTAACCTCGGCCCCGCATCCCGCGGCCGTGATCGCCGCCATCATGCCGGACGCTCCTCCGCCAATCACGCCGACCTTTTTTCCTGTCATTGCAATCGCTCCTTCGTCAAATTAACTGGAATACGCCTCCAGAAGATCATACAAACCGGCCTCGTTCTCCACAAACACCATATCGATCAGATCTTCCTGCAGTTCCTGGGGAAGCGCATCCGCGTGAATCCCGGTCTCGATATAGACGGTCTTCTTATCTTCCAGCAATACCACAACCTCATTGTTCTGCACGGCGAGGTAAAAGCTTTCGCCGGGCTGGACATAGCGATAGTTCATCTTCACGACAACACGCTCCCTGGAAAAGCTCAAAACCTCCAGTCCCACAAAGCCCCTCTCCCGCTCAGAAAGTGGCGGGGACGCGGCATACTGCTCCAGAGCCATCAGAAAGGATTCCCTGTCCATCCCCACATATTTGTCGGGAAGTTTCACACTGGTCTCTATCACCGTTCCCCTGAGCACGTCCGTTTCCTCCAGCACATATTCCGTGTCAGAGCTTAAAATGCCTGCCAGCGCCGCCGCGCTCAGGAAACCGGAAGTCTCCCCGCCGTCTTCCCCGCTTTCCTCCTGGGAGGTTTCCGTCAGGGTGTTCTCATCCAGGGGCTCCGGTGACTCCGCTTCCTCCTGGACAGCTATTCTTTCCCCTTCCACCAAATTTGAATCCTGCTCCCCAGAGAACAAAGAGCTCTCCGAAAAGTGATGACCCGCCCAGAAACCCATTGTCGCAAAAAAAACAGCGCAAATGAAAAATAAACCGATACTCTTTCCAATCCGCATCTTGCTGACGCCTTCCGCCTTTCTGCAATTGTTCGGCCATCAGGTCCGGAACAGAACCCTGTCCACAGACCTTCTTATTTCGGCCGAATAGTTATATTTTACAAGAGTATCCGCTTATTTTACTGATTTTATACTACTAAAATACACTCAACATGCTTCCAAGAGAGTGAAGAATGGTTCCCAGGGGAATCACATCCAGTTCCTCCTCGTCAAAATTTCTCAGGAAGAGCAGGGCGCACAGAAAAATCAGAAGACCGACCCCTCCGACGGCCAGGACCGTCAGACCGTTCCCCAGATAAACCGTGACAAACTTCGCCGCAAGAAACTCCAAAAGCGCCACAGCCGCACCTGCAAAAAACGGTATTCCAAAAACTTTCAGCCATTCCATCTTCAACCCCAGCAGCTGCATGCAAAACGCGCCGGTGAGCACTGCCTGCACGGCGGCGGCAATCAGGCAGGCATAGAGAAACGCCAAAATTCCCATGCTGGCATTGGACCACAGAATCAGAAAGATCATAAGAAAGAGTACATCGCAAAGAGCTCCCAATCCGACTGCGATCAGCGACTTTCCCAATCGGATCAACATTCGTGAAAAATAAAAGCCAAGCGCCATAAACAGAATCCAAAAACTGCCCGGCACCACTGCCTTCACCAGATTCGGCGAGGTGAAACCCACAAGCCCTCCCACCTGCGCAGCCATTACAGAAAAACTTACCGAGGCCCAGAACCCCAGGGAAAAGAGAAGGTGGATCCCTCCCTGAAAGGCAACGCAGGCCATTCTCTTTTCATCCCTGCGCCGAAATCCTGCGACCTTTCCCCAAAGGGGAACCGTAACTGCATTCAAGAGAAAGACAACCGCCAGGCAGACTGCCAGATATCCCACGAAATAGCTGCCAAAACCCGCCGGGGCATTCTCCTCCGCCCTGGCATAATACAGGATCATCCCCACAAAGATCGGAAAGATTTCCAGGAGCCGGACCAGTATCCTGCCGCCCATATTTCCGTAAAACGTTCCCAGAAGCGCCGGATAGTCATCCGCTGATTTCCTGCCTTCCCTTTCCCCGCCCATACTCTTCCTGCGGATCCTGAGATATGCGAGGATACTGAGAAGCAGCACGATCGTCTCCGCCGCCGTCATTGCCAGGCACCATCCCGCGCCGGCATACATACCCGTATAGCAATCCTGCTTTAAGAGAAGACTGACTTTCTCCCCATATCCGCGCATGGCGGAGGAAATCACCATTCCAAATCCGTACGTGAGAAGCGGTCTTACTACAGCCGCCAGCACTGCGGGCAGCTCTGTCCCCTCTCCCTGGGAAAAACCCAAAAAGAGCGCCGACAATGCGCGCAGGAGAACAAGAGGCGCCAGAATCCAGATCATCAGTTTGCTGTACACCGAGTGAAAGACATTCTTCGACAGTACGCCGGCAAGACACAACAGCAGGACACTGCCGCAGGCTCCTGTCAGCAGCTGCCAGAACAATGTCAGTTGTTTCAGGCTCCGGATACTCTTGTACTGGCCTTTGGACTTGCGGAACCGGATCATTTTCCCAACGGCATCCGGAACATTCTCCGCAAGAACCGCCCATAGGATCACGTATAGAATCCATGCCGCGAGAAAGAACCCCATGCCCTCCATGCCCGTGGTTCCGGCTATGCACCAGAGGATCACAACCTCCAAAAACATGGAGAGATATTCAATCTGTTTCCTTTTTATTTCAAATTGCTTCATTCCGGCTTCCTGTTCCTCTCTTGTATTCTGAAAAAGTCCCGCCTTCAGTTTTCCCGGGTGATTCCAAGCCCCCGCAGAATACTCTCCTGCTTCTCCTCCATGACGATCCGATCCCCATCCTCCATGTGATCGTAGCCGCAGAGGTGCAGCATACTGTGTGCCACCAGGAAGGCAAATTCCCGCTTTATGCTGTGACCGTAGCTCTGCGCCTGTTCCTGAACCTTCTCCAGAGAGAGAATGATATCCCCAAGGAGCAGTTCCCCGGTATCCGGGTCAAAATAGTCCGCCCTGTTTTTCTGCACCCTGTCAAAATTTCCCGGTTCCGTAAAATCCAGATTGGGAAAAGAGAGCACGTCCGTTTCCCGGTCAATCTCCCGGTACTTCCGGTTGTATTCCCGGATTCCCTCATTGTCGGTCAAAAGAAGGTTGACCGACGTCTCGTAAGGGCACCCCTCTTCCCTCAGGACAGCTTCCGCCACCTCCCGCGCGGTCTCATCCACATCCAGCGGCAGCAGGATCTCTGTCTCATTTTCTGCGTAGAGAGTCATAATAATAGGTCTCCTCCTTAAAGATCTTCTTGACAGCATACAGCTCCCTGCCGGAGATCTCGCATTTGTCAAAGCTTCCCTTGCGGTACATCCTCTCAAAGATAGCCTCAATAATCACGTCATAACGCGGGAGTTCGGCACCGGAGTTCACCAGATAGATCATAGAGCCCAGAACAACGTCCGCGCAGACCAGGGCAGCCGTCTCCCGATATCTCACATGGGGAATATCGGCCATTTCGCTTTCAAAATAATCCAGCAGGATCTTGGAACAGCGGTGGGGAAAGTGTTCCCTTTTCATGAGCTCCGGCAGATCGCTTCCCCACCTGTAATAGTACGCACAGCACTTCATCAGCTCTTTCGACCAGCCCAGACGGGCGGCGATTGTCTCGCAGAAATACGCCGTGTGCATGCTTCTCAGATAATCCAGCCTGGCATTTTTCCGGTATTGCGACAACAGTTCGCCCTCCGTATCCAAAAGCCTGGCATATTTCTTCTTGTTCCGGTGGAGGACAACCTTTGAAAAACAGGGCAATATACTGCTGAATAACAGAGCAGTGATCAGAAGGCTCTGAAGCGTCCGGAGCCAGAGTACTTCGTCTCTCCAGCCGCGGCACAGCACGGAAACGCTTAAGAATACCGCATGGCAGGCCAGGGCTTTTACAGCCGGCCTGACGATTTTTTCCTCCCCGCTGTACCGCTGAAACGCCAGAGCGGTAAATGCCCCGGACAAAAACTGTACCAACAGCTGATCTGCGGGAATCCTCCCGATCAGCCCGAAAATCATGAGAAGCGCCGTTCCCCCGGAGATGCCAAGGCTTACGTTGCCAAACAGCGTCAGCAGAAGATATCCCACCGGTCCGTACCAGCTTCCCGCCGGCAGGAAACATATGCAGAATTCCGCCAGAAAACCAATTCCCACGCAGAACCAGAATCGGCAGGGATGCTCCCCATTGTCATATGAGAGCCTGTCCTGGCGGTATGCCTTCACCCAGTGATACCATATTAAAAACAGGGCCAGAAACGTCAGCAGGGCGTCGTACAGCAGGACAACCGCCTCATATTTTTTCAAAAAACAATATATCACTACACATAATACAGCCACAGACGCAGTCGTCTGAAAAGGCCAGAACTCATGCGGCTTTCCCTTATTTTTTTCGAATCCCTGTCCTGTTTTGATGTATGCCATTTCGTTCCCTGCCGGCCTTTTCCTTCTTTTCGTAATTTTCGTACGCATTCACGATTTTCTGCACCAGAGGATGCCTCACCACATCCCTGCTCGTCAGTCTGCAGAATGCAATCTCATCTATCTTTCCGAGAACCCGCTCCGCAATCTCCAGCCCGGAGCTTGTCCCGACGGCAAGATCCTTCTGGGAGCTGTCTCCTGTGACCACAACCTTTGAGCCAAAACCGATCCTGGTAAGGAACATCTTCATCTGGGCCGGCGTGGTGTTCTGCGCCTCATCCAAAATAATGTACGCATTATCCAGAGTCCGTCCCCTCATGTAGGCCAGGGGCGCCACCTCGATCAGGCCCTTCTCCATATTTTTCGTGAAGCTCTCGGTTCCCATGATCTGATAAAGCGCGTCGTACAGGGGCCGCAGGTAGGGGTCCACCTTGCTCTGCAGGTCGCCGGGAAGGAATCCCAGCTTTTCCCCTGCCTCGATGGCCGGCCTGGTCAGTATAATCCGGCTCACCTCTTCGTTCTTAAAAGCTGTAACCGCCATGGCCATGGCGAGGAAGGTTTTTCCCGTACCCGCCGGTCCCAGGCCGAAGACGATCATATTCTTCCGAATCGCGTCCACATATTCTTTCTGTCCCAGCGTCTTTGGCTTAATCGGTTTGCCGGAAACCGTATGACAGATACAGTCCCCGTCAATTTCCGTGAGAACCCCTTCTTTTTCTTCCATTCCCATAGCGATCGCGTAATCCACGTTCTGCTCCTCTATCTCGTTTCCCTTTTCCGCCAGAAGGCAGAGCTGCCTCAGCACCGAGCCTGCCTGCCGGATTCCAGCCTCCCCGCCGGAAATGACCACTCTCCCGTTGCGGTCCACAATCGTAACTTTAAAACTCCTCTCCAGCTTTCTAATAAAGCGGTCCTCCGCTCCGAACACACTCTGCATGAGAGGAGCCGGTATCTCCATGGAGACGGACATCTCTTCTCCCTTTTCCGCCAATTCTCTTTCCTTTCTGCTCACTCCGTATTGCGAAGACATTCCGCCCTCTCCCGGATAGTCATTTTTCCGTAAGCCAGCCAATACTCCCCTTCTCTGTCTATTCTAACATTTTTTTCAAGTATTTCCACCCCCTTTTCTTCTAAAGTTGCAAGAAATATGGATAATTTTTCGTTCAGGAGCGCCCCTGCCTCCTCTTCGGTGTATTTTTTCCTCACCGTGAGGTACTCCCAGTGCTGGATTTCTCCGAAACAGACAGGGATATTCAGCGCCTCATATAAAAAGGGCACATGGTTTTTCTGCAGCTGCGTATCCTGGAAAAAAGAATGTCCATAGGGGAACCTTATATATTTTTCTCCGATCCGGACAAAGTATTCCTTTTCGAACCGGCCGCTGTATTCCTTCGTCTCGTAAGTATCCGGGAGCGCCGTTTCAAAATGAATGGAATGTTCCAGAAGAATATCCGCATCCGCGTCAACATACAGATATTCCCTCACGGTTCCGTCCTCATTGTAGACGGGAACCTTTCCCTCCACAAGGATCTGCCCCTTTGCAACGGTATCCCCTCGGCTGACCATAGGCACGCCTTCCCGCACGACCATGGACACTACCCTGGCGTCGTATTCGCTGATGAGATCCCTTCCTCCGCTTTCCTCCCGCTTTCCCTCCGACGGCATCCTTTCATTCTCTTTGATCCAGACTTCCAGTTCCGTTCCCACCAGTTTCATGGACGTCCATTTGACCATGGGAAAATTCCGCCTGATCTCCTTTTCCAGCTCCGTGATGTCCAGGCTTTTTCGCAGCGTTCCGATGCGGATATTTCTCTCCTCCAGAAAAGACGTAAGCTGATCGTCCGTGACCTGAAGGTTTCCATAAAATGTAATCTTCCAAACAAAAAAGGAGGACCCGATCCAAAAAACCACCGCCAGGATGATCCCAAGGAGAAACACCCAGCGCCTTCGGATTTTAGGCATAAAAAAAGGAAGTCCAATCCTCTCCAGAATGACTACCTTCACGCCTGTTTTCCTGGCGATCGGCCGCAGCAGGTAAAAAGATTTCAAATCCATATACAGATCGCAATACTCCGCATTCCGCCGGATGTCCCAAAGATAGATTCCCCTGCCTGCGCAGAGATTTAAAAAGCGCTCCGGGGAACAACCCCAGATTCGAACGCGCAGATATCCTCTCAGAAACCGGAGAGCTTTCTCCATACCGCCGTCCCTCCCCACATAAAATACTGTTCCTCTGCCGGTCCGTCAGAAATCCAGCTTCAGCGCTTTGATCCTTCCGCGGATCAGCATATCCTCATCCGTATAGTATTCTATGCAGAGCCCTTCCCCTTCAAAGCTGACGCGTCCGTTCTTTCCCTGCAGCAGGACTGTCCGCTCCGTATATTCCAGAATCCCCTTATAGTTTTCCACCCATGCCCTTGTGCTGCCGGTGAGCGTCACTCGGATCGTTCCTTCACAGACGTCCGCCGGGATCCGGAGCCTGTCTGCCAGCAGTTCCTCCCGGATGTTCCTCTGTCTCTGGCGCAGGGCCTTCCGGTTCTCCCTGTTCTTCTCCTCGGCCAGGCTCTCCCGGCCGCTCCCCTTTTCCCGTTGTTTGGAATGGCAATACCTATTGTTTTTCATATTGGAACTTATGCGCGGGAATCATTTTTCAGAACTTAAATCACGCCTTTGATCAGAACCGGGGGCTCCGGCTCTTCCTCCCCGATCAGATAGGCCCTTACAAAACGCTTTTCCGCTTCCTCTGCCTTTGCCTGATCGTTTGCGTGGAGGATTGCCAGCGGCTCCCCCTTTTCCACCCTGTCGCCCACCTTTTTCCGAAGCTCAAACCCCACGGAAAGGTCAATCTCATCTTCCTTTGTCTCGCGCCCGCCTCCGAGCATCATGGAACAAATTCCCACTTCGTCACAGGCAATCTGCTTCACATAACCGGATCGCGGCGCGGAAATCGGCCGAACCAGCTTTGCGGCGGGGAGCTTTTCCGTGTCGTAAACCGCTCCGGGATCCCCGCCCTGCGCCTCTATGAATTCCGCCATCTTTCGCAGGGCCGACCCGTCAGTAATGGCCCTTTCCAGGCTGGCCCGGGCCTCTTTTTCCTCCCTGGCAATACCGCCGGCAAGAAGCATTTGAACGCCCAGAGTCAAAACAAGCTCCTGAAAATCCTCCGGTCCCTCTCCGCGCAGCGTTTCGATTGCCTCCCTGACCTCCAGCGCATTTCCCACAGTACGGCCCAGGGGCTGGTTCATGTCGGAGACCACGGCGATGGTGTTTCTGCCCGCGCTCCTGCCGATCCTTGCCATCTCCCGGGCCAGCGCGAAAGCGTCTTCCTCCGATTTCATGAAGGCCCCGCTCCCCGTTTTCACGTCAAGGACAATGGCGTCCGCTCCTGCGGCAAGCTTCTTGCTCATGATGGAACTGGCGATCAGGGAGAGATTATCCACTGTTGCCGTGACGTCCCGGAGCGCGTAAAGTTTTTTATCCGCGGGAGCCAGATCCGCCGTCTGTCCCATGATCGCGATGCCCACGCGGTTTACGTTTTCCACAAACTGCTTCGTCGTGAGGGAAGTGGTAAAGCCCGGAAAACTCTCCAATTTATCGATGGTCCCCCCGGTGTGGCCCAGTCCCCGCCCGCTCATTTTTGCCACCGGGATCCCGCAGGCCGCCGCAAGGGGCGCAAGCGCCAAGGACGTCTTATCCCCCACGCCTCCCGTGGAATGTTTATCCACCTTGACGCCCGCTATCCCGGAGAGATCCAGCATGTCTCCGCTCTCCGCCATGGCCATGGTCAGTTCAAAGGTCTCCCGCTGTGTCATCTTTTGAAAGTAGATTGCCATCATCAGCGCTGACGCCTGATATTCCGGTATCTCCCCCGAAGTATAGCGCTCAATAAAAAAGCGGATTTCCTCCCTGGAGAGTTCTCCGCCGTTTCTCTTCTTCATAATGATGTCATACATTCTCATAGGCCATACCCCTTTTCAAAAATTACGCCGCCGGCTCGCCGCGCCCCACCCTGGGGCAGATACCGGCTTGAACACTCCTATCCTCTGAAACCGGCCTGAAGGACTAGTCCAGCTTTTTTGCGCAGATATCCTGAAGACAACACTTCCCGCAGTTTGGCTTTGTTCTGGCCGAACACACCGCCCGCCCATGGTCTACAAGGCGGTGGCAGAAATCGTTCCCCTCCTCCGGCGGGATCAGCTTCCAGAGCTCCTTTTCCACCTTTCCAGGCTCCTGCACGCCGTCTACAAGCCCCATCCGGTTCACCAGACGAATACAGTGGGTGTCCGTGACAATGGCGGGTTTTCCGTAGACGTCCCCCAGGATCAGGTTCGCGCTCTTTCTCCCCACCCCCGGAAGCGCCAGAAGCTCCTCCATCGTATCGGGAACCCTGCCGCCATATTTCTCCTGCAGCACTTTCATGCAGGCGCTGATGTCCCTTGCCTTGCTGTTGCCCAGACCGCAGGGATGCACCAGCTTTTCGATCTCCTCCACGGGAGCCTTTGCCAGGGCGTCCACATCCGGAAAATGCCGGTAGAGTTCCTCCACGACAACATTCACCCGGGCGTCCGTACACTGCGCCGCAAGCCGCACGCTGACCAGAAGTTTCCAGGCCTGATCCTTCTCATAAGTCAGACTGCAGCCGGAGTCCGGATATTCCTGTTTCAGGCGTTCAATAATTTGAAGGGCCAGCTCCTTCTTCTGCGCCAGCATTTTATCCGTTTCAGCCGCCTTGGAATTTCCGCGGGCGGTTCCTGCTTTTTTCTCTGTTGTTTTCCTCGCAGGTTCTTTCTTATTCTGTGCCTTTTTCATAGTTTATACACTTTCACCCCGGTAATTTCAGACACCTGGCTGTATTGCTCAGGGTCATTCTTCTTACGATGCACTCGGACATACCGCTCATAAGCTTTCTAAGGACCCAGGCGCCTGAAAAGCCGCCTGCTCATCCTTTTGAAGCATATCTGCGCCACGGTTCTGCGGCAGCGAGGAGACTTAGCCCGCGCCACGGTTTTGCGGCAGCGAGAAGAGTCAGCCTGCGCTCCGGTTCTGCAACGGCGAGGAGAGTTAGCCTGCGCCACGGTTCTGCGGCGGCGAGGAGAGTTAGCCTGCGCTCCGGTTCTGCGGCGGCGAGGACAACTTTAACGTCATCATGACTACTTGTGATAAGGTTCCCCCCTGCTGATCCGGAATCCCCGGTAGATCTGCTCGCAGAGAATGACCCGCATCAGCTGATGGGGAAAGGTCATATCCGAAAAACTGACCGCCAGATCGGAACGCTGCCTGACTGCCTGGGAAAGTCCCAGGGACCCGCCGATCACAAAAACGATCTGACCCTTTTCCTCCATTGCAGTCTGCTCTAAAAAGGCGGCAAACTGCTCCGAGGTCATCTTCCTTCCCTGGATCTCCAGGGTACAGACAAACTGGCCTTCCCGGATTCTGGAAAGGATTCTTGCGCCCTCTTTTTCCCGGATCTGCTCCTCCAGGGCAGAACTGGCCCCCTCCGGAGTCTGCTCGTCCGCCACTTCAAGGATTTCCAGCCTGCAGTATCTTCCCAGCCTTTTTTCAAATTCCGCGATGGCGTCCCTGTAAAATTTCTCTTTTATCTTGCCCACGCAGAGAATCGTAATCCTCATGACTGAGGTTTCTCCTCGGGAAATACCATCTCATAAATCACTTCATCCACGAGCTGATCCAAAAAATCCTGGTTCAGATTCATAAACTGCCGATTGATCCTGGATTTTATGAGCTCTGTCCTCGGGAAAAACATTTCTTCGCTCTCCAGCCCCGGAAACCTTGCCCGAATAAAATTGTCAATCTCTTCTTTGTGAAGATTCTCGCCGCACCAGGTCAACAAGGACTCTCTCAAAGAATTTTCGCTCTCTACATTTTTCTGATGGCCCTTTGCCGTCTTAAACGAAACCAGCCCCATCACGAGAAATAATAGACTGAGGGCTCCCATAACCCCAAAGAACAGATAGGAACCATTAAAGATATTTGGCAGGTGGATCACATTCAGCAGGCAGAGCAGGATCAGAATCAGGCAGACCGCGCCGATCAAGAGAAGTACATAGGCCGAAGCCCTGTTTTCCTCTGCCTTTTTCTCACTGCTTTCATAGACGGCGGAAGAAGACTTTCGAATCTGTTTCTGCGCGGCTTCCCTCCGCATCTGCTCAACCTGTTCCTGCGTGATGTTTCCCGCTTCAATTTCGGACTCTACCCTGCGTTCCATCAGGCGCTGACCGTGTTCTCTCAGAAAAAACTGAGCGAGTTCTGCAGCCCTCTTTACACCGCTTTTCGGAATATTCAGGCGGTACATTCCCCTGTCGGAGTCAAATTCCACCTCCGCATACGGAAACCCGCTGGAAACCAAAAATTCCCGTATCTGCTCCACCAGATCTTTCTCTCCCGCCAAAAGCGTCTCCATGGGTTCGCTGTCCAGCTCCTCCACCAGTTCCGCTCCGCAGTCCGCACAGACCTTTATTCCCGGACGATACTCATTTCTACAAACAGGACACCATGCCATACCCTCAGACCTGCCTTTCTTCCGTCAGCACATCTTTTTTTTGCGCTCTCCGCTGCTTCGATAAAGCGTCCCTTTACGATAACAATTCAGCCAACGCCCTTTCATTCACAAAGCTATCATTTTCACGCTCTCCGCTGCTTCGAAAAAGCGTCCCCTTACGATAATAGTTCAGCCCACGCTCATTCATTCGCAAAGCTATCATTTTCACGCTCTCCGCTGCTTCGAAAAAGCGTCCCCTTACGATAACAGTTCAGCCCACGCCCTTTCATTCGCAAAGCCGCGCCGCAGGCCCGAAGGGCCTGCATACGGCGCTCTCCGCTGCTTCGCAGCTGTCTTTGCTCATGAATGGGCGTTCCCTCAGCCGCCTTTCCC
>CANQCF010000030.1 GCA_947589505.1 uncultured Acetatifactor sp. | reverse complement strand
TCCTGAACGGCCCCGCGCCTCTCCTGAACAACTTCGCGCCTCCCACAGCGAGCAGAAAAGCCGCAAAAAGACGCTGCCATACGACAGCGCCTTTTCGAAAAACATTAAGGGAGTGATTTGGGGGTATGATCACAGCTCATGTATAGTACAAATATACGTCCTCCAGGCAGGGCGTCACGGCGCTGACCTTTCCGTCCGCCGGCGCCTCGTCCGAGACGATTCTCAAAAGCGTTCCCCTTCCTGTCAGCTGGATATTGGCTATCTTGACTCCGCTCTCTTCATATTTTTTCTTTTCCTCCTGGGTGACGATCACCTCAAACACCTTGTTTTCCATCTCTTTCAGGATATCTATGGAACCGCCGCTTTTCAGGATCTTCCCCTCCTTCATGATCAGCACTTCCTTCGCTATGTTTTCCACGTCCGAGACAATATGCGTGGCAAGCAGCACGATCCGGTCGCCGGAGATATCGCTGATAAAATTCCGCAGACGGATCCTCTCCTTGGGATCCAGCCCGGCGGTGGGCTCGTCCAGGATCAGAATGCGCGGATCTCCCAGGAGGGCCTGCGCGATCAGGATCCTCTGTTTCATTCCACCCGAGTAATTTTTCAGCTTCTTATACCGCTCTTCCTTCAGGTTCACAACGCCCATGGCCTGCTCTATCTCTTCCCCGGCCTGCTTTTTTCCCAGCCCTTTTAAGGCCGCCATATACCACAGAAAACTCTCGCCCGTGAAATTATCGTACAGTTTCTGCTGCTGGGGCACAAAGCCGATCATAGAACGGTATTCCGCTCCCATGCCGCCGATTTCCTTTCCGTCCAGCAGGATCTGTCCGCTGTCCGGCTGCAGATTCTGCGTGATCATATGCATCAGCGTGGTTTTCCCCGTTCCATTCGGCCCCAGCAGGCCATAGATCCCGTTTGAAAAAGTATAGGTAAAATGATCGACTGCGTTTTTCCCCTTCCGGGTATAGCACTTGCAGATATCTTCCAGAACCAGCTCCATGACCACCCTCCAATCCATTTCGCTCAGCGGCAGATCCCCGTCAGAGCGGAACCTTTATCCCGCTTAAGATCAATGTCGTAAAATCCACAGACAGGATATAGCATAAAACTCCCAGCGCCGTCGCAGCGCCGGCCCCTGCAAAAAAGGCGGTGTACTCATTCCCCAGCGCCTTGGAGATCTTTAGCTGCACCGCCCCGACCGCCGCAAAGGACAACAGCTTCAGGAGAGCTGCCGCCGCAATCACCGTTCCGATATACCAGCTTGCAGAATACTGCATCCCGATAAAATTCGACAACGAGGCCCCGATACATTTCCATTGATCTATCTGGTACGCGTCGATCAGATCGGGGATCTCATACAGGATAAAAGCGATCAGTATGTAAACTCCGGCGCAGACATCCTTCGCACGGTTGAGTCCGGCCTCCCCTTTCCTGGTCGTTCTCAGGATCGGCAGTATCCCCTGTTTTCGATCCATGGGATGCAGCCCGGAGATCAGAAAGATACAGGCGCAGGCGTACAGTATCCACTTTATGCTATTTTTTCTCGGTCTCGTCCACAGCGCCTGATATGCCGATTCATCCACCAGATACAGCCCGGGTCTGTCCGGGTCCCCGCCCGTCACAAGAGCATACTGCTCCAGGAGCATTTCAAAGCCTTCTTTATAGAGCTCTATATCCGTTTCCAGGGCATCCGCTTTTATCTGGTCGCTGCTTTCCTTCGACGCCCGGAGCCGGTCAAGTTCCTCCTGCTGCTCCGCCATGCGCTCCTGCTCCTCCGCAAGAAACCGCTGCTGTTCTTCTGTGACCGGTCCCTCCACCTGGTCCAGATAATAATGGTAGGCCGCATCGTTCAGCACAGCGTACCGGTCCGGCGCCAGCGCGGAACTGATCTGTATTCCGCCGGCGGCCAGAAGCGCCAGGAGCACGATCCCCCTTCTCTGCTGCAGAAGGGATTTATACAATTCAAAATACAAAAGGGAAGATCTTCTCCATAAAAAGCCCGTCTTTTTCCGCAGCCAGAGAGCGATACCTCCAAAACGGGCCTCGGAACGGATCTGCGCGCCCACGCAGAATATCGGGACTGAAAGACCAACCGAGGCGAGATACAGACAGCCCGCGCCCAAAAGCTGCATCAGTTCCTTTGCCGCCGGATAACCAAAAACATTCAGATTTTGATACTCTCCGATACACAGGCTCATATCCCAGATATAAAAGGGATTTACACACCTCAGAAAATTCAGGCTGCCGCCTGCGGGAATCCTGCAATAGCAGAAAAAGGCCAGCAGGCCCGCCGCCACGGTGAAAAGAATTGCCTCGGTCTCCCTGCGGAAACAGACGCCTATGGCGCCTGCAAAAACCGCCAGAACTACCGCCAGCGCTGTCCTGACAAGAACGCAGACAAGGACGGCTTCCCCAATGGAGAGCCTGAAAATACATCCCCGGAAATCGGAGACGGACTGGATCGGCTGCCCCAGATCCCCCCATCCATACAGATACCCCAGCAGGAAAAATTCCAGAAGGCTCTGCAGGATAACATACGCGGCGGCCAAAAACTGCAGGATCGTCAATTTAGCGCATATCAGCGGCATTCTTCCCTTTTGACAGGATTTCAGAAGCGGGAAGAGATTCAGGTCCCTCTCCCTCATCACTACGCAATAAACCGCCAGTGCCAGAAAGATCATAAAAAAGAGAAACCCTGTCTCATGATCCGCGAAGGAGCGGATCGCATAGTAATTCCCCGTCTCAAAAGAAATGCCCTTCAGACCTTCAAAATCCTCCACCGTTTTTTTCCGGTTTCTTTCCACAAAATCATTTCCCTTCGAAAAGATGGATACAAGCGTCTGCGCATCGGCACGGTCCCCCATTTCCGAAAGAAAGGTCTGATAGGTCCGAAAATACTCTTCCTGCGCTGCTGCCTCCGCCTGATAAAATCCGGCGGTCTCTCCGGTAAATTCCCCGGCCTGAAAAGCCCGGTAATCCTCCCCCTGTTCATGGACGTAGAAATACGCCTCTTTCTTCCTCTCATAAGACCACAGAAAGAGCGCGTTCCCCAGCAGGAGAAGAATGGAGAGAAGGAGAAAGTATCTGGATAGGATCAACTTTTTCAACTCAAACCGCAATAATTTCATTCCCACCTCATCAAAGCCCGTGCCATCCCACGGATCTCATCGTCAAACGCGTTTTACCGGGAAGCGCTGTCGGCATTTTCCCCGTCGGGATACCACACGGTTTTCTGTTCGTAGGCAGCGCCGTCATAGCTCCCGATCCCTGATTTCTCCCAGATCTGCAGGCCCCATCTGTCTTCCTCCTGAACCGTTAAATACTGGCAGTCCGGCTCTCCCAGCGGAGGATCAAAAAATCCCACAGCGGTATCCGGCACGGTAAAGGTATCCACCAGCTGAAAGTCTGCGTCATAAACCCAAAAGGTTTTCACAGGATCCAGCTCTTTTTTCCCAAACGCCGTATTAAAAGCATTCGTCAGGTAGAAGTATCTCCCGTCGCTCCCTATGTAATATCCCTGGGGAATATCCCGCAGCACGATCCGGGGATTTCCGCCGTCCAGATCCATCATGTAAATATTCGCGGGATCATATAATTCTTCTGTTGCGTCACTCCCAATGATATATCCTATGACCATGAGCTTATCCTGGAAAAAAGTGATATTGTTGACCTGCCACCCTTCCGGCTCTTCCGTTTCAAACTCTAATTTCGATACTTCCCCGCTCTTGATCGAATAGATATAGATGACATCTTCCCCTCCCTCGTGCATCTTAAAATAGACATAATTCCCATAGGCCATTACTTTGGTCAGAGCGGAAAGCTTTGCCCCCACCTGCCTGGAAAACACTTCCTTTTCTTTTCGAAAGAGGGAATTCTGCAGGTCGATATCCAACAGCTGAAAGCCTCCGTTAACGCCGCTCTCATTTATGGAATAGGAGCCAAGGGCAACATAGGCATGTCCACGGTGAACCACAAACTCATTTACCGTCGCCTGCGTCTGCCACACTCTCTCCTTAGTCGTCCCATCCATGCTGAACCGATAGACCACATATTGGGAATTAGGATCTTCTTCCTCTATCGGATCTGCGTAATAACAGACATACAGATAGGGGTCGCAGAGCTGCAGGGTAGATGCTTTTGCCTCAAATCCTGTCGTCACAAGCCCATTCAGATACGCATTGCACCCGCCTTTCTTTTCCGGATCCGTCTCCCTGTCATGGAGGCAGTCCGGCTTATTGCAGAGAGGCATGATTTTTTCACTGTTCTTGTCAAAGAAATACACATACTCCCCCTGGAGCACATAACATCCGCCTTCCGTCTGCTGGATCGTTGGGTTCCGCAAAAGATTGGTGTACTGAAAATACTGGGAGTCCGTGCCCTCTTGATAGGTATCCGGCAGATCCGCAGTTCCGCAGCCGCAGAACAGCGATAAAACCATTAGAAGTATCCCCAGGAATTCCTTTGGAATTTTTTGCAAACCCCTTATTTTCATGATCTTTCACGGTCCTTTCTGTATATTTCTGTTATTGAAATATTATAATTATGTCTTAATTCTATCATAATTCCTGTTTATGTCAACATCAATATTACTTTTTTGTCAAAATTTGTATGACATTTCTACAGTAAGCACCAGAAATAATTCCAACAGATTAAAATGAAAAGCGGCGGTCCTCCGAGGACTGCCGCTTTTCCATTTTCCGTTTCGTTTTCTATAATTTATATGGGATAGGCTCCGTTCTCTTTGTCCGCGACAGCGGGGTCGACTTTCTCCTGCTGGGCCTGGCGGTACTTGAAGAAATCGGTAGCCACCTGAGGGAACAGCGCGTAGGAAAGGACGTCCTCGTCCTGCTGTTTCCACTCTTTCATCTCGTTCTCCAGCTTATCCATCTCGCTGCCGAGCTGATCCGCATAGCGTCCGGTAAGCCTCTTCTCCCCGGGGATAACCTTGTCGATGACTTCCTGGTTCATGGGCTTTACGGTCTGGCCGTACTCGCCGCGCAGGATGGCCTTGGTCTCCTTGGTCGCCATCTTATACCGCTCTCCCATGAGCACGTTGAACACCGCCTGGGTGCCGACAATCTGGGAGGAAGGGGTAACCAGAGGGGGCTCGCCCAGATCCTTGCGGACGCGGGGAATCTCCTCCAATACATCGCGGTACTTATCCTCCGCATTCTGCTCCTTCAACTGGCTCACCATGTTGGAGAGCATGCCGCCGGGAACCTGATAGAGCAGGGTCTTGATGTTCACGCCCAGAACCTTCGGGCTGAGGAGCCCGCTCTTTAAGCACTCATCCCGGTAAGGCGCAAAGTAATCCGCGATCTCCGCGAGAAGATCCTGGTCGAAACCGGTGTCGTAGGGGGTTCCGCGGAAGGTCTCCACCATGACTTCCGTCGCGGGCTGGGAAGTACCCATGGCGAAGGGGCTCATGGCGGTATCGATCACGTCCACTCCTGCCTCCACAGCCTTCAGGTAAGTCATGGAAGCTACTCCGGAGGTGTAGTGGGTGTGGAGCTGGATGGGCAGTTTCGTGTTTTCCTTCATGGCCTTGATCAGCTCGGTGGCCTTATAGGGAAGGAGCAGTCCGGCCATATCCTTGATGCAGATGGAATCCGCTCCCATCTCCTCGATCTGTTTTGCCATGCCCGCCCAGTACTCCAGGGTATAGGCGTCGCCCAGGGTGTAGGACAGGGCGACCTGTGCGTGGCCGCGGCCCTCCCGGGCCTTGATCTTGTTGGTGGCGTTTACGGCTTCCTGCAGGTTCGGCATATAGTTCAGGCAGTCGAAGATACGGATGATGTCGATGCCATTGGCGATGGACTTTTCCACGAAAGCGTCCACCACATCATCCGCATAGGGCCTGTATCCCAGGATATTCTGACCGCGGAAAAGCATCTGCAGCTTCGTGTTCTTAAAGCCGTCGCGGAGCTTTCTCAGTCTGTCCCAGGGGTCTTCCTTCAGGAAACGCAGGGAGGCGTCAAAGGTAGCGCCGCCCCAGCACTCTACGGAGTGATAGCCCACCTTATCCATCTTCTCTATGATGGGGAGCATGAGGTCCGTAGGCATTCTCGTCGCAATCAGAGACTGGTGCGCGTCGCGCAGGACGGTCTCGGTAATCTTAATCGGTTTCTTTTCTATTTCTGACATTGCGGTTTCCTCCATTTTTTTATTTGATCAGATCAGTCTAAAACACGCCGAAGATGGCCATGAACGTACCCGCGACCACCGCGGTGCCGATCACGCCTGCCACATTGGGGCCCATGGCGTGCATCAGAAGGAAGTTTGTGGGATCCGCTTCCGCGCCCACCTTCTGGGACACCCGCGCCGCCATGGGAACGGCGGACACGCCCGCGGAACCGATCAAAGGATTGACCTTGCCCTTGGTTGCCCACATCATCAGGTCTCCGAAGAGCACGCCCGCCGCGGTGCCGAACATAAAGGCGATCAGACCCAGGCCGACGATCTTTAAGGTATCAAGGTTCAGGAACGCTTCGGCGCTGGTGGTCGCACCCACGGAAGTGCCCAGCAGAATGACCACGATATACATCAGCGCGTTGGAAGCGGTCTCCTGGAGCTGTCTCACAACGCCGGACTCCCGGAAGAGATTTCCCAGCATCAGCATACCCACCAGAGGAACCGTAGTGGGAAGGATCAGGCCCACCACGATGGTCACCACTACGGGGAAGAGGATCTTCTCCAGTTTGGACACGGGACGCAGCTGGCTCATCTTGATCTGTCTCCACTTCTCCTTCGTCAGGAGTTTCATGATGGGAGGCTGGATAATAGGCACCAGGGACATATAGGAATACGCCGCCACAGCGATGGGACCCATGATCGCCGTCTGTCCCAGCTTGCTGGCCAGGAAGATGGAGGTAGGGCCGTCCGCGCCGCCGATGATGGAGATGGCGGCCGCCGCCATGTCGTTAAAGCCAAGGAAGATAGCCCCGAAATACGCGGCGAAAATACCGAACTGCGCCGCCGCGCCAAGAAGGAAGCTCTTGGGGTTGGCGATGAGGGGACCGAAGTCCGTCATGGCACCCACGCCCAGGAAGATCAGAGAGGGCAGGATCGCCCACTCGTCCAGCATATAGAAGTAATGCAGCAGACCTCCCACGCCGTTCGCGGCTTCCTCGGGACTGATCATGATGTCGGGATAAATATTCACCAGGAGCATACCGAACGCGATGGGCGTGAGCAGCAGCGGCTCAAACCCGTGCCGGATAGCCAGGTATAAGAAAAAGCACGCAACCGCGATCATCAGGTAGTTTCCCCATGTGAGATTGAAGAACGCCGTCTGATGGATCAGATTGCTCAGCGTACTAGTGATATAGTCCATTTGTCGACCTCCTGTTGTCTTGTCTCTGAAAGCGGTAAGGCCCGCAGATTAATTCATGGTAGCAAGCAGAGCGCCTGCCTCAACAGCGTCGCCAACGGATACGTTGATACTGGCCACAGTGCCGTCCTGGGGAGCGACCACAGGGATCTCCATCTTCATAGCCTCAAGGATCACCACAGCGTCGCCGCGCTTTACTGCCTGGCCGGCCTTCGCCTCGATCTTAAACACCTTTCCTGCCGCGCCAGCCTCGATCTTTACGCTGCCGGCCGCGCCGCCTGCCGCGGGAGCCGCTGCTGCCGCCGCGGGAGCCTTAGGAGCTGCCTTGGGTGCCGCGGGGGCCTTTGCCGCCGCGGGAGCACCTGTGGAAGCGCCCTCCTCTACTACTACGTCATATACGTTTCCGTTTACGGTAATGGTATAATTCTTCATTTTATTCTCCTTCCGCCGCCTTCTCTAACGCGGCCGCCTAATCTTTCCAAATTACATGATAACAATCCGGTCTTTCCTGGCTCTTATCTCCTGCGGATGGAACGGACTACAAATCCGTCCGTGTTCGAGCTTCCCTCATAAGCCGAAACAGCCGCCGCGATGACAGCCACAAGCTCCGTGTCGTCTTCCTCCTCCAGGATCTCCTCCTGCTGTCCGATCTGGGCGACAGCGTTGTCGATACCCGTGGTATCCACTTTTTCTTTTCTGGTAAACGACGCCTGGATCTTCGGGATCAGTCCGAAGCAGGCGATGATCAGGCTGATCAGAATCAGCACTGAAAATACGGTGCCCATGCCCAGGACCGTATTCAGGGCCGCTTTCTCCATCAGCTCCGACTTCTTATAGCTGGGGTTCAGAGATGCGCTCTCCAGACGGAAAAAGATGTCATTGGAAAGGATGATCTCCACATTGGCGTCCCGCTTCTCACAGTGGGCGTCCAGACTCACGATGATCTGGGATCCGTCGATCTTTGCCTCCGTCCCCGTGATATCCAGGATCTTTCCCGTCGTCGCGCCGGACATATGAAAAGATTCCATGGCGGACAAAAAACCGTATCCGTCTATCAGGATTCCGGCACCCTGGGAGGTGTTCTCCATGATATACTCCAGTTCTTCCTTGGAGTACGGGGAATACACATTATAAACGTCGTCCTCCATAAAGCTGCTGAGAAAATTCAGCGTCAGGGCCTTTGCATAGGATTCCGCGTCCGTCAGCGCTGCCTGGTCGGCCTGGCTGAGCTGCTCTCCGCTGCCGCCGCAGGCGGTCAGGCCAAGGATACAGATTAGCGTACAAAGGAATGTAATCCATTTCTTCATTCTGCAGTCACTCCTTCTATACTGTGCCGTGCTTTTTTGCCGGACGGTCTTCGCTCTTTGCAAAGAGCATCTCAAAAGCGCCGATCACATATTTTCTGGTCAGTCCGGGCTCCACGATCTGATCCACGTAACCCCTTCTGGCCGCGCTGTTCACATTGGACTGGAGCCTGCGGTACTCTTCCGCCTTCTCTTCGATCACTTCCGCGCCCTGGCCCTCGTACATGATCTTCGCCGCCAGCCTGCTGTCCATGGTTCCGACCTCGGCGTCAGGCCATGCGATAGTGAGATCCGCGCCCACAGCCTTGGAGTTCATCGCCGTGTAAGCGGTGCCGTAAGCCTTTCCGACGATCACGTTCACCTTGGGAACGGTGGCGTTCGCAAAGGCGTAGGTCATCTTTGCCGCCGCTCTGGCGATACCCTTTTCGGAACACTTCGTCGCCTCGTACCCGGTGACATTGGTCAGGGTGAGGACGGGGATTTCAAAGGCGTCGCAGAAGTTCACGAAATCCGCTGCCTTCTCACAGCCCTGTTTCGTGAGGACGGCGCCCAGTTTCTCGGAGACCTTTCCCTCCTCGTCGCAGATCTCGGAGCGGTTCGCCACAACGCCAATCGTCGCGCCGTTCAGACGGATAAATCCGGTCACCATGTTCTTTGCGTAGTCCGCTTTCAGCTCAAAGAAGGCGTTGTCGTCCGCCAGGATGGATGCGGCGATGGAAGTGTCGCCCACGCAGCCAGCGATCTCGGGATTCACCCGGTTCAAGTCGTCCGTGCACTCCGTGAGGTAGCTGGCGTTATCTTCGTTGTTTCCGGGGAGCAGGCTCACCAGTTCCCGGATCTTTTCGATCACGGAAGCCTCGTCTCCCACATAGTCCACGATACCGCTCTCCTCCGCCTGGAACTTCGCGGAAGCAGTGTCACACTTTGCGGTGTTGTTCCCGTCCAGCGCATTGGGGGAATTCACGAAGAGCTTCGCATTTTCCGCCATAAACGTAAAGTCGGTCATCCCGGGGAACAGCGCCAGCCCGCCGCCGCAGGAACCCATGACTGCCGTGATCTGAGGGATCACGCCGGATGCCATGGTCTGCTTCAGGTAAATCTCGCCGAACGCGTTCAGCGCGTCCGTGGCCTCCTGCAGGCGCAGGCCCGCGCAGTCCAGCAGTCCGATCACGGGAGCCCCGGTCTTCATGGCAAGGTCGTACAGGTTCACGATCTTCTTCGCGTGCATCTCGCCCAGGGTGCCGTTCAGCACGGAGACATCCTGACTGTAAACATACACGGGGTTGCCGTCGATCACCCCGTATCCGGTCATACAGCCGTCGGAAGGAGCGTCCGTAGGTTTCAGATTGAAGTCCGTCGCCCTGGCCGTCACCATGGCGCCGAGCTCAACGAAACTGTTGTCATCGAGCAAAGCATTGATCCTTTGGCTCGCTTTTGAAGTGTTACTCATGCTTTCAGCCCTCCATTTATTGTAAGTTAAACACGAACAGAGAAATATTGACAGAAAAACTACCAATAGTCCTTGACAGTATAACACAAAAAATGCAACTCGCAAAGAGCGAATTGCAATTTTTTTTTTATATTTTTTCCAGCTCCCTGGTCAGCTTGCAGATCTCGTCGATCATGTCCCCTATGGTGGAGATCGTATTCAAGAGCGGTTCCTCCGTGGTGATGTCCACTTTCGCCAGGGCGGCCAGCTCCGTCGGCGGCAGGGTTCCCCCGGCCCGCAGCGCTTTCATCCAGTCCTCCACCGCGGATTTTCCCTTCTCTTCGATTCTCTTTGCCGCCTGGGTGGCGATGGTCAGCCCCGCGCTGTAAGTGTAGGAATACAGGCCGCTGTAATAGTGGGGCTGGCGCATCCAGGTCAGCTCCGCCCCGGGGGTGAGCTCCACGTCGTTCCCCCAGAATCGGCTCAGGGTCTCTTTCATGATCGCGTCCAGCGTCTGGGCCTGCAGGATCTCGCCCTGGTCCACCTTTTGATAGACTTCCCTCTGATAGGCGGCCTCCAACAGATGGGTGACGAAGTTGTGATAGTAAGTGTTCCCGATCATGTTCGCGAAAACCCAGCGGCGGAAGCGCCTGTCCTTCCGGGTCTTTAAGAGATGGTGTCCCAGAAGGATCTCGTTCATGGTGGAGGGAGCCTCCACAAAATACAGGGACACCTCCGTGTCAAATATGGTCTGGGCCTCGCTGCAGGCCTTGAAATGGCCCGCGTGTCCCAGCTCATGGGCCAGCGTAAAGACGTCGGACATCTTCTCGTTCCAGTTTAAGAGGATATAGGAATGGGAGCCGTAGGGGCTGGCGCAGAAACCGCCCGTGGACTTTCCGTCGTTCTGGGCGAAATCCACCCACCGGTCTTCAAAGGCCTCCCCGATCATCTTTCCGTAGTCCTTTCCCATGACGGAAAGCCCTTTCTCGATATATTCCCGGGCTTCCCTTATGGAAACCTGGGGCGCGTAGCCCGGATCCACGGGGAGCTTTAAGTCCGCGTAAGTCATCTTGTCCAGCCCGTGGATCTTCTGCAAAAGCCTTGCGTACCTGCGCATATGGGGCGCCAATTTTTCCATGATCAGATCGATCTGCCGGTCGTAGAGCTCCCGGGATACGCGCTGGCTCTGGAGCAGACTGTCGAAAACATTTTTATAGCCGCGCATCTCCGCCAGGGTCTTTTCTTTCTGAAGCTGGGCGTTGTACGCCGCTGCCGTGACGTTCCGGTACTCCTTCAGCTTATCGGAAAAGGCCTTGAACGCGGCCCTCCTGACCTCCGTATCCGGCTCGTACTCGTAATCGTCCTCAAAGAGGGAATACCCCAGCGGGTACTTCTTTCCCCCTGCTTTAAAATCCCGGAATCTCATGTCCCCGAATTTTGTGATATTGTAGATCTCGTAGGGAACCTCCAGGGTCCGGCTCAGCGCCGCCAGGGTCTTCTCCGCCTCCGGGGAGAGCTGATGGGGCTTGAAACTCAAAATGTTCCGGATATATCCCGCGTTCCCCCGGTCCAGCTCCGCCGCCTTCCGCAGGATCTCCTCCGACTGCTGTCCCAGCTCGCTGTCGATAAAGGAGAGCTTTGCGGACACGTTCGCGATCTCCCGGTTCACCCGGCCGGAGAGCTCCTGATTGTGGCTGTCCCGGAAATCCACGGAAACAGCCAGCTCGCAGTAATTTCCCAGCAGGGTCTCCGTCTTCTTCAGCTCCTGATATTTCTTCAGGCACTCGGCGATCCTCTCCGGGGAATCCAGCCGCCCCTTATATTCCTCTTCCAGCTCCTTCGCCAGATCCTTCATCTTTTCAAGATCGGAAAACAGATCCTCCTCAGTGGCATAGAGATCTTTTAAATTCCATGTCTGTTCCTGGGGCACGTTTTTCCGCTCCACTAATTTTCTTGCCATTCCTTGCTTCCTCCTGCTCTCACGTCGCTGCAGGTAAAATAAATCACCTGGTATTTGGAAGAGATTTTTTCCAAAAATTTCAGCGCTTTCCGCACTTTTTCATCATCCATATTGACAAAGGGATCGTCCATGACCAGCATGGGCTGCTCCTGCTCATACATGGCCCCCACAAGGGCGATCCGCAGGCAGAGGCCTGTCAGATCCCGATATCCGGCGCTCAGGGTTTCCACACCCCTCTGCAGGCCGCCTCCGTCCACAGTCACCTTTGTGTCGGCATCCATATGAAAGGCATCCGCGGATCTCCCCGCGATATCCTGATAGGCGCTTCGGAAAACTTTCATCAGGACGGACGTGTACCGGTTGGTGATGGCGTCCCTGGCCTTTTCCAGATATTCCCTGGCTTTCTGCACGTCCGAAAACATCTGTGTCTCCCTCTTTAGCCCTTCCTCCGTCTCCTCCAGCCTGGCCTTGTCTTCCTCCAGGCGTTCCAGTTCTTCCTGCTTTTCTTCCAATATGCTTAAATAGTTTCGGATAGTTTCCTGAATTTTATCCATCCTTTCTGAATTTTCAATATTTTTTTGATTCCACTCTTCAAGAGAGGGCGCATCCTCCGGAACCTCTTTCTGAAGCACGGACATATCCGTCTCCGCCTCGAATTTTTCCAGCTCCAGCCGGGCCTTTTCCGCCGCTTCCTCCGCGGCCCGCAGCCCGTTCACGGCGTCCCGGATCTCCGTCAGGCGCCTGCGCATACCGCCCTCTTCCGCGCGATACCGCAGGCCGTATTTTTGAAAAAACTCCTCCAGGCGCTCTTGCAGCGCCTTTGCGCCGCGCTGACCCTGGGCGGCCGTCTCCCTCTTTTTTTTCAGCGTTTCATAAGTCTCCGCCTGATTTTTCAGCTGAAACAATTCTTGAGAAAACCCGCTCTCCTCCGGACTGCTCCCAAAGGAATTCAAAAACAGGCAGAGGCGTTCTCTTATCTTTCGGATTTCCTCCTCCAGGCCGCTTTCCCGGGCCCTTTGGTCCCGTTTCTGCAGTCCCAGGTATTCCACATACTCCCCGGACAGCTGCTGCAGCGCGTCAGCCGCCGTCCCCTCCGCGTATTCCCATCCGTGGGCCGCAAGGTACGCAGCGGTCTTTTCCTCCGCGCTTTGAATATATGCCTCGTCCTCCCGGATCTGTCTCTCCAGGTCCTCGTATTCCCCGGAGGGCTTTCCGATGGAACGACTGTTTTTCCGGTAGGTCAAAAATCCCGCCGCAAGGCACAGCGCGCCTGCAGCCGCAGAAATCGCCGAAAAGAGAATCCCCGAGCTGCCGGTCACAAAAAACAGGACGACGGCAACGGCAAGCAGCGCTCCCCCCAGGATCCACAGGGGGATCTCCCTTCTTCCCCTTTTCTGCTCCTGCTCCAGGGATCTTCCCAGCATGGAAAGGGACGCCCTGTTGGAAGGCAGAGCGGCCTTTCGGGAACAGCGGTTGTTCCACAGGGCAAGGATGGAGCTCACCGTCTCCTGGTCTCCCCCGAAGAGCGCTTCCAAGTCCTGAAGCCTGCCCTTTTCCGAAAGCGAAAGCTGCTCCCCCGCAAACTGCTGTTTTAACTGTTCCAGGCGCCGGGCGTCTCCGATCCGCTGGTCCAGCGTTTCAGGATCCGGAACCCGGTCCCGAAACCGCCTCTCACATTCCGCGAGCTGAAGGGTTTCCGAAGGGCTCAGCTCGGAAAGCTTTTCCCTCTCTTTCGCCTTTTCCAGTTCCCCGCACTTCGTCAGACATTCGTCTACTTCTTTTAGGCCCGGCGTCTCCTTTGGAAATTCCGCCCGGGCCGCCCTGCGCTTTTCCTCCCAGATCCCGGCGTCCGACTTCAGCCGCTTCCACTCGTCCTTTTTTGCCAGGGCGTTCTGGAGCTGAACGGCCTCCTCCTGCCCTTTCTGGATCTCTTCGCGCAAGTGCACGCACTGCGCGTATTCTTTTTCCTGATCTTCCCGCATCCTGCGGTACTCCTGGACGGAACGCTCCGTGCCGGCGCCGTCTGCTACACTCCTTTTCAAGGACGCGATAAGCTCTTTTTTCTTATAGATGGAACCTGTGCTGCGCCTGGGAGTCAGGCGGTTTGCTGCCGCCGCCAGCCTGTCCTGTGCCTTCTGGTAATTGTTCATGTCAAAGGCTTCGTCCGTGATCCCGCTGACCTTGGCGTGGATATCGTCCGTGGCGGAGGTCTCCGCCTGGTTCTGTCCGATAAAGACTGTGCGCAGAAAGGACTCCCTGTCGATGCCGAACAGCTCGCTCCCCAGGTTTGCAGAATAGTCTTGGGAAATTCGGTTTGTCTCCGCATCCCGCAGTTCAAAGATATCCTGGGCCTCCTTTGCACCGAAAATACGGGACACCGTATAGCGTTTTCCGCCGGTCTCAAAGGTCAGCGTCCCCCCGTAGGTTCCCCCCTGCCAGGGCAGGTAATACTTCCTCTCGTTTTCCGTGAGCTCCCGTTTCCGCTCGCCCCCGAAACCGTAGAACATCACCCGGATAAAGGCCGCGAGAGCGCTCTTTCCCCAGCCGTTTTCCTCGCAGATCACATGTAATCCGGGCTGGAAAACGATGGTCCGGTCATGCAGTCCCCCGAAATTTTCAATATGACATTTAATCAGTCTCATCCCATTGCACCTCTTCCCCGGCGATCGCCCGCAGTCCGCAGCGGACGATCCGGGCTTTTTCCTCCGGTTCCAGCTCCGCAGCTCCCATCACCAGACGGACAAACTCCCCCTTTAAGGACTGATCCCGCTGAAAATCTTCCAAATTGACCCTCACACCGGTCTCGTCGCTGACCTTCACAAAAAAGTAATCCCCACCCAGGCTTGTCCGAAAATAGGCGAGATCTTTTTCGCAGGAAACATCCGGGCTCCCCTTCAGAATGATCTTTAACAGACTGTCCGATCCGCAGCCCGTCTCCTGAATCTTCCCGCGGGTCAGGGAAAGCATTTCCTCCGTGGTGCTGCAGTCCGACACATCGACCTCCACACAATAAAGCTTCCTGCCGGCGAAGGGGATAAAAGTATGCCGGTATTTTCCGGTGTTTTCATCTATCTCTAAGAAGACAAATCCGTGTTCCCCGCACTCGTCAAACCCTCTCCCCTCCAGACAGCCCGGGTAGCAGTAATTTCCCCTGGCGTCCAGCTTTTCAAATTTATAGGAGTGGATATGTCCCAGAGCGAGATAGTCGATCCCCCGCTGTCTCAGGGCGCCGAGGTTCACCACCACCGTCCGATCCCCGGCGGAGGCGGCGGATTCCTGGCCGTGGAGCATCACGATATGGAAACGGTCCGCGGCCAGCACCAGAGAGCGGAAAGCATACCCCGCATTCTCATTCGAGAGCTCGATCCCCGTGATCGAGACCGAACCTATCTCATAGGTTTTCCAGGTTTCCCCGAACGTATAAAGGTTTGCCGGAACCTCCTCCCCCTGGGGCAGGAAATTGTCGCAGTCGTGATTGCCCCGGAGATAGTAGAATGCAATCCCCGGACGTTCCCGGATCTGTCCAAGGACCGTGTTTCTCGCAGTGGCGGAGATGGTGCTCCTGTCAAAGAGGTCTCCCGCGATCAGAACCGCGTTCACCCCCTGATTTGCCGCATACTCCACCATGCGGGTAAATGTTTTCAGTATCTCGGCTTTCCGGATCTTTGCCTTCTCGGGATCCAGATTGGCATTCATTCTGGAGTCCAGATGCAGATCCGCGCAGTGAATGATCTTCATAAAGTTTCTTCCTCCGATATTCTCTAACAACTTCTACGCGTTCTCACCGCCCGAAAGGATACCGCTCTCCCGGAGAATGTTTTCCCCGTCAAAAAAGAAATCGAAAACCCTCTCCGCACACCACCGGAAATCGATTTTCTCCACGGACCCCGCCGTGACAATGTCCTCCCTGCGGTACACTTCCTCTCCTACCACATAGCGGATCTCTCCGACCTTGGTGCCCTCCGCCACCGGAGCTGCCAGCTCTTTTTTCAGGGAGACCCTCACCTGAATCTTCTCCTGATTGCCCAGAAGGATCCCCATGTCTTCCGCCAGGCCCTCCCTTCCCGTGATGCAGAGGGATACGCTGCAGGGACTGCCGATGGCATCCCCCTGACCACCCGAAACGGGAAGAACGGGCAGCTCCTTCTCCTGGTAGAGGACGCTTTCCCCGAGAAGATTTACCCTGTGAAAGTTCTCTAGCCCGTATTCCATCAACTTTCGGGTGTCCGTCCACTTGTAGGATTTATTGTTGGGCCAGCCACAGGCGAGAAGCGCCACTACGAAATACCGACCGTCCCGCTCCAGGGCCCCCACATAGCAATATCCCGCCTTCCCGGTAAATCCGGTCTTTCCGCTGACGGCTCCCTCCATCATATTGAGAAAGCTGTTGTGGTTATTGCAGGAAAAACTCCTTCCGTTCGCCGTAAAGCCATAGCTCGGTTCCCTGGTGATCTTCAGAAAATCCTCTCTTTTCGGGGATCTTAGAATACAGTAGGAAAGAATCAGGGCCAGATCCCTGGCGGTGGTGTGATGCTCCAGGGACTTCTCCGTGCCGTCCTGCAGGGTAATAGTCTCCACCGCGTCCAGTCCGTTGGGGGTGATAAAATAGGTGTCGGCACAGCCAAGCTCCAGAGCCTTCTGGTTCATGAGGTTCGAAAAGGCCTTGACCGCCGCCCGGCTCTCCTGGTCGCTGAATTCGCTGGCCGGTTTCTCCGCCAGCTCCTTCACCTGTTTCTTCCCGACGTGCTCCGCCAGCGCCACCGCGGAATCGTTGTGGGACTCCAGCATCAGCGAATAGAGGAGCTGGCGGACCGTGTAAGTCTCCCCCTTCTGCAGATAAAGCTTTACCTTCGGCATGGACGCCGCGTAGGCGGATACCGTCAGTTCCTCGTCCAGCCCGCAGTTTTCCAGGACGACGATACAGGTCATGATCTTTGTAGTGCTGGCGTTCGCCATGGGCGTCTCCTCACTCTTTCCATAGAGGACTTTCCCGGATTCCCCGTCCAGCAGAACCGCCGAGGAAGCGTACAGCTCCGGCACATCCCCCTCCGCCAGACTGGAAAAGCCGGAAAACAGGACTCCCAGGATAAGCACCGCCAACATACACAAAAGACGTCCTGACGCTTTCCTCCGCGGAAGCCACACAGACGTCTGTCCTGCCTTCTTTCTTGATTGCAATGTCCAAATGATCCGATCCATTTCTTTTTCCCCATCCATAGTTCCTTACATTCTATGAACCAGGCATACAAAACTGAACCGGATTTCGCCGCAAAGATCAGATATCAAGTTTTAACTGGATCTCCGCCTCGGCCTGGGCCTTGAATTCCTCCAGCTGCACCGTGCTCAGCTCCGGCAGCTCCTCCAGGCTTCTCACCCCGAAGCACCGCAGGAACTGCTCCGTAGTGCCGAATAAAATGGGCCTTCCCGGGGCGTCCAGCCTCCCCAGCTCCGTGATCAGGTCGTATTCCAGCAGTTTGTTGATAGCGTGGTCGCAGTTCACGCCCCGGATCGCCTCCACGTCCAGCCTGGTCACAGGCTGTTTGTAGGCGATGATGGACAGGGTCTCGATCACTGTGTCCGTGAGCACGATCTTCCGGGGATTCTTTGCGATCCGGATCAGATAATCGTACATCTCCGGCTTCGTGCAGAGCTGAACGGAATTATCAAACCGGGTCAGCATGATCCCCCGATCCTCCGCGGCATAGCGCTCTTCCATCTTTTCCAGGATCTTTTTCACCGTCCGGACATCACATCCCACCGTCTCCGCCAGTTTGCTGATCTCCACCGTATCTCCCATGGTAAAAAGGATCGCCTCTATGACCGCCTCCGCTTTGCTCTCGTCAAGCGCCGGAGCTGTTTTTTCGGTATCTTCTCCTGCGGGGGCTTCCTGCGTCATATCCTCCCGCACCTCAATTTCTTCCCTGGTCTGTTCTTCCATCTCAAATTTTCCTATTTTTCTCTTTATTCTGTTTCAGCGGCGTCTCACCGCACTTTCTATACTGGCAGCCTGCAAACCGCATTTATGACCGCGCGGCCTTCCCCTGCCGCAATTTCCTATACACTGGTTTCCTGCAGCCCGCGTTTATGGCTGCAAGGTTTTCCCCTGCCGCAATTTCCTATACACTTGGCGCCCTGCCGGCCGCGTTTATGGACGCATGGTCTTCTCCTGCTGCAATTTCCTGTCGGCGCCGTTCCTTTCATCATCATCCCGAAACGTTAAATCTATGCTCTCTCTTGGAAGCTTGTCTATGCCACGCAGGAGGTGATGAAAATATCTTCAAAAATATCTTCCTGGCTGATGCGGATCTTTCCCACCTTCATCAGTTCCAGAATGATCAGAAAAGTGACGATGATCTCCGCTTTGCTGCCCTGTTTTTCCAGAAGTTTTCTGAAGCTGAAAGTCTTGTGCTCCCTGGCGTAGGCCTCCACGTAAAGGGTCTTCAGATCCATATCGATCTCTTCTTTTTCGATCCTGCCGTACTGGCTGCGGATGGGGTCCACCTTGTCCTCCTGACGGCGGATCACAGAGCGGAAAACCTCGTGGAGTTTTCCGAGGTTCAGATCCCCCATGAGCTGTTCGTAATCCAGGGGCGGGCGGTACTGCTCCACTTCCTCGGGAAGATGCTGGTCCCGGTACAGGTTCCTTGCGGCGTCCACCTGCCGGTCCCTGAGTTCCAGGGACATCTGCTTGTACATCTTGTACTCCAGGAGCTTTTGCACCAGCTCCGCCCTGGGATCTTCCTCCTCGCCCTCCTCGTTGACCTCCGCCGGCAGAAGAAGCCTGCACTTGATATCGATCAGGGTCGCCGCCATGACGAGGAACTCGCTCATGACGTTCATATCCTCTTCCTGCATCTGCCGGATGTAATCCAGATACTGGGCGGTAATTTCAATGATGGGTATGTCGTAGATATCAATCTTATTTTTTTCTATCAAATGGAGCAGAAGGTCCAGAGGCCCTTCAAATTTCTCCAGCTTAACGGAAATCGCCATTTTCCATTGCCTTTCCTATCTCGTACGATTTTATCACAAAACGGTGATTTTTCAAAGCGCTTTTTGACCGCCGCCCACCTTCTGATCACCGCTTCTGTTTGTCAGCCCCGCTGTTTTCGGCGCGTCCGTCCTGTTTTCTCCGAAGCAGCCGCGGCAGGCTTTTCTCTGCTCCCGGGGAGAACTCCAGAAAGATCAGATCCCCGGGGTTAAACAGGCGGACGGGAATGGTGTGGCTCCCCAGGCCCCGGCTCAGGATCATGGCCTGTTCCCCCTCCGTGTATAGTCCCCCGTCATATTTGGGAAACAGGCGGATCGCCGGAGAGACAAGTCCTCTGTTCCAAAACGGGATCCGCACCACGCCGCCGTGGATATGCCCCGACAATGTGAGATCCGCGCCCCATCCGGCATATTCCGGAAAATAATCCGGATTATGGGCGAGAAGCACGGTGTACCGCTCCCTGTCCGGCTCCCCAAGGAGCTCCCTCAGATAATCGTCCGCCATAGGGCTGACCTGGAAGCGCCGGTAGTATTCCTTTGGAAGTTCCGCGCCCACCACGCAGACGCCAAATTCCTCCAGCGTCCGCCTCTCGTTGACCAGGGGCGCGACGCCGCACTCTCTCAGGCCTTCTTCAAAAATCTCGGCCAGTTCTCCGTATTCCTCGCGGTACAGCTTGATCCTGTGTTCATGGTTTCCGCTGCCATAGTACACCGGGAAATCCTTCGCCAGCTCCCGGATCAGGGAAAGGGCCGGCCTGGGATCCGCCCCGGGCTTCGCCGTGAGCAGGTCCCCCGCCGCGAACACCATGTCCGGCGCGCCCTCCCGGATTTTTTCCAAGAGGAGCTCGTTCCCGCGCCCGTACTGCTTGTTGTGCAGATCCGCAAGCACCACCGCCCGGAAACTTTTGCGTATCCTGGGATCCGCTATCCGATATTCCGTTATCTCAAAGTGGGTGCTGTCGTACAGCATCTTCCAGAGCAGCGCAAGCACCGCAGCACCCGCTATCGCATAGATCACACTCAGCATCGCTTTCCTCCGTGGTCTATCTTAACACATTTTTCCTCTCAGGAAAAGAGCCAGCTTTGGAAGGCGAACCGGAGATAATCCCCAAAATCCGCTTTTTCCACACTGTCTTCGTAGAGAATCCCGTTTTTCCCCAGCTCAACGCCCCTGTAGGAATAGACGAGATACCCGGCGGTCTCCCCCTGGATCACGGGGGCCTGCACCGTCTCCGGGAGCTGAATCTCCTTCTGGATCTCCTCAAAATTCAGCCCTTCCAGATCCAGATAAGTAAAATCCCCCTCATAGGCAAGGTTCACGCTGTCCTCCAGCCCGCCCTTTACCTCCAGGACCGGCAGCGCCGGGGGCGCGTCGTCCCGGTAGAGCCTGCAGCTGGCGTACCCGTAGGTCAGAAGGGTCTGGGCCTCCCCAAACCTGGCCTTGGGATCCGGAGCTCCCATGACCACTGCAATGAGATCGATCCCATCCTTGGAAGCCGTGGCGGAGATACAGTACTTCGCCTTCTCCGTGGAACCTGTCTTAAGACCCGTGGTGTAGGGATACCGCTTTAATAACTTGTTGGTGCTGCTCAGGGTAAAGACGCTGCTTCCCTGCCTTGTCACATGGGTGATGTCCTCCATCCAGATCTGCGTATAGCGGAATACCTCCGGATACTCCGTGATCAGCGCCCTGGACATGACCGCCACGTCCCTTGCCGTAGTATAGTGATCGTCCGAAGTCGTCAGCCCGCAGCAGTCCACAAAGTGGGTCCCGGTCATCCCAAGGGACGCCGCCTTATCGTTCATCATCTTAACGAAGGCTTCCTCGCTTCCCGCTATGTACTCCGCCACCGCTACGCTGGCGTCGTTCCCCGAAGCCACCGCGATGCACTTCAGCATGGTGTCCAGGGTCTGCACCTCCCCCTGGGCAAGGTACACCTGGGAACCTCCCATGGAGGACGCATACTCGCTGACCAGGATCTCGTCCTCCAGATTCGCCTTTCCCGCCTGGATCTGCTCAAAAGTGACCAGAAGGGTCATGATCTTTGTGATGCTGGCGGGGCTCCTCTGCTCATCCGCGTTCTTTTCATAGATCACCTGTCCGGTGGACGCCTCGATCAGGATCGCCGAGGGCGCCGTGATCTCCACCTGCGCCCTGGCGGTAACCGGCGCCTGCGCCGCCGCTCCCAGGGCACATACCAGGGCCAGACAGAAAGCCGCCAGTCTTCTGCGCGCCCCGCCGTTTCCAATTCTGCCAAACAACAAAACAGCCACACTCCATTTTCCGACTTAATTCAGAATATGGCAGTGCGGTTGATTTTATACCACCAGTTCAGCCAGCCGCCGCAGTTCTGGCAAAAATCGTGCTTGCACGAATTTTTGCAGAACGCGGGCGGCTGAGGGAACGCCATTTTATGAGCAAAGACAGCTGCGCAGCAGCGGTAAGCGCCGAAGGCGCGGCTTTGCGAATAGAATGGCGTGGCTGAACTGGTGGACTACCGGGACGGAACCGCCATTCTCTGAGCGACGCCATTTTTGAGCAAAGACAGCTGCGCAGCAGCGGTAAGCGCCGAAGGCGCGCCTTTGCGAATAGAATGGCGTTGCTGAACTGGAAACCCCAGGGACGGCATCGCCCTTCTCTGAGCGACGCCATTTTTGAGCAAAGACAGCTGCGAAGCAGCGGTAAGCGCCGAAGGCGCGGCTTTGCGAATGGCGTTCGCTGAACTGGTTTTTTATTTCTTCTCCCCCCGTCCCAATCCGTCCTTCACGGTACTCTTTATCTTTCTTCCAATGGTGATGATCTTCGGCCAATGGCAGATCTTCCCGATCTGCACCAGATAGTCGATAAACACCAGGAAATAGATCACTCCCAGGATCAGCACGCCCATCCTCTTGTCGATCTGGTCCACCCGCATCATCAGCCTCTCGTGAAGAATATGTACGATGATCAGCGCGTAGATCCCCCAGGCCAGCGTGCTCTCCAGACAAATGATCCCCTGAAAATTAAAGGGTTTTTCCGAATAGTCCCACCAGACCTCCCCGAAGATCCGCTTCATCAGGCGTCCCACGATATATTCAAAGATCGTGGCGGTAACGCAGCCGGAGACATAGATCAGCAGATAATGCTTTTTCATCGGCGTGAACAGGAAAAAAGCACCCATGGCCCCCACCCCGTAGATCGGGCAGAAAGGTCCTTTGCCGAATCCCCGGTTCGTGATCTTCCGGTTGCAGAAAGACATATAGATGGACTCCACCAGCCACCCCAGCATACTGTACATGGCAAAGAGCGCGAAAAAATGATAGAGATCAATCTGATAATACTCCTGAATCCAGCTTAACATCACTTGTTCCCCTCATGTAAAATCCCCAGTCGTCGCCGGCTGGGGATCCCTGATTGTCTTTTAGTTATATTTGCGCTTTCTTGCAGCCTCAGACTTCTTCTTACGCTTCACGCTAGGCTTTTCGTAATGCTCACGCTTACGAATCTCCTGCTGAATACCAGCCTTCGCGCAGCTTCTCTTGAAACGACGCAAAGCACTGTCCAAAGTCTCGTTTTCTTTTACGATTACGTTTGACATGTTTTACACCCGACCCTCCCTTCAGTCCCGCAAGCATTTCTGACTGATTGGGTTATTTTTTTTCTATGTACTGTGTTTCCACGCACATCACTGTTATTATAGCACATAAAACCAATTCGTCAACCTTTTTCTGATATTTTTAAAATATTTAAAATTTTTTCACCAGTTCAGCCAGCCGCCGTGGTTCGAACAAAAGTTGTGCTTACACAAATTTTTGCCGAACACGCGCGGCTAAACTGGCACCCCAAGGGACAAAACCGTCATTCTATGCGCAAAGGCAGTCGCAGGCGCGGCTTTGCAAATGGCGCCGGCCAAACTGTTATCCCAACTGTCCTTCCAGAACTTTCACAGCTTCCTTGATCGCCGCGGGGATCCCGGCGGGATTCTTTCCGCCGGCCTGGGCCATATTGGGCCGTCCGCCGCCTCCGCCGCC
>CANQCF010000029.1 GCA_947589505.1 uncultured Acetatifactor sp. | reverse complement strand
AATACCAGAATAACCAATACGGCTGCGGCGTGATCGGCAAAGTCGTAAACGTCACAGCGGACGAGAGCGTTATGCCGAACGGAAAACTGGATATGGCTCTGGTGAACGCCATCGCCTTCGATCCGTACACTCACGGTTATTACAAGGTAGCGGAGCGCGTCGGGGAAGCGTTCCATGACGGAAAGAAGCTGGGCGAGTGAGTGCGGCTTTGTGAATGGCGCGGCTGAACGGTTAGGAACAGGGAATACGCTTCAAAAACCGGTTGACAAAGAGTTCGTGTCTGTGTTACTGTGTGATAAGCGATATTGACAATCAAATAGGCACAGCAAAAGCGATGACGAAGAGAGTACCCTGAAGAGCTGTCTTTACAGAGAACATTCCGCATTCCGGCGGGGCGAAGGTCCGGCGGGAGAAGGCTGAGAGGAATGGAGCGGAGCCCGGGGGAAGATGGCTTTCCGAGCAGCGCACCGAGCCGGGGATCCGGTTAGGCTGCGTCAGGCGCCGCCTGTTACAGCGGCTAGGGTTATTGACCCGATGAGGTCCGGAGCGCGAGCTTCGGGCGAAGAGAAGTGGTACCGCGGGTAACGCCCGCCTTCTTACATACGGAGGAGATCCGTATGTCGGAGGGCGGGCTTTTTATTAACCGCGGCATCTGCGGCAGGGATCCGTATTCGCGGACAGGTGTCTGTGAAGGAATGCGGCGGCTGTGACTGTCCGGGATATCCTGCTGGGCCGGGGTCAGAGACGAAGGCGCTTTAGGATAGGTTCGGGGCCGGAGAAGAATGCACTTTGGGACAGGTTCGGCTTCGTAGAAAAAGGAACTTCGGGATAAGGCCGGAGGGCGGGTTTTTTGCGCCTGGCTTTTTCGGCGGCTGCGGAGTCACAGTGTTATGCCCCAGAAACAGAAGAAATGTTAGAAATAAAACAGAAAAAGGAGAGAACACATGAGCGGCAAGGGAAAGTATTATCTGACGACGGCGATCGCCTACACCTCGGGCAAGCCTCACATCGGAAACAATTATGAGGTGGTTCTGGCGGACAGCATTGCCAGATTTAAGAGGAAGGAAGGGTATGAGGTCTTCTTCCAGACCGGAACCGACGAGCACGGTCAGAAGATCGAGCAGAAGGCCCAGGAGGCGGGCGTCACACCGAAGGAGTTTGTGGACGGCGTAGCGGGGACGATCCGCGGCCTCTGCGACCTTCTGAATGTCTCCTACGATAAGTTTATCCGCACCACGGACGCGGACCATGAGAGGCAAGTGCAGAAGATCTTCCGCCGCCTGTATGAGCAGGGGGACATCTACAAGGGTTCCTACGAAGGGCTTTACTGTACGCCCTGCGAATCTTTCTGGACGGAGACTCAGCTTGTGGATGGGAAGTGCCCCGACTGCGGCAGGGAGGTAAAGCCCGCCAAGGAAGAGGCCTATTTCTTCCGCATGAGCAAATACGCGGACAGGCTGATCCGGCATATCAACGAGCATCCGGAGTTCATTCAGCCGGTGGCCAGGAAAAACGAGATGATGAACAATTTCCTGCTCCCGGGGCTTCAGGACCTGTGCGTCTCCCGAACCTCTTTTAAGTGGGGGATCCCCGTGGATTTTGACGAGAAACATGTGGTGTATGTCTGGCTGGACGCGCTGACCAATTATATCACCGGAATCGGCTACGACGCGGAGGGAAACAGCACGGAGCAGTACAGGAAGCTCTGGCCGGCGGACCTGCACCTGATCGGAAAGGACATCATCCGCTTCCATACGATCTACTGGCCCATCTTCCTGATGGCGCTGGGAGAGCCGCTGCCGAAGCAGGTGTTCGGGCATCCCTGGCTCCTGATGAACAACGATAAGATGAGCAAGTCCAGGGGAAATGTGATCTATGCCGACGATCTCGTGGATTTCTTCGGCGTGGACGCCGTGCGCTATTATATGCTGCATGAGATGCCCTTTGAGACGGACGGCAACGCCACCTGGGAGGTGATCGCGGAGAGGGTCAATTCGGACCTGGCGAACACCCTGGGGAATCTGGTGAACCGCACCGTCGCCATGACCAATAAATATTTTGGAGGGATCGCCGACGATAAGAAGGCGCAGCTCACGGAGCAGGACGCTGCCGTGGACGCGGATCTGAAGGCTGTGGTGACCGGCACCTATCAGAAGGTGGTAGACAAGATGGAGAAGCTCCGGGTGGCGGACGCCCTCACGGAGATCTTCGGCATCTTCAAGCGCTGCAATAAGTATATCGACGAGACGGAGCCCTGGATCCTGGCCAAGGACGAGGCGAAAGCTGACAGGCTTTCCACGGTTCTCTACAATCTGATGGAAGGGATCATGACGGGAGCTTCCCTTCTGGAGTCCTTTATGCCGGAGACCGCCGGGAAGATCTCCGAGCAGCTGGGCGAGCCCCTGCGGGATTTTGAACTGCTGACCCAGTTCGGGCTGCGGAAAGACGGGGTGAAGGTGACGGAGACGCCCCAGATCCTCTTTGCCCGTCTGGACATGAAAGCTGTGGAAGCCAGGGAGGAGGAACTGCGTCTGGCCATGATCGCCGAGGCGTCGAAAGACGGAGGCGCTGAGGCCGGACAGGAGCAGGCCGGCGCGGACGTCATCGACATCGAGCCCAAGGCGGAGATTTCCTATGACGAATTTGCAAAGCTGCAGTTCCAGGTGGGCGAGATCATCGCCTGCGAGGCGGTTCCGAAGTCCAAGAAGCTTCTCTGCAGCAAGGTCCGGATCGGCAGCCAGGTAAAGCAGATCGTCTCCGGGATACGGGCCCATTACAGCCCCGAAGAGATGGTGGGTAAGAAAGTGATGGTGCTGGTGAATCTTGCCCCCAGGGAGCTGGCCGGGGTGATGAGCGAGGGGATGCTGCTCTGCGCGGAGGACGCGGAGGGGAATCTCGCCCTGATGACGCCCGAGAAGGCGATGCCCGCAGGCGCGGAAATCTGTTAAAAGAATTAAAAGAGGATAAAATTTTAGTAAAGTCAATTCCCTTTTGAAGAGAAATGCGTTATACTGAGATCAGATCAGCCGACGGAGAGAACGGCATCCTTTTTGGGGGGATATATGAGAAAAGAAGAGTTTTACTTTGACTCCAGAGACGGGGTCAGCAGACTGCACGCGGTGCGGTATCTTCCGGAGGCGGAGCCCACAGCGGTCCTGCAGATCGTGCATGGTATGGCGGAGCATGTGGAGCGCTATGAGGAATTTGCCGGCTTTCTGACGGAGCGGGGCTTCCTGGTGACGGCGGAGGATCATCTGGGCCACGGCGCGTCTGTGGCGGCGGGACGGCCCTACGGTTATTTCTGCGCCCAGGATCCCGCTACGGTGGTGGTCCGGGACGTACACCGCTTAAAGAAGATGACCCAGGAGAAGTTCCCGGGGCTTCCCTATGTGATACTGGGGCACAGCATGGGCTCCTTCATCCTGCGGAATTACCTCTGCCGGTACGGCAGCGGAATCCAGGGGGCGGTGATCATGGGAACCGGGATGCAGCCCGGAGCGGTTCTGTGGATGGGAAAGGCCCTGGCAGGGCTTCAGAAGATCTTTCTCGGGGACGAACATGTCAGCCGTCTGCTGAACGGGATCGCCTTTGGTTCCTATAATAAGAAGATACCCGATGCCCGGACGGAGAGCGACTGGCTCAGCCGGAATCCGGAAAATGTGGACCGGTACCGGGAAGATCCCCTGTGCGGTTTCTGCTTTACGGTGAACGGTTTTCGGACGCTCTTTGAACTGATCTCCAGGATCCAGAAGGCGGAAAATCTGGAGAAGATCCCCAAGGATCTGCCGCTCTTTCTGGTTTCGGGGAAGGAGGATCCCGTGGGCGATTACGGGAAGGGCGTAAAGCGCGCCTTGGAGTCTCTGGAGAAGGCCGGGCTGCGCAAATTGCAGTGCAGGCTGTATCCCCAGGACCGCCATGAGATCCTGAACGAGACGGACCGGCAGCAGGTGATGGAGGACATTTACGGCTGGATCTGCCGGGAGGTCCTCGGGACAGAAAAAGAAGGTCAGGGGGCCTGAAAAGAGGAGGCGTTGAAATGTCGTACATGATCAGATGGGCGAAGCAGGCTGAATGAATCGAAACGATGGATATGATCTGGAGGACCTTCCTGAAGTTTGAAGGACAGGACTACACCGAGGAAGGAATCCGGAACTTTTATGAGTTTATCACGGACGTGAATCTTTACCGCGCCTTTCAGCAGGGGCGGTATCAGCTCCTTGTGGCCCTGGACGGGGATAAGGTGATCGGGGCGGCTTCCGTCAGGAACGGACACCATCTCTCCCTTCTCTTTGTGGAGGAAAAATACCACCGACAGGGAGTGGGGAGAGCCCTGCTGGACAATCTGTGCCGGTATTTAAAGACGGAGGCAGGGGAAACCGTCATGACCGTGAAGGCCGCTCCCTATGCCGTGGAGTTTTATAAGAGAGTGGGATTCCGCCAGGTAAGACCGGAGGAATCGTTTTCCGGGATCCGGGTGACCTCCATGGAAAGGATCCTGTAGGGTTCTGTGAAAAAAGAGCACGCCGCGCGGCTTGGCAGATTGCGCGGAGGAAACGGCAGTTGTGGAAAAGCCTGTGAGAAAGGAAACGGCAGTATGAAGATTTTCAGTATGGACAGTCCCTTGATGCAGGGGCTCGGGAAACTGGCGGATCTGATGTTTTTAAATATTTTGACATTGATCTGCTGTATTCCGATCGTTACGGTGGGAGCGGCCTGGACCGCCCTGTATTATATGACGCTGAAGATTGTCAGGGATGAGGAAGTTTATATCGCAAGGGATTACTTTAAGTCCTTCCGGCAGAATTTTAAGCAGGCCACGGCAATCTGGCTCATACAGGTACTGGTGACGGCCGTTCTGGGCGTTGACTTTTACCTGATTTATTTCGATAAGACCCAGGCGGGTTTTCCGCTGGTGCTGCAGGTCATGTTCCTTCTCGTGACGGTGATCGCGGCGACGACCTTCCTGTTTGTGTATCCGGTGCTCTCCAAGTTTGAGAACAATCTATGGCACACCTTAAAGAACGCTTTCCTGATGGGTGTCATGCAGTTCCCGAAGGTGATTGTCATGGCGGTTCTGTGGATCATTCCCCTGGTAATCGCCATAACGGCTATCCAGGCATTTCCCCTGGTGGTGATGTTCGGAATGTCCATTCCCGCCTTCCTTTCTTCCATGATGTATAATAAATTCTTCAAGCGTATGGAGGATCGCATGATCGAGCGGGCACGGGAGGCCGGAGAACTCCCTGAAGATCCCGGACAGGAGGACGAACATATCTTCAGCGATACCCTGGATCCGACCCTGGAGGATAAGAAACCGGGTTTCAAGTAGAAGGGAAATATTTACAGGGTGAGAAAACTTGTGAAGTTTGCCTAAAAATGATTGAGAAGTTTATACAAGTTGACAAACTACTTAAAAAAAACCAGCAATTCCTACAATACGCACGAAAAACTTTGTGAAAATCTGTTATGGTCAACGGAATTTATTTTCTGTTATACTAAATATGTGTCGTAAGACCGCAAAATACATAAAAGCGGTATAGCAAAGACAAGATGAAAGGAGTTATGCAACATGGCAAGTCTTTCTTTGAAGAACATCTGCAAGGTGTATCCCAATGGTTTTGAAGCCGTTAAGAACTTCAACCTTGAGATCGCGGATCAGGAATTTATCATTTTCGTAGGACCTTCCGGCTGCGGTAAGTCCACCACCCTTCGTATGATCGCCGGCCTGGAGGACATCACCTCCGGTGAGCTGAAGATCGGCGACAGAGTAGTAAACGATGTAGAGCCTAAGGACAGAGATATCGCAATGGTATTCCAGAACTACGCTCTGTATCCTCACATGTCCGTGTATGACAACATGGCATTCGGTCTGAAGCTGAGAAAGGTTCCCAAGGATCAGATCGACAAGATGGTTAAGGAGGCTGCTAAGATCCTTGACCTGACTCCCCTCCTGGATCGTAAGCCCAAGGCTTTGTCCGGTGGTCAGAGACAGCGTGTGGCCATGGGCCGTGCAATCGTTCGTAACCCTAAGGTGTTCCTGATGGATGAGCCTCTGTCCAACCTGGACGCTAAGCTGCGTGTGCAGATGAGAATCGAGATCGCGAAGCTGCATCAGAGACTGGGCACCACCATCATCTACGTAACCCATGACCAGACCGAGGCTATGACCCTGGGTACCAGAATCGTCGTTATGAAGGACGGCGTGATCCAGCAGGTTGACACTCCTCAGAATCTGTATGAGAAGCCCTGCAACCTGTTCGTAGCAGGATTCATGGGATCTCCTCAGATGAACTTCCTCACTGCTACCGTTTCCGTAGAGGGCGACGTGGCAAGCCTGGAGATCGCTGGAAAGAGCATTCCGCTTCCTCCTGCAAAGTCCAAGAAGATCATCGAGGGCGGTTATGACGGAAAGCAGGTTATCTTCGGTATCCGTCCTGAGGATGTTTACGATTCCGAGCAGTTTATCGCAAATTCTCCTCAGAGCGCTTTCGAGTCCACCGTTAAGGTTTACGAGCTGCTGGGTGCGGAGGTATATCTGTACTTCGATCTCGACGAGTTCCCTATGACCGCGAGAGTGGATTCCCGTACCACTTCCAGACCTGGCGATACCGTTAAGTTCGCTCTGGATGTTGAGAAGATCCACGTATTCGACAAGGAAACCGAGAAAGTTATCACCAACTAGTTCAGAGTTTTCGGGGGCGCTGGAAACAGCGCCCTCTTTTTCGTTCGTCTGAAAGTGCAGGTTTCCGGCGGGAAAAGCCCCCGGATTCCCCAGGCGGAGCGACGGCATTGTCAACAGGAGGGATTATGATATCAAGTCAGATCATTCAGACCAGTTTGGACGAGTTGAAAGGCATTACAAAAGTGGATCTTTGTGTGTACGATCTCACCGGAGAGTGGGTGGCGGGCACTCTGGAAAGTCTGGCCCTGCAGTCCGGGCTGATCCGCGATTTTGCCGGATCGCCCGCGGACAGTCAGGTGATCGGCACCCATCATCTTCTGAAGGTTTACGACGAGGGAGAACTTCTCTATGTACTGGTGGCGAAAGGCGTGACGGATGATGTGTATATGATCGGCAAGGTGGCTGTCTGCCAGCTTCAGAACCTGATCATCGCCTATAAGGAGAGGTTTGACCGGAACAATTTCTTTCAGAATCTTCTGCTGGACAACCTTCTTCTGGTGGACATCTATAACCGCGCGAAGAAACTTCATATTGAAACGAAAGCCTCGAGGGTCGTCTATCTGATTGAGACGAGAGGGGAGAAAGACGGTTCGGTTATGGAATTGCTGAACGGTTTGTTTTCTCCTCAGGCAGGCGATTATCTGACGGCGCTGGATGAGAGAGGCGTAGTCCTGATCAAAGCGTTTGAGGATGCCTGTGAGCCGGAAGATCTGGAGAATGTGGCAAATACCATTGTGGATATGATGGGCACGGAGGCGATGATCAACGTCAGGGTTTCCTACGGCACCATGGTTACGGAGCTTAAGGACGTCTCTAAATCCTACAAGGAAGCGAAGATGGCGATGGACGTCGGCAGGATCTTCTATGAGGAAAAAACGGTGGCGGCGTACAGCTCCCTGGGGATCGGCCGTCTGATTTACCAGCTTCCGGTCAGCCTGTGCAGGATGTTTATCGAGGAGATTTTTGGAGATAACCTTCCCACAGAGCTGAACGAAGAGACCTTAAACACGCTCAACAAGTTCTTTGAAAATAACCTGAATGTCTCCGAGACGGCCAGACAGCTCTATATTCACCGCAATACTCTTGTCTACCGCATTGAGCGGATCCAGGAGAGCACGGGCCTGAACCTCAGAAATTTTGACGACGCGCTGACCTTTAAAATCGCTCTGATGGTGGCAAATTACATGAAGTACCTGGACAGCGGGGAACTGTGAGTATTTCCCGGCCGCGGCTTGACTATCTTCAGCAGAGGAATTATAATTGAAACATTAGGGAATGCTAAGTCTGCAGCTGTAAGTGAGGTCATACGATGGATGATGCAAGGGAAGGGACGAGTGTTTCCCAACAGGATAGGTACAGCCGAAGAAAGCGCCGCCTTCCGATTACCTTGGCAGGAGTTTTTTTGGCTGTCCTGGGCATGGGTGTCTTCCTTTTTTATCAATTTATATACAGAGTGGAACCTGCTTTCGACAGCATAGTCTGTGAGCTGGGAGACGAGATCAGCGATGACGTGCAGGATTATCTGTTGGGCACAAAATGGTCTGTGGGACGGGGAGAATTGGATATCTCCCAGGTCAATACCGGGAATTTAGGCGTCTATCAGGCATATGTGCGCCACGGCAGGAAAGAATTCCAGTATGAGATTATTGTCCAGGATACCATATCGCCGGATATCCATTTGAAAGACCAGCAGATATATCTGGAGCAGGGCAGGGAGTATCGGCCGGAGGAACTGATAGAAGGCGTGGAAGATGCGGATCGCCATGTGAAGCTTTTTTTTCAGGAATCCGGAAGCAGACAGGACACATTAAAATATACCAGCACGGGCAGCTATGACTGCACTGTTGCGGCCGAGGACTTGTCCGGCAACAGATCTGTCGCGGAGATTTCTGTTACGGTGGACAAAGCGCCGGAGATTGACGGAGTGCAGGATATTTATCTGGCGTTGGGGTGTCAGGCGGATTATCTGGATCAGGTGACCGCCTGGGACGAGACGGACGGCGACCTGACCGACCGCATTACGGTAGACGACGAACTGGTACAATTGTCCAGGGAGGGTACCTATAAGCTCTCTTACCGAGTGAAGGATAATTTCGGTTTAGAAAACGTCAGTTATGCGGATGTGGTCGTTGCGGCGCAGGAAGACCTGCAGGAATTGGTGGGCACCAGGCAGGTGGACCGGCATAGAGACAGGATCATCGGGGCCATCAATCCGTATGACGCGGGCGCTTCCGAGAGGGACAACATTCGTGATGCCCTGGATTATATGCTGCCGGCGGTCGTACAGCTCTACCATGAAACCGACACGCATTACTCGGCAGGTTCCGGGTATATTATGGAGATCACGGACGACACAGTCTATATCTGCAGTGATCGTCATGTGGCGGAAGAATACAGTAGATGGGATGTGTACTTTTTTGACGGTACCAGAGTGAAGGGAACTACATTGGGCTGCAGCGACACCTATGATGTGGGTGTTGTGACCGTGAAGAGGAAAGACATCCCTTCGGATCTGCTGGATCAGCTTATGACGATACATATCGACAGAAGCTACTGGAACGAACTCGACGACCAGCGAATCCGCGTGGGGCTGGAGCGTGTGGACCGCCAAGGCGGGATCAAACACACAACTACGGGGTATCTTGTGAAGATAAAACAGTATTTTAGCTGGGACGACCAGAAGGAACATACGGAAGTCACGCTGAAACTGGAGCACGGAGATTCCGGCTCGGCTGTGGTGGACGGACACGGAAATCTGGTGGGAATGGCGTATGCTTACTCGGAACAGCCCCGAAGGGATTGGTGCGTCCCTCTGGATGCGATATTGGATTGCTATGAGGTGATCACGGGACACAGCGTTTATGTCTACTAAGATCGATGCAAAATTATAGAAAGCAACAGACAATAGAAGGAGGATATTATGAAAGAAGGCGTTAGGATAGAACATAAGACACTCAGGGGTATTTCCATGCGGGTTGTCCCCGGGCATTTTGTCACGAGCCATTCCCATATCAATTATTATTTTGATATGACCACCATGAAGATCCGTCAGAGCGAGGCGGCCGCTGTTGCCCGCGCCATTGCCCAGCAGTATTCATACAACACTATCGTCGATACCATCGTCTGCATGGATGGCTGTGAGATCATCGGGGCTTATCTTGCAGAGGCGCTGCAGAATGCCGGTATCATGTCCATGAATTCGCATAAGTCCATTTATGTGGTGACTCCGGAGATCAACGCCCAGAACCAGCTCCTCTTCAGGGACAACATCCGTATCGCCATTGAAAATAAGCATGTGCTTTTGCTCCTGGCTTCCGCAACAACGGGTAAGACCATTTCCAACAGCCTGGATTGTATTCAATATTACGGCGGGAAGCTGGCGGGTATTTCCGCGCTCTTTTCCGCGGTGGATGAAGTGGCAGGGCAGGAAGTGCATTCTATTTTCAACGCAGCGGATGTTCCGGAGTACTCTACCTACGTCTCCCATGAGTGCCCCATGTGCAGGAACGCCCAGCGCATAGACGCCCTGGTCAACAGTTATGGGTATTCCGAGCTGTAGGGTTCAAGCGGCGATGCGCTGATGCATTGATGTGCTGATGCGCACTTGCCTTGTTTATCGTTCCATGGAATGAGAGCTAAACGCGAATGTTGCACAGGAAATCAGATGTGGAAGGAATCGCCCCCGGCATGGAATGGTGTCGGGGGATTTTTTTATGTCATGTCCCGGGTTTGCCCCTGATTTTGTGCTTGATTTTGCCCCTGACTTTGCCCCCCTGTTTTTGACGCCTTCAATTTGGATCGTTATTTGAATCTCCGGTACAGTTTTGCAGGGAACCTGATATCCTTCGGGCTGCCTTAAACAAATCTTAAACATTCTTAAACATATCTTAAAAGTTTACCGGTTTGATGCATGTTATAATGAAAAAAGCCAGAAAGAAGGGTTCTCTCAGCCGCAGTCCGGGCAAATGCACGGTCGTAATATCTTGTAAATGCGGCTGTCGGTCGAATTGTTACTGAAGAAATCAGAAAAGACCGGGGCGGGAAAGAATTGAAAAAAGAAATCAAGACAAAGAGAGTCCGGAAAAAGTAATGATCGGGAAGAGAAAGGAACGGAACCGAAAGGAACAGAACCGAATAGAACAGAACAAAACGGAACGAAGCAGAACAGAATGAAACAGAACCGAACAGGGGAGGGTATTGTCATGGGGAATTGCAAATCCACAGGAGGAATAGAGAAGCGCTGCATGAATGTCGGCCGGGAGGCGGGGCGGGGAGCGATGCTTGGTATCGGCCTGTTGCTTTTGCTCTGTCTGATTGCCGGGGGCTGCGGACGACAGGAAAATCAGGAAACGGAAACTGCGGAACAGACGGTTTCCTGGAAGACGGAAGGCTTTGCCGCTCCAAAAGAACCGGAGACGGGACTTGAATATTATGCGGAGGATTATGAGCGCTGGGATGCGACCCAGGGAGAGCGGGAGACATACCCCTATGACATCGAATCCGGAGCCTGTGGGGGGCTGTTCTGGAATCTGTCTGAAGGGGAGCTGAAAGGGGCGGATACCCCGCTTCTTTTAACGCTATATGACGCGAAAGACGGATCCTGTAAGAGCAAGGATTTTACGCCATCAGGGCTGGGGCTTTCGGGGGAGCTGGGCGTCCTGCAGGATATGGATATGCCGGATCCAAACCACATCCTGCTGCGCTGGGGAGAATACGAGAAGGACGGGGAAGGGCTTTATCATCAGACTGCGGACAGGATGGCGTATATCGACCTTGCGATCACTGAGGAAGGTCTTGACCTTGCGCTTTCGGAGACTGGGTCTGAAGATTCTTCCGCCGGCAGGGATTTTCTGGAAATTTATCTGGAAAAAGGGATTCTGCAGGACAAACCGGCAGAACTTCCGCTCTGTCAGCAATTTCAATGGAAGAGCTGCGGAAACGGCGGTTTCTGTATCTATTCGCCGGAACGATTGTTTTTGTTTGGCAGTGCGGGGGATCTTTGGCTGGAAGAAGAGGGAGGCAGGGGCAGACAGTTTTTGGAACCCCTGCAAACCCAGGATGGCCAGCTGATCGTTCCTGTTTACAGCAAGGGCAGCGGTTATGAGTTTCTGTGGGCAGATGCTGAAGCAAAGGAGCTGCGCAGTCTTGCGCAGATTGAGGCGGGGAGCCCTTATATCGATCGGATGTGCGGCATGGTGGGAAATGATGTCTACTATCAGTCCCGGGAAGGGACGGAGGATGCGGCCGCAGCCGGGATTGTGCGATGGGACATCCGGAGTGGAGGGCAGACCCGGATCTTTGACCTGAAGGGAAACGGGATCGACGCGAACTATGAGATCCAGGTAGCGCTTCCGGAAGGAGGCGTGCCCTGCATGCGGCTGGCAAAGTATAAGAGCGGGGAGAACAGGGAGTGGCTGGTAAGGCTGACGCGGGAAAAACCGGAGGAAGACCGGAATGTGCGGGTGGCTGACCTGACCGGCTTTGGCCCGGGGGATTACGCGGAGAAATGCGCTGCGCTTGCTTCCCTGGATACGCCGAATTATCTATATACCTACGAGGACTGTTCCTCCGAGGAGGCCAGGGACAGGGTCTTCGCGGAACTCTCCAGGGGAGAGGGGCCGGATCTGATGTATGTGAAGACGGCAGATTTGAAAACGCTGGAGGAAAAAGGACTTCTGCTGGATCTGACGGGCCTGATCCCCGAGGGGACAAAGGCAGCTCTTCTGCCTGCCGTTCTGGAGATTGGCGCCATGGACGGAAAGCTGGCCGGCGTACCTGCCAGGGCTGCGGCGGAGACCCTGGTCGTGTCCCGGGACATTTGGGATCAGGATTCCTGGAAACTGGAAGATGTGATCGGACTCATGGAGGATGGTAAATTAGAGGGCACTCTGTCCTCCAATCTGGGAAACGGCGGCTCTCTTTCTCCGTTGGATACGACGATGACACTCCTGAGATACAGCCTGGGCGATTCCTTTTTGATCGATTGGGAAAAGCGGGAAAGTCATTTTGAGGATGACAGGTTTGTAAAACTTTTAGAGATCGTCCGGAATGGCCAGGCAGGCGCTTTTACGGGGGGAGACGGTTATTTAAACGGCGGGAATATGCTGCTTTGGGCCTATTTTACATCCGAAGGAGACTTTATCGATTTCTGGGGCCGCGTGGAGCAGGAAAAAGGAGGCATAGTGGGATTCCCGGATTCGGAGACCGGCGGCAGTTATCTCATCCCAGCAGAAGGCGTCATCGTGGCAAATGCGGGTACCGGCAGGCCGGAGGCTGTGTCCTGCTTTTTGGAGACGCTACTGGGAGAGGAACTTCAGTCCCGGAAAGATAACTTGAGCCTGAGTGTGCGGAAGATCGTGCCGGAGGAACTGCTTGTGGAAGGGGAGGACGGAAAATTCAGATATCTTGGCGGGCCGGAGGCTGCTGTTTTGGAGGACGGCTCCACATCTATTCACCGGGGGGCTTCCTTTTTGGAGAATTGCATTGCGCCGCCTGCCCAGTTTGCCGCAATCCAAACCATCCTTTCGGAGGAGATCCGGAATATGCTGGCGGAGGGCAGATCCGCGGAGGATACGGCGGAAATTATCGACAACCGGGTGCAGCTTTACCTGGACGAACAGGAATAGGGGAACAAACCATGAAAAGTTAGAGTGCGAAATTTGCGGTGAATAAAAGACATGAATGGGACATCCCCCGGCATAGAATAGTGTCAGGGGGTGTTTTTATGTTGTATGAACAGAAAATAAAATATATGGAATATAGGGAGTCGGGGACGAAAGTAAAAGGCGCCGGCTTTGTCAAGTTAGAGAGATGGGGGGAGGCCTGGAACATGCTGCTCCAGATCTCGGGGCTTCCTTCCGGATGCACCGGAGAGAAGGGGGTCTATTTTTGTGGTGGACGGAAAGAAGTCCTTGTGGGACTGATCTCCATGGAACAGGGCCGGGGGAGGCTGGAACTGCAGGAGGACGACACCCAGGATCCGGCGGAGGACGGCATTCGCTTTGCGGAGGCAGAGAGGATCAGGATACCCATCGGCCCTGAAAAGGAAGTGGTGGGAATTTTAAGGGAAGCGCCGGCGGCCGGGGGAGTGAAGAGTCAGGAGAAAACGTCGGGGAGCCGGGAAGGCTTGATGGAGAGCCGGGAAGGCCTGACAAAGAGCCGGGAAAGCCTGTCGGAGAGCCGGGAAGGTCTGTCGGAGAGCCGGGAAAGCTTGACAAAGAGCCGGGAAGGCCTGATGGAGAGCCGGGAAGGTCTGACGGAGAGCCGGGAAGGTCTGACGGAGAGCCGGGAAGACCTGATGGGGAGCCGGGAAGACCTGACGGAGAGACAGGAAAAAACGTCGGAGAGCCAGGAGCTCCTGGCAGAGCTTCGGGAAAAATTGTTCGTGGGAGAGGTTGAGAAGAATGCGCTGGGGGAAGAATCTCCAGGAGATCCCGCAGGGGCGGAGAAACAGACAGAAATGATCCAGACGCGCCGGAATCCTGGCACAGAGGAATTGCAGGAGAATTTCGATTTAGAGATAAACATCGCCGATATGAAGCCGGAAGAAATCGGGGAATCGGAACAGATGATCCTGCGAAAGTTGGAGAACAGTGAGAAATCCTTCGCTGAAGAACAGGGAAAAAATACTGAATTGAAGCTGGGAGAAAGTTTCGCCGGAGAACCGGGACAGGCGATTCCGCGAAAGTTGGAGAACGGTGAAAAATCTTCCGTCAAAGAACAGGAAAACACTGCAGGAACAGTGCCGCGGGGAGGGTTGGGGCCGGAACCTTCTTTGCAGGCGACCTCTCAGGAGAAGGCGATCGCTCAGGAAAATCCCCAGCCCTATGTGTTTCAGGCGGCCCTGCAGCCTGATAAGTGGGAGCAGCTCCGCTCTATCTATCCTTCTGTCAGACCCTTCGGGGACGACCGGGAATACCTGCGGATCAGTCCGGGGGATTTTGTGATTCTGAAGGACAGATCCTACCGGCTGGCAAACAACAGCTTCCTGCTGCACGGGTATTTTAACTATAAGCACCTGATCCTCCACAGATCCGCGCGGCAGGGTGAAACTATTTATTTTGTGGGTGTGCCGGGAAATTTCTATGACAAAGAGAAAGAAGTGGCAATCCTCTTTGGATTTGAGAGCTTCGAATGCGCCAGGGAGCCGGCGAAGGAAGGAGATTACGGCTACTACATGATGCGGGTGGAGCTGTGATCGGGCCGGGACAGTTTAAAAGACCGCCTGCAAAGGGGTTGTGACAGACTGCGGGCGACTTCCCGGCATTTCCTGTGAAAGTTTTAACTTTACAGTCCCTCCCCGGTGAACGGGGGAATGAAACTTTCCTTTGCGGTATCCCCCTCCTGCATAAAGCCGTTCACGATGCCGATGGCCTCCGCGAAATCCAGGACCCGCCGGTATTCCTCCGGCGTCACTTTGCGGTTAATGTCCTGAAATGACGGGAGCTCTTTTAAGTGGGGCATGGGGGTGTACTGGTTCATGATACTGATGTAAATATCGTCGCCGAAGGTCTCGTGCAGCCAGCGCAGGACGCGCTTGGAGTTTCCCGCCTGGCCGGGCAGGATCAGATGCCGCACGATCATGCCGCGCTGCATCATGCCTTCGGCATCAAACAGAGGGCGGCCCGTCTGACGGAACATTTCCTTCAGGGCCAGAGAGGCTTTTTCAAAGTAATCCGGGGCGTTGGAAAAGCGCGCGCCCAGTTCCGGGGACCGATATTTCAGGTCCGGAAGGTAAATGTCGATCAGGCCGTCCAGGAGGCGGAGGGAGGAAACTTCCTCATAGCCTCCTGAATTGTAGACAATGGGCAGGGCAAGTCCCTGCTCTTTTGCCGTTCGCAAAGCGAGCAGGATCTGGGGGATGTAGTGGGTCGGCGTGACCAGATTGATATTGTGGGCGCCTTTTTCCTGGAGCTCCAGGAAGATTTGGGACAATCTCTCCGGGGTGATCTCCCTGCCCTGCCTGCCCAGCGCGATCTCATGGTTTTGGCAGTAAACGCAGCGCAGACCGCAGCCGGAAAAGAACACGGCGCCGGAACCGCGGCTGCCGGAGATGCAGGGCTCCTCCCAGAAGTGCAGGGCCGCCCGGGCAGCGTAGATCCCGGCGGGCCGGCCGCAGTATCCGAGCTGGCCATTGATACGGTCCACGGCGCATTTCCGGGGACAGAGCTGACAGGATTTCAGGAGGGAATCAGTTTCGTTCATAGGGGTACCTTTAACTTAGATCTATAAGGAAAATGTTACGAAAAACAGTTCAGTCCATGCCATGCGCAAAGCCGTGCTTGCCGCCGCTTCGCGGCTGCGTTTGTTTTATGACAAGCTGTTCCATGACAAACTGTTCTAGGACAAGCGCTCCGGCTGCGGCTGCTCCATGACAAGCGTTTCGCGGCTGCGGCTGCTCTATGACAAGCGCTCCGGCGGCTGGCTGAACTGTTGATGTAAAAACCGCGCACAGCCGGGCTGCGCTGCGACTCCACCCGGTAGCCTTACGGCACATGAGAGGGTTCGCTTAGCGCTGCTTTGTTCCCAACCTGACGCGGTTCACGATTCTCATTGCGCAAGACCGAATTTCATCATCGCAGACAGACCCGACAATGCACGGCTCTCTTAGTGTATCTGTTTTTGATAAAAAAGTCAAGAAAAATCGCTTTTCCGAAACTTTGAAGTGGCGTTCATGTTAAATTGCGTAAATAACATATTCTCCACCTCCGATCCATTGGCTTTTCTACTGTTCATCAAAATACAGCTGTACCCGACGCTGGATCACATCCGCCGTATCCCGGGCGCTGCGGCTGCCGTCAAAAAACAAATCGACTTCTTCCTCCACGATGTCTTTGATCGCCTGAGGGCAGTAGGGTTCCGGTCCGCAGCTGTCCAAAAAGTCGCAATAATCCTCCAGATAACTGCTTCCATCCGGTTTTGCCTCAATTGCCATCTCGCCGCCCATCACGTTCAAAGCCCACCCTGTCCCCGAATAGTCGCTCTGGACCACCTGATCGCGGATCGCATCCTTTCTGACCGGGAACGACTGGCCGATTTGGTTGTCATAGCTGAAAAGAAAAGAGATACAATCACGGACAGCATCCGGTTTTGCATTGTTGACATTGAACACCAAATAGGTATCTGCGTTCACGTAATTTCCGTTCCCGCTCTCCGCAGGATATCCCACTGCATGGCAGCCGGGAAGGGAAACCATCATCTCCGAGTAACTGGCCAGTCCCGAATAAAACGGTACGCCAACGGCAATGAGATTTCCTCCCGAAAGCATGGTATTCACCTCTTCGCTGTCCTTTTGGTTTGACCCCTGTCCGTAACGTTTACAGAACTCCAGGGCCCTGATAAATTCTTCCCCGTCAAAACAGCTGACTTTCTTTTCCAGATTCAGAAACGGAGAATCGCCGAGACGGCCGCTGATAAACATGTGAAACAGCTCATGTCCGTCATATTTATCCCACAGATAATCTTCCTTTGCATATTGGTCATGCCAGCCAAGAATCCAATCCCAATCGTCCCTTGTATCGGCGATATCCAAGACATCCGCCAGGGTCCAGCTGTCCTCGTCCCAAAGGCTGTTCGAAGTACATAGGGTTGTGACGCTTACACCGGAACCCGGCAGTCCCACCCAGGTTCCGTCCACGGTCCCGAGTTCCTGTAAACAGGGAAGAAGCTGTTCTCTGATATCCTCAGGAACCAACTCTGACAGGTCCATGAGAGCTCCCTTTTCGGCCAATATGCGCATGTCGTCCCTCGATACCAGCAGCATCTCCGGTCCCTGACCGGATGCAAGGTCCGCCAGCGTTCTGGTGCGCAGCGCATCCAGTTCCTGCGTATCCATCGCCTGAAAATCGACTTCCGCCGCCTCCAGAAGAAGCCGATAGCGGCCCGAGCGTGCAGCCCAGGTCTGCGCAAGTCTCAAGACGTCAATCTTGGAAGACCAAAACAGATTTGTCATTCGTATCGTTTCATATTCCGTTTCTCCCGCGTTCGAGCTCTCTGCCTGTTCGGAGTCCTCTTCTCCGGCCGCACTTTCCTGGTGATCAGAGATACCATCTTCCGTGAGCAGATAGATCCTGGCGCCGGTGCTGTCGGCACAACAGACTGCAAGCCTTCCCTCTCCATCTGTAAGGATATGGTTATCAATTGTCAGATCAATGCCTGCCGCGCTTATACTCAGGAGTTTTTCCTCCGGTTGTCCGTCCGCCTGATGCCACAGATCCGAGCCGTTTAAAATGTAATAGAGACCTTCCTGTCCGTCGGGACAGAGTGCATTCACAAATCCATCCAATGAGACAAATACAGTAGAAGTTTGATTCTGAACATTATAACGCAGGACATCTGTACCCTGGTTGCCTGCTTGTGTAAACAGGGAAAAACCGTCCGTTCCGGCACAAAATCTGCCGGACTGCGGCGGGTATCCCGTATCATCCGTAAGCGGCGCATTTTCGTCCAGGGGCTTGCCCGTCAGATCTGTCCGGCAGAGAAAGGAGGACGGGGCTTGCCCCTCCGACGCAGCATTGATGCGAAGGGTGATCTCTCCTTCCCCGGTCACGGTCATGGAATCTACATATAATTCCTCTGTGTCCGGTATCTGCAGGGTAAAAGCGGTCTTCTCAGTTTTGCCGGTATCCATGCGGTAAATGTAAAGCCACATATCCGGAACGGGTTTCTCACTGTATTGATAGGCGGTCAGTACATAAAGTGTGCTGCCGTAGGCGCTGGAATATACCAGCTTATTTGAGTAGTCAGCATCCGGATCATCCAAAGAAAGGGAGACAGTATTCTCCACCTGAAAGTTTCTGCCGGTGGTTTCTGTCTCCTGCTTGTCTGACCCGTCTCCTGTATTCTGAGCTCCGGGATTCTCTGATCTGTTCCCGCAGCCCGCAAGCAATAGCAGGACAAAAGATATCGAGAGAATCGTTTTCAGGAAAGGTTTCATAGTTTTCCTCCTTGTTCCTTATATCATCTTTGACTGTTCAGCGCAGGGATCAGCTCTGTATTGCCTGACAGGCCTACCGCTGCTTTTCGATGGTCGCAGATTTGCTGTCTGCCCTTTGAAATTCGCACAGCGCATGGCGGATGGTCAGGGTATCCACCCATTCCCGGCCGTCCGCTGTGATCCGGTAGAGATCGACGGCGCCGAGCCCCTCGCCGCCGGACCAGAGGGGAGGCAGTTTTTTCCCGGTCCCGGCCGGAGCGCCGCCGGGATTGTCATAGTGCAGAAAGAGCATGGCGTCTTTCGGACACTCCATAGAGAGTTTTACCACGGAGTTTATATTCTGGGCCTTGACCTGCCAGGAGAAGCGCTTTCGGTTTTCCCGGGTGCACCATTTCAGCCGGGAAAGGGTAAAAGGTCTGGCAAAGGAAAAGCAGAAGTCTTCTCCCCGATAGGTCAGCTGCAGCATGAGCCGGGGTTTTAAGCGAAAGAATAAGAATCTGGGACAGCACCCGTCCACGGCCAGGGCGGAATTTTTTAAGAGCCTGCCGAAACGCTGGCTGTACAGGCAGCAGGAAGAAAGCTGCAGCCAGGGGCGGTTGTAATTGCTCCCCCAGTGTTTATCCGCGTAACCGAAGGATTCCTCGGGGGTGACGTCGAAATTCTCGCCGTTTAGGACGACGCTTCCCCGGTACTCCGTGCGGATCCCCTCGCCGTGAAAGAAGCTGTCCAGGGCGTTTAAGGCACAGAACAGGGGAGAGGCGATGATGCCCGTGTGGCAGGACAGGGATTTGTTCAGCTCCAGATCCCACTCCATGACGCCCGCGTCGGAAGACTGGGACTGAAGCACTTCCTGCCTGGTAACGTCCACGAAGCCGGAGATGCGGTACTCGCTGAGCCGGTTTTCCTCCACCTGGAAAAAGAGGGGTCTGCGGGCGTAGCGGGCAGCGCTGATAGGGTAATAGGAGCAGAGCCTGATGCCCGGCAGGGAGGGTTCTTCCACGGGGTAGCTTCCGGCAGTGACGCGTACGTAAGAGGGGGCCGGCTGATGGCCCTTCCTGGGTTTTCCGGGAACCGGATTCAGGATCAGATATTCCACAAAGAAAGAACGGGCGGCTCCCGTCTCCCGGCTGACTCCCCGGAAGGAGTGCCACCAGCGCAGATATCCGCGTTTGGCAAGGGAACCGCAGAGCATATAGGCGTTTCGATTGGGATCGGAATGATTCATCTTATCTTTTGTCTCCCGGGTGTGATCTGACAGGATGTTTGTTAAAATGTGACAGAAAAATCTTTTTAGGGCTTATTCAACGGATCATAAACTAGATGATGATGTTCTATACGCTATTATAGTACAATATATTGTATCTGACAAGTGTGTCGGGGGATTTTTTAAAGTTGTGGATAACCCGTCTTGTTTCTATAATGAATGTGGATAGTAATCCACAAAAAACGACGCGTTATCCACAAAATGCGAATAACTTTTGGGAAATCTTTTTCCCGCAATATTTTCCATGCCCATGGCAATTTTCAAGTAGCTGGTTTTGGGGAGAAGATGCTATACTATTAGACAGTTCAGCCAGCCTTGGGTGCTGGCATTCAAGCAAAATCATGCCGGACGATATTCTGTGGGATCAAAGCGTCTGAGAAAACGCCGTTTTACGGTCGAGGGCGCGGCGCAGGCCTGCGTATGGGCGGGCGGCGCGACGGGGACGGAACTGATATATTGCACGGTACTTTTTTTGCGAAATCCCTTGTGTTTTATCACAAAAAATTTTATAATAGATACAACCCTGTTGTGCAAAATGCAGGATATCAGCGGACAGGGAGAAGGAGGAAGATATGCTTTATATTGGTGTGGATCTGGGAACTTCCGCTGTCAAGCTTCTGCTGATGGACAGTGAGGGAAAGATCCGGAACATCGTTTCCCGGGAGTATCCTTTGTACTTCCCGCATCCCGGCTGGTCCGAGCAGAAACCCGAGGACTGGTGGGAGCAGACGGTGGCCGGAATCAAGGAACTGATAAAGGATGCGGACAAGTCCCAGGTGGCCGGGATCAGCTTCGGCGGCCAGATGCACGGACTCGTGATCCTGGACAAGGACGACAATGTGATCCGTCCCGCGATCCTTTGGAACGACGGAAGGACTTATGAGGAGTGCGACTACTTAAACAATGTGATCGGAAAGGAAAAGCTGAGCGAGTACACTGCGAACATTTCCTTTACCGGATTTACGGCGCCTAAGGTCCTCTGGGTGAAGAACAAGGAGCCTGAGAACTTCGCAAAGATCGAGAAGATTATGCTCCCGAAGGATTACATAGCGTACAAGCTCACGGGCGTACACTGCACGGATGTGTCCGACGCCTCCGGAATGCTCCTGTTCGACGTTAAGAACCGCAGATGGTCCAAGGAGATGTGCGAGATCTGCGGCATTAAAGAGAGTCAGCTCGCAAAGTGTTATGAGAGCTATGAGGCCGTGGGAACGGTGCTGCCGGAGATCGCGGCGGAGCTGGGGATTCCTGCAAATACCGTTGTGGCGGCGGGAGCCGGGGACAATGCGGCGGCTGCCGTGGGAACCGGGACTGTGGGCGACAATATGTGCAACATCTCCCTGGGAACCAGCGGCACGATCTTCATCTCTTCGAAGAAGTTCGGTGTGGATAAGTACAACGCGCTTCACTCCTTCGCCCATGCGGACGGCAGCTATCACCTGATGGGATGCATGCTCAGCGCGGCTTCCTGCAACAAGTGGTGGATGGATGAGATCATCGGCACGAAGGATTACGCGGCAGAGCAGAAGCAGATCGAGAAGCTGGGCGAGAACCATGTTTATTTCCTGCCCTACCTGATGGGAGAACGCTCCCCTCACAACAACCCCAACGCCAGGGCGACTTTCATCGGCATGACCATGGATACCACCCGGGCGGACATGACCCAGGCGGTGCTGGAGGGCGTTGCCTTTGCGCTCCGCGATTCCCTGGAGGTCGCTAAGTCCCTGGGCATCAGGCTGGAGCGGACGAAGATCTGCGGCGGCGGCGCGAAGAGCCCCCTGTGGAAAAAGATGATCGCCAATATCCTGAATCTGAAGGTGGACGTGATCGAGTCCGAGGAAGGTCCCGCTATGGGCGGCGCCATGCTGGCGGCCGTTGCCTGCGGCGAATATAAATCCGTGGAAGAGATCGCGGCGAAGGTCGTAAAGATCGTGGATACCGTGGAGCCCGATCCCGAGCTGGTTGCAAAGTACGAGGCACGCTACGCGCAGTTTAAGGAGATCTATCCCGCCTGCAAGCCCGTGTTCGACAAGATCCAGTAAAGAGGAAAGACCGGGGGATCTCCCCCGGAGAGCAGGAAATCACAGCAAATAAATTGTTTGCAGAAAGGAAAGGCAGTCATGAAGATTTATTCCGTAAACGATCCCGAGTTCCGCAAGTACGGCCGTGTGATCAACAATGTAGATCTGGCGCCTCTGGTGGAGGCGCTGAAGAAGACGGAGGTTCCCGAGGGCGTTGTGTATGAGCCCAGCGTGGCTTCCCTGGAGGCGACTTCCGCGACGAAGGCTCTGAGCGATACCACCTACGGCGAGATGCCCATTCAGATCGGCTACTGCAACGGCCACAACAAGCTGCTGAACGCCCTGGAGTATCACCGGGATTCCGAGATCAATGTGGCGGCTACCGACGCGATCCTGATGCTGGGTCTCATGGCGGACGTAGAGCCTGATTTCACTTATGACACCTCGAAGGTAAAGGCGTTTCTGGTGCCTGCGGGAACCGCTGTGGAAGTGTTCGCGACGACCCTGCACTATGCGCCCTGCGGCGTGGACGGAGCCGGATTCCAGGTGGCTATCGTACTTCCCAAGGGGACGAACTATCCCCTGAAGACCCCTCATGCAAAGGTGAACGCGGACGGCACGGCGCCCAGTGAGGACGCTCTGATCACCGCGGTGAACAAGTGGCTCATCGGCCACGCGGAGGGCGGCCTTGACGAGGGAAGCTTCCTTGGCCTGAAGGGTGAGAACCTGAGCCTGTAAAAACGAAGGATCCGGCCGTGAAGCAATCGGCCCGGTTCCTGAAGAAATGGAGAATCTGGCCGTGAAGCAATCGGTTTGGTTCCTGAAGAAACGGAGGATCCGGCCGCGAAGCAATCGGTTTGGTTCCTGAAGAAACGAAGGATCTGGCCGTGAAGCAATCGGTTCGGTTCCTGAAGAAACGAAGAATCGGCCGCGAAGTAAATGGCCCGGTTCCTGGTACAGTAAGAGGGCGGCGTTCCTTCAGAACGTCCGCAAAAGCGATTGAAGGGAAACCGTCCGGGATTCCCGGGCGGTTACTGATAAAACAAAACAACATCATTTTAAGGAGGAATTGACAACATGAACAATTTACCCCAGGTAAAGATCGGTATCGTAGCTGTCAGCCGTGACTGCTTCCCCGAGAGTCTGTC
>CANQCF010000028.1 GCA_947589505.1 uncultured Acetatifactor sp. | reverse complement strand
ATGGCCTTGGGATCCGGCCAGTAGGTCTTGTCAAACTTCCAGTCGCCCTGCACGGTCCAGTGGAAGAAATCGATCACAATCATATCGATCTTGATGCCCTCTTTCTGGTAGGCGTGAGCCACCTCCAGGACCTCCTCCTGGGTGCGGTAACGGAGCTTGCACTGCCAGAGCCCCATCAGATCCTCGGGGAACCTGGGCGCTCTTCCGGTGACGCCGGTGTAGGTCTTCAGGATCTCCTTCGGGGTGTCGCCCGCCGTGATCCAGTAATCCATCTGCCTGGTGGACCTGGCGATCCACTCCGTGTAATTGTTGGCAAAAGTCACCCGGCCCACCGCGGGGTTGTTCCACAGCATGCCGTAGCCCTTATTGCTGATGTAGAAGGGAACGGACGCCTGGGAATTTCTCTGCGCCAGCTCCAGCATACAGCCCTTCATATCCATATAGGACTGCTGATACTGGCCCATTCCGAAGATCTTCTCCCCCTCGTTGGCGTCAAACTTCAGGTTTAAGGTATATCCCGTGCCGCCGATGATCCCCTTCCACTCCCGGTTCACCAATTTCAGGCACCGGCTGCCCCTGGAGATCGTCCCGTCGTAGGAGCGGTAATACTCCCTGAGCAGGAGCTTTTCCCCCTCAAAGAAGGAGATAATTCCCACAAAATTCACTTCCGCACGGATCTTTCCATTGGTGATAGAGGCATATTTCCTCTTATCGATGGTGCCGTCCCCGGCCCAGTGATCCCTCTCAAAGAATTCCACCTTCCCCTGGTTCACCGCAGGCTTCTCCGTCAAAGCCCAGTCCTGCCCGGTAAACTCCGGGAGCATTGTCGCACGGACACGCAGGGAATTCTCCCCCCAGGCCTCGATGCGAACGGTTTCTCCCTGACGCTTAAATACCAGCGCGCCGTTGTCGTTGATAAACTCCATACAATACCCTCCGCTTTTCTATTTTTCCGTACTGATGATCCAGATCCGCCCCTGTCCTTTCCAAAGCCGGTCTTTCACTCTTACCATACATTTTATCCTGCTTTTATTGCGAAGTCAATGTAATATCTTGCAACAAATCCCTCCGGCCGCAGCGCAATCAAATCTCTCGCAGCAAATCTCTCAGCGCCGTGTCTTCCGGCAGCTCAAACCGTCACATTACAAAATGCGCTGCGCCCGGCAGCTCAGCGAAGCGCAAGCCCCCCCTCTGCTGTATGTCGCTCCCGTCTGCCGAAAACACAGCCGGATCCGGGTATCCGGCCTTACAGAAGCCCCTCCAGGGTTTCCCGGATCGCCTTGATGAAATCCAGGCTGTTTAAGATCACAGGATTTTCACAGGTGGAAATCAGGGAAAGGCTCTTGGTCATCTTGCCGTCCTCCACGGTCTTGATGCAGGCCTTTTCCAACTTGTCGGCAAAAGCGACAAGCTCCGGGATCCGGTCAAGCTCGCCGCGCTTTCTCAGAGCGCCGGTCCAGGCAAAAATTGTGGCGATGGAGTTGGTCGAAGTCTCCTCCCCCTTCAGATGCTTGTAATAGTGGCGCTGCACCGTCCCGTGAGCCGCCTCGTACTCGTACACGCCGCTGGGGCTCACCAGAACGGAAGTCATCATGGAGAGATCCCCGTAAGCGGTGGCCACCATATCGCTCATCACGTCGCCGTCATAGTTCTTGCAGGCCCAGATAAAACCGCCCTCGGAACGGATCACCCTAGCCACCGCGTCGTCGATCAATGTATAGAAATACTCGATGCCCAACTCTTCAAACTTCGTCTTGTACTCCGCGTCATAGATCTCCTGAAAGATGTCCTTGAAATTGTGGTCGTATTTCTTGGAAATGGTGTCCTTGGTGGCAAACCAGAGATCCTGCTTCGTGTCCACGGCATAGCCAAAGCATGCCCGTGCAAAGCTGGCGATAGACTTATCGGTGTTGTGGATGCCCTGGATGATCCCCGCGCCGGTAAAGTTGTGGATCAGCTCCCGGGTCTCCGTCCCGTCTTCCGCGGTAAACACCAGTTCCGCCTTCCCCGCTCCGGGCACCTTGATCTCGGTATTTTTATAGACATCCCCGTAAGCGTGACGGGCGATGGTGATGGGCTTCTTCCAGTTCGCCACATAGGGAACGATCCCCTTGACGAGAATGGGGGCCCGGAATACCGTGCCGTCCAGGATCGCGCGAATCGTGCCGTTGGGACTCTTCCACATCTCCTTTAAGTGATACTCTTCCATCCTGGCCGCGTTGGGCGTGATGGTGGCACACTTTACCGCCACACCATACTTTAGGGTAGCGTTGGCGGAATCCACCGTCACCTGGTCGTCGGTCTCATTGCGGTGCTCCAGACCGAGATCATAATACTCCGTCTTCAGATCGATGAAGGGGAGCAGCAGCTCCTCCTTGATCATCTGCCAGAGGATCCGGGTCATCTCGTCTCCATCCATCTCCACAAGAGGGGTCTTCATCTGAATTTTTGCCATGTCTCTTCTTTCCTTTCCTGATTTTCTGATCTTTCCTTATTTTTTGAAAAACATCTGCTTTATGTTGTTTCTGGGATCTATCACTTCTGTGATTTACTGCTTTTGTCTCCCAGGATTTTTCTGCTGGTTCCGTTCACCCGCTTTTCTGGTTCCCGTCGTTTCCCTTCCCTGTTGCCTCTGGTTTTCTTCCCCAGCGTCTCCGTTCCCTGTCGTTTTCAATTCCCGGCGTTTCCCTTCCCGGTTGCCTCTGGTTTTTCTTCCCCAGCGTCTCCCTTCCCTGTCGTTTTCAATTCCCGGCGTTTCCCTTCCTGTTGTTTCTGGTTTTCTTTCCCAGCGTCTCCGCTCCCTGTCGTTTTCGGTTCCCGTCGTTTCCCTTCCCTGTTGTCTCTGGTTTTCTTCCCCAGCGTCTCCGTTCCCTGTCGTTTTCGATTCCCGTCGTTTCCCTTCCTGTTGTCTACTGCCCCTTGTGACTTCTTGTCCTCATTCGCTTCCTGCCGCCTCTGTCACTTTGTCCTTCCCTGGGCGTAAATCTCATGCAGGCCGTTCTTCACCATATTCTCGTAGGCGTTGATCATGTGGCGGTTGGCAAGCTGCTGAGCCAGTTCCCCGTCCCCCGACTTGATGGCCTCCAGGATCGCCTCGTGCTCCTGATTGGATTTCGGCCCTCTGCTGGCACTCGCCAGGGTCTTTTTGCGGACCCGCAGGACATACTGGTGAAAATCCTTGAGCTGATGCTCCAGCATCTTGGAATTACAGGCCTCATAGAGAATATCATGAAAACGGTTGTCCAGCTCCGCCAGCTGCTCCAGATGGCCGTTCTCGGCGTGGAATTTCGCCAGGTAGACATTCTCCTCCATCTCCGCCAGCTGCTCCTTCGTGATATGCTCCGTGGCCCACTTCGCGCAAAGTCCCTCCAGGAGGGACCGAATCATATAGATATCCTGCACGTCCTTCTCCGTAATTCCGGTGACATAAGCGCCCTTGTTGGGAATGATCTGGATCAGCCCCTCCAGCTCCAGCTGCCGGAAAGCCTCCCGCACCGGCGTCCGGGACACCCCCAGTTCCTCCCCGATGGCGACTTCCTTCAGCTCCTCGTTCTCTTCGTACTTTCCGCTCAGGATATCCTCACGGAGTTTGTGGAACACACGGCCCCGCAGGGAATACTTGTCCGTGACCTCCCTTTTTACATCATAGTTCATCCTGGTCTCCAATCCGGATCCCTTTTTCCCGGCAGACACGGTTCACCTGGGCAATGATCTCGTTGTCGGTCAAGACCGTAACACGCCCGCCGGCGTACTCCTCATCCACCCAGGTCTTCAGCTCCCGGACAAGCTCGTCCGTCTTCTGCACCTGCCTGTCGCCCTTCAGCTTGAAATACGTGTTCAGCCAGTGGGCGATGCCCGCCAGACCGGAGGTGTTGGAGATCGCGCAGAGCACCGGACGGTTCAGGAACTTTTCCGTGTCGAAGATATTGTAGATCTCCTCGTTTTTCAGAAGTCCGTCCGCGTGAATGCCCGCCCTGGTCACATTGAAATTCTTTCCCACAAAGGGCGTGCGGGGAGGGATCTCATAGCCGATCTCCTTCTCATAATATTCCGCCAGCTCGGTGATCACGGTGGTATCCATGCCGTTCAGATCCCCCCGAAGCTGTGCGTACTCAAAGACCATGGCCTCCAGAGGCGTGTTGCCCGTCCGTTCGCCGATGCCGAACAATGAGGTATTGACGCCGCTGCAGCCGTACAGCCATGCAGTGGTGGAGTTTACCACCGCCTTATAGAAATCGTTGTGCCCGTGCCACTCGATGAGCTCGCTGGGCACGCCGGCGTGGACATTGATCGCATAGATGATCCCCTGCACGCTCCTGGGGATCACGGCGCCGGAGAAATTCACGCCGTAGCCCATGGTATCACAGGCCCTGACCTTGATCGGGATCTTGTACTCGTCCATCAGCTTCATCAGCTCCAGGCAGAAAGGTACGACGTAACCGTAAATGTCCGCCCTGGTGATATCTTCCAGATGGCACCGCACGCTGATCCCTTCCTCCAGGCAGTCCCGCACTACGCTGAGATAATGGTCCATGGCCTGACGGCGGTTCATCTTCAGCTTCAGGAAAATGTGATAATCGGAACAGCTCACCAGAATACCGGTCTCGGGCATGCCGATCTCCTTCACCAGCTTAAAATCCTCCTTGCTGGCACGGATCCAGCTCGTGACCTCCGGGAACTTGTAGCCCCTCTCCATACACTTGTAGACCGCGTCCCGATCCTTCTTGCTGTACAGGAAAAACTCGCTGGCACGGATCATGCCGTTGGGGCCGCCCAGTTTGTGCAGATAATCGTAGATCGTCACAATCTGCTCCGTGGTGTAAGGCGCCCTGGACTGCTGTCCGTCCCGAAAAGTCGTGTCCGTGATCCAGATATCCTTCGGCATATTGTGGGGCACGATCCTGTCGTTAAAGGGAATCTTCGGGATCTCCGAATAAGGGAACATATTCCGGAAGACATTGGGTTTCGCCACATCATCCAGGTTGTAAATATGCTCCTCGATCTGCAGAAGATTGTTCTTCGCGTTCATGGAGACCGGCCGATTCGCAAACATCTCATTGATATCCTCGTCAATGTAACCCATTCGTATCACTCCTCACTCTCGTATGATTCTTTTCTGCCTATATTGTATGATTGTATACAATTATACTGGAAGTGTCAAGTACTTCGAGAATTTTCTTCCCAAGGATTTTTATTATGATTTGAAAGATGATACTGTATCTTTTTCACAAAAAAGGCGCGCAGTTCTCTGCGCACCCTTCGTAAAAACTTTTTAATCCCGCACGGTACCTTTGCCGGAAACTTTCACAGTTACTTGACAAGCATTTTATCCCGCTCCGCAAGCCATTCCTGAACTATGTCGACACTTACCTTAACGGCTCTCGCAATCTTTTCAACGGACATTCCCATATCCTGAAGCTCATACGCTGTTTCCCGGGCCCTTTTCATCTCTCCCGCTGAAATACCCGAATCATATCCTGAATCATATCCCTTACTGTAAACACCCGTACTCAAGTTACACACATTCTGCACCTCCTCACTGATTTCACGGCTCACGCTGATCTGAAACTCATTCTGCAGCGTATCCAGCTTTTCCTCATAGCTCAGGTTCATGGAAAACATTTTGCTGAGAAGCCGGATGGCATTATCCTTGCTGCTCTCGCCCTTGCTTCCAAGCCGCATCACCACCACCGTCATCAGATCATAGGCCTGTTTCTCCTCATGGAACTCTCCCCTCAGACACTTCTCTGTAAAAGAATACCGGTTGATGGTATCGGACCGGAAATTCGCTGTATCCTCACAAATCCATATTGACACAACTTTTTTGATCCTGCCGTACTCCTGATCCTTAAATATTGTACCCCGCTGGGAGGAAATCATCCGCGCTGCATAATAGATACCTCGCTTTGGAATCGGATATCCAGGCGTATCGTCGTTTTGAATCTCCACATTAACAAAAATTTCTATCAATTCGCCGCTCTGGGGAAGTACCGCGAGAAAACGAATGTCATAATAGATCGTTCCATCCCGCTGGGACTTATCTGCCGTGGGAAGTCCTTTCACCCTGTCATCGCCGCTCATCATCCCGGAGCCGTCTTTTTTGTCAGGGTGGTCCTGATGAACCGCTGTCCTTTTGATCTCCGGCTCGCCTTCGATAAACTTCTCCGCGATCTCCTGTACCGTGTACTCTGCGTACTCGTCAAGCGCACTCTTTAATATATATGCCAGAATCGGCTTCTCCGCCACAAGATTTCTTGCCGATTCATCATACTGAAAGCTGGCGTCTTCGTCCGCCACCTTTAAGTTCTGCGCAATCTCGCTCGGCACAGTTACTGTTCCCGGCTTCTTTGCGTCGAAAAGATTTCTGTCTTCTCTTTTGTCAGATGAATTCATGCTCCATCCCTCCTTGTATGAAAATGACGGAGCATCCGCTACATCCGCACTTTTATTCTACCACCAATAAAAGATTTTCGCAATATGCGCTGGCTGAATCTTTCGAATCAGTTTTGAATCATCATACTAAAGAAAGCAGATTTTGTCACAATATCCCTATTCCAGCTCCCCGATCACCACCTGCTCGTAGGGATAGGTGTCAATTTCTACCGCTGAGGAAGCCTCTGCCAAATCCATGATGACATTCTCGTCTATCCAAGTGAATTTCTTCTTTTTATCCCTTAATTCTTCAAAGGAATGAGGCAGTTTCAGCTTATTTTTCTTCTCTTCCGGAAGAGGCTTGCCGATATTGATGATCTCCTCCTCATCCTGATAGAACAGTCTTTCGATCTCTCCGTTTACTGCCTTAAAGAAACCGTGTGCCTCCGATACGCGATGGGTGAGATATCCATACGCTTCCGGCAGACCGGTGCATTTTTCTTTCACCGCCTCCTTATGAAATACAAATCCCCCTCCGAAAATGACATAATTGCGGTTGTCGAAATCGGCTGTCACCATCACTTTGCCCCGGGTGCTGTGAATCTGCTCTAACGCTTCCTTGTAATCCGCTTTCCCGGTATTTTTCAGCCCCAACGCTTTTACGATATCGTCCTGATGGGAACCAACAACCGTTATCCAGCAGGACTTATAGCCAAGACCGGCCGGAAGTTCCTGGGTTTCAGGCTCCTCTGCAAGCCTCGGCACCACACGCAAATTATATACCCCCAATATGCCATCATTAAACGCATCATCAAAGGTCGGCTGATACTCGGAAACCGTGTTCGTCAACAGGTCATATCGTACGACAGGACATTCCCCATCCTTCATTCTGGACGTATCCAGACAAGTTAAGTAATGCAGATTATCATCCTTCCTCACTGAACACACAACATATTCTTTCGGCAAATTCACCTTTTCCCGGAATTCCATGGTACGATTCACCATTCCGGAAAAATCCGCTCTCTCAATCCCTTGAACGTAAAAGATACTGACCCCTCCCGGACCGATTTCCTTCAAAAATTTCCTGTAGGAATTCGGAAATTTGACACCCAGTTTTTCCGCGAAATGATCTATGATCTCATCCGTTGTTCCCCCGCGCCACCAGCCTCCCGCATATCTGGATGTCTTTTCAAATAATTCCCTGTCTATCATCTTACACGCTCCTTTCCAGCCCAAATCATAAGAAATATGGATTATTCTTTGTTTTTGGGTTTTTCCCTTGGTTTTTCCCCTGGTTTTTCCTTGGTTTATCTTTTGTTTCTTCTCTTTGCTCTTTTCCCTTAGTATTTCTTTCAATTTTTCTATGGTTCCTTCAGGTTGTTCTCTAGGTCTTTGAAGGTTATTTCTTTTTGTTTTTCAATTATCCTTCTACATTCTGAGAATTTCCCTATTCTGTTTTATTTTCCCTCTTCCTCCCTTTTTATCTTGAATTCTTAAACCGTCATTTGGTCCCATAATACCATTATTTTTTGAACCGCCGGCTCTTTTCTTTTTAATCAGAGCTGCAGGTTTCAGACTGCCATGTCCGGGCAGGGTTCTTCTCTGCGCGGATACAAAGTCCACTGATTTGTATTTACTCTTTTTATCAATGCCGGTAATCCACATCCCCCAGCATAATAGGCTCTGGATTGGCCAGCACCCAATGCACATTGATCTCGCACAGGCGGATAACGTCTGCTCCATCGCTGTCCCTTCCGATGGATTTGATAAGCGCAAGCGCTTCCCTGTGTTCTTCATCCGGAATTTTCCCCATGTCATAATATCTCTTCAGCGCGTTGAGCATTTTTTGATATTCCCGATCCCAATTTCCTCCCCCGTTATTAAAAATCTCATCATTAATGCGTCCGCAGATCCGAATTACTTCCCCTTGTACCGTCTTGCACTTTCCAACCGCCGGTACAAGCATATTCCACAATTCTTCATGCTGGTCCCTAAAATCCGTAGAAGTAACAGTTATCAAAGATTTGCCGTCATGAATCCTTAAGGTTGGTCTTTCCACATCAAATAACTGACACATACGTGTCATAGCTTCCTCATAGGGCCGTAAGTCGTCTGTATAAATATTGTCTTTGCATCTCTCATAATCCTTGCATAAATCTATGACTTCTTACCTCATCCAGTCTGCCACCGTGATACCGGCATTGATCAAAAGTTCCATACATTCTACCGCTTGAACGGCATATTGGTGCTTCCATCTCTTGAAAACCAACTCCAATGCATCCATTTCTACTGGAAACCCGGTCTTAACATCTATGTCCGCACCGTGCCTTAGCAAAACCCTTAAAGAGTTTGGATTTGGTACATCGACGGCAAGAAGCAGCGGTGTATACCCTCTTCTTTTCTCTTCTATATCCGCATCTCCTCCGGCCAAAAGAATCCCTTCCATGTTATTTTTGTAAGCGCGGGCATGATAGTGGACCGGCAGTCCCTCATAAGAATCTTTCAAATGTATATCAAATCCCTGTTCCACAAACCATTTGTAAACCTCCGAGCAGGGAGAATAATAGAAGAACGGACTGACTCCATCTTCGATCAATCCCTTCACCATTTTCTGATCCTGAAAGACAGCCTTGATCTCTTCGAAATCCCTCTTTCCATGATCTTATAAAAATCCCCCCGTTAACTCGGCTTTTTTTTTCATACTCGTTTTCTCCTTTGAAATCATTGTACAGGCTGAAGGATTTCAGGCCGAAACTTATAAGCCTTTGCCCTGCCTTTTTGTCCGTTATGTTCTGCAACCGTGGCAAGATCACTCATAAGTTTACTGTCATATCTCCCCATTTGGAAAGAATACGCCTTATCAAATTCCTGCCTCCCACAACCTCCAAAAGGCAATATCCATCTTTCAATCAACATTTTTGTTTTACAGTCATTCTACCACAAAAACGTCTATCAATCAAGGGATCGTAGACGTTTTTGTAAAATATTGTAAATGAAAATCTATCATAGAAACGGCTGCGGCAGGATGAACCCACTGCCGCAGCCGCCCCCGTTTATTCCTCCGCCCGCCGGATCATCTCGCTGGGCTGCACCATGCCCCAGCCCTGCTTGTTCCACGGCTCCCCCAGGTTCCTGGCGGTCTCAGCCAGCAGTTTTCGGAGCTGTCCCGGGGTCAGCTCCGGATTCCGCTGCAGGGTCCTCGCAAGGCAGCCCGTCACGATGGAAGCCGCCATGGAGGTCCCGCTTCTGGCCTCGTAGGCCAGGGACCAGGGCATGCCCCTCCGCCACTGTCCGCTGCAGGACATAATCCGGGTGCCCGGCGCCACCACATCCGGTTTCCTCGGGACGCCGTGCAGCTTCCCGCAGCCGGAATAATTTTCGCATCTGCCCGGGTCCCAGCGGTAAAAGGCCCCGTCATGGCATCCCACGGAGATCACCTGCTCCGACTCCCCCAGCAGGGAAAGGGACCCGGAGGCCGGGCCCTTGTTTCCCGCTGCGCAGACTACCAGGATCCCCTCTGAAGTGACCCTGTCCAGCATTTCCTTCAGTTTTCTCTCTTTCTGAGAATCTTTCAGTTCCGATATTCCGACAGATATATTTAAAAGGCGGATCCCATATCGCTCTCTCACATTGAGAACCCACTGCAGTCCGTCCAGCATCTCCTGGGTGGAGCCGTCCCCTCTCTCGTCCAGGACCTTGCCGACTACCAGTCCCGTCCCGGGAAAGATGCCCTGGAATTTTCCGCCGGAGAGACTTCCGTTTCCCGCCAGGATCCCGCACACATGGGTGCCGTGGCCGTAGTCGTCATAGGGTGTCTGATAAAAAACTCGCCCTCCGTTTCTTCCGGTTTTACCTGAAAAATCGCGAAAACAGAGGAGGGAGCGCTCCAGATCCGGGTGGAGGGCGATCCCGCTGTCCAGGACTGCCACCGTCACAGTCGGTCCTGCAAGCTGTCTTACATAAGAATCCGTGAGGCCCAGCTGCATCCTGACCCTCTGCATAATAAAACACCCCCGCACAGAATAAATACTGATTTATTCTATGTGGGGGCGTGTTGTCCTGCGACGGAAACACCAGATCGCACCGCCGTACTCAGCGCGCATTTTCCGGATCTTTTCTCATATGGCCGGAACCAGGATCAGATCATATACATTTGTCACGTCAAAGCTTAAAGTTCCTTCCCCGCCGTCGCCGGGATACCTTGCAGGCACCTTCTTCAGCTGGCCGTTCCGATCATACTGATACACCGTAATCACCTGTCCGGCCCCTGTGTCAGTTACCGGCAGGGTGATATGAAGCGTTTGTTTTCCCAACTTTGTCAGGGGAATCTTGCTGCTGTCCGACAGAACACAGGAGATGCACCTTGCGTTTTCCGGAAGGGAGCTTCCCAAATTTCTCTGAAACGCAGCGGCAGCCCGGGAGAGCGTTTCCTCCCCGGTTTCCTCCCGAAGCGTTAAAGTATAGGAGCGGTCCGCGCCATCCAGCTCCGCCCGGGCGCCCTCTATGCCCAGGGTCAAAACCTCTCTTTCCCCCGGCGCACTGTCCGAATCCGCTGCATCCAGTCCCCGATATGCCGCATTGGATAGCCGCTGGGCGGTGGTTTCATAGGTAGTCCGTATCTCCCTTCCCTCCGGCAGTACCCGGACGGAAGAGTCAAAAGCATATGTTCCCAGTTCCACGACGGCATCCGGCAGGGTTACCTCTTTCAGCCCGCAGCCGGAAAAGGCCCGGTCGGAAATCTTTTCCAGATCCTCGTTCCACTGGACTTCACTTAAGGAAGAACAACCTTCAAAAGCCCCCTCCCCGATATTTTTTAAACCTTTCGGAAGGATCACCTCCCGGATCTCCTCCATCCCTTGAAAACACTCCGCGGCAATCACACGGACACCCTCCGGGATCTGGACCTGACCGCCTTGTCCGCGGTATGACACCAGAACGCCGCCGCTGATCAGAAAGTCTCCCGAGGCCTCCGATCTCCCGTTCTGAAAATCCTCCACCCAGCGGGTATGGTCAAAAGCCTTGGGTTCCACTGTCTCTATGGTTTCCGGAAGAATTACCTCTCCCAGTTCATCACAATGATAAAAGGCACCGTAGCAGATCTTCTCCACACCCGGTTGCAGGGTAAGGCTTTCGACCCCGCTCCTTGCATAAGAGAACTCACCGATCTCCCGGATCCCCTGGGGAAGACTGACCTCCCGAAGCTCCCGGGCCCGATAATACGCCTGATCCGCCACGCACCGGCCGTCCACGATCCGGTACTTTACCGGCTCAGCGGTTTCCTGTCCCTGGGGCAGCGCGCCCTGCTGAACCGAAGGCTTACGGTTGTCGATCAAAAGGACGGCCTGATTCCCCACAACGCTGGTGGAACCTAGGATGTCCTGATCCTGCGGATTTTCGGTATCCGAAGGCGGCAGCGGACTCTCTCCGGGGCTTTCCGTCCCGGGACGGGTATCCGTGGAATCCTCGCGTTCCGGGAACTCCGCCTGTCTTCTGTAAAAGTCTTTCGCGTACTCCGAAGCGTAACTCCCCTCCTCGCAGTGAATCACCAGCTGGCTGCAGCCGTCAAAAGCCGACTCATGGATGTATGTCACGTTCGCGGGGATCGTGATGTCCGTCAGGTTCACGCAGTCCGCAAAAGCCTGAACACCGATATAGTTGATCGTGGAGGGGATCGTCAGTTTTTCAAGGCCTTTGCAGTTCGTAAAGGCAAAGTCGCTGACCTCCTTCAATCCCTTGCCGAAACTGACATCCGTCAGAGCGTCGCATCCCCAGAAAGCGTAAGCACCGATCCTCTTTAAGGAGCCGGGGAAGACCACTTTCTCCATGGTACGATTATCCTCAAACGCTCTCTCACCGATGGATTCCACGCCCGCGGGTATCGAAACTGTCTTATCCTTTCCCTTGTAGGATGACAGCGCCATTCCTTCCAGCACAAAATCGGCGGAGTCCGCAGCCTCCGCCAATCCCGCCGGAAGCTGCATGATAACGACCGCCAGAATCATCAGCAGCGCGCCGATCTTACGTCCCTTTCTCATGCTTTCCGCCTTTCTAATGTATAAAAACTCATTTCCATCTTCTCTGCTGCAAGCTCTTTCTCTCACCTATCGCTTCAGAGCCATTTTCGTTCTCCGTCACCTGGTTCCGGTCTTCACTTTCACCGGAACCTTCTTCGGCTGCTTATCCTTCTTTAAGAAGAGGAAGACGGATACGCATGCCAGCCCGATGGATAAAAACCATTTGGGGTGGATCCCGTCCCCGGTCTTAGGGGTGGAATCCAGTACAGCTCCCGCCGTCAGGTTCCGCGTGTCCACATAGATGACATAGGGCGAAAAGTGCTCCGCCGTAAAGGTGACGCAGGAAACGCCGGAGATCGTGGTAAACGAAGGCTGGAGTTTTTCCAGCTTGCCCCCGGATACGCTGGCCACCTTGTTATTGCCCGCGTATGAAATCATGGAATCCGGCAGGGGCAGCGTAATGCGGATGGACAGCCCCGTGGTATCCGTAATCTGATTCTTTCCTGTGGAATCATACAGGGAAATATCCATGGGGAAGTACTTAATCCCCGTCAGATCCTCCCCATACTCCGCCTGCAGAGCGCGCATGGCCAGCTCCGAAGCGTTGGCGTCCTCTCTCACTTTAATGGTAAAGTTGTCGGAAGAGCCGTTTACCACCGCCGATACCACGCCGGTATTGGAGAGACCGTTCTTGTCGATCACAACCGTAGTGCCCGAGGTTCCGGTGTTCCCGCCGTTCGTGGAAGGTTTGTTGGTTCCGGAACCGTTATTGCTGCCATCGCCGGAACTTCCCGACTTTGCCCGGAAGTTTGCCGTCAGTGTGACATTTGCCGCGGGCATGGTGACGATGATCGCTGAGACGTCCTTATCCGTAACCGTCACGTCCGCGGGATCCACCGTCCAATTGACAAACTCCTGATTGCTTCCGGCCTCCTGTGCCTTTACCACAACGGGAGTCCCCGCCACATAGCTGCCGGTCCCCAGACCGTTTTTCACTGTCAGAGTATAGAGCTGGGACGTGGTCTGATTTCCCCCGGATCCGGATCCCGATCCCGATCCTGATCCGGAACCCGATCCGCTGTCGCCGCCGGAAGGGGTATTCGTCTGGCCACGCTCATCCTCATAGATGGCTATGACGTCCATATCCCTGGTAACGTTCGTAGGGCTGGGGCTCCACTTCACAAAAGTCTTTCCGGCCTTGGTCGGCGGCACCGGCATAATGCTGTCCTCCCCAGGTTCTACAGTAATGCTGTAAAGCACCGTTTTCTCGTCCTCATCCAGAAAACGCACCAGAAATTTACCGTCCAAAGGCTCATACAGCGCATGGGGGTTCAGATCAGTCTGCACATTGGTCAGAGGCACGGACCAGCCGATAAAGCGATACCCCTCCCGAACAGGATCAGGCACATGGGTCATATCAGAACCGATGGCCACCCTGTAAGGTTCTCCGATCTGCGTTCCGTCGTAATCATAAAAGGTCACAACCACCGTATTGTACTCTGAATCCGGCTCATAGTACGCCTTGAATTCCATATCCTTCTGGATATTCTCCGTGTCAAAGGTCCAGTTTTTAAAGACGTAACCTTCCCGAAGAGGCGCTTCCGGCGGATTTGCCGGAGTCCCCTCCAACACGGATTCCTCCTTCAGAAGATTCCCGTCAAAGTCCAAGAACTTTACATTGTAATAACGCCTGGCTTCAATATTCTCGTATTTAATATTATTCTGGATCGCATAACCCTCAGCGGAACTGCCCTCCTCACAATAGAATGTCATCTCCCCATCGCTGTTCGTATTGCCGGAAAAAGCGCCGTTGTCAATATTTCCGTACTCACCCGGAATGGTCAGATACAGCACCGAGCTGTCCAGAAAAGCATCCTTGTCCACGCGGTTCCAGTTGTACGGGAAATTCACCGAGTAAAGCATTCCCGTATTCGCGAACGCTTCCTCGGGAATGACCGTGATCATGGACTGGCTCATGTCCACGTCACCGACTTCCGTCCCCTTAAACGCCCCCGGTCCAAGTTCCTTGACGCCCTCCAGCTCTTCCGCGCTCACCCTGTGGTTCGTGCGTCCCTGAAGGACTTCTACCAGCTTTTGGTGCTCTCCGTTCTCCCCCAGCTGGAAGATCATAGCCGACTGGGCAGAAGGGCAGGTAAAGTAAGGACTGTTCATAAAGTTAACATAATTCAGTCTCTGACAGCCGTAAAAAGGCGTTTTTCCGATCTCGGTCACGGTGTTGGAAATGGTCACGTTCGTCAAATTGGAGCAGTTTTCAAAGGCATTGTCCCCGATCTTCTCCGCCGTATCCATGATATGGATCTCCGCGAAATTTTTGCAGTCCTTAAACGCTCCCGGCTGGATCTCCTTCACTCCGCTTATGGTCAGTTTTTTCTGAAGATCATATTTGAAATCTTCGGCTTCATTCTCCGTAAACAACCCGTTCCGGATCGCCTGTACGCCGTAAGGGATCTGGATGTCCAGCGCCGCGTTTATGATCTCCTTCTCCCCGTCGGTCATAGGTTCCTGCTTGACATAGTGATTGACAGCCTCAGTCGCCGCGGAGAGATATTCCTCATTCATATAAGGGAAACTCTCCATCGAATAATGCGAAATCTGGTCGAACGTCGGATACCCTGTCAGCGTGCTCAGACCGGTAGCGGGATCATATTCCACCTCAAGATTGGTGGGCCATCCGCTGCAATATGTAATGTACGCCCTCTCCTGGTCGGAGACATTCAGCTTGTTGATCTCTTTCATCGCATACTGGAACGGAGCGCTCTCCGCGTCCACAGGCCCCACAAAATACAGACTGGGCTTCGGTTCCAGCTCGGTGTTTGAACAGGTCGACTTATGACCGGTCTCCGAGGTATCCTGCGTCTGGAAAGCCTGGTCTCCGATTGAGGTGAGCTGTATGGGTTCCGTAAAATACACGGTCTTCAGATTGTGACAGCCCTTAAAGGCCCCCGCCTGGATCTCCAGTACGGAGGAAGGGATCACGACCTCCTTCAGGAAACAGTTGCCGCGGAAGCTTGATCCCCAGATGTTCTGGATCTTGCAGGGCCCGACCGTCTCCGGGATCACCACTTTCTCCATCCCATCCGGAATGTCACACTTCTGGAGCTGGTTCTGGGAATTTACCTGGTACAGGGCTTTATTCCCGTTTTCATCCTCCACGACGATCTCATAGATATCCTTGTCGGAATACTTAAAGGCGATATAATTTTTCGAGGCAGTCTTATGAAGGGCCGAGTCATCCAGGCCCTCAAAATAAAACTCCTTGGGCACGGTATTTTTAAAGTCCTGGATCTTAAAGGTTCCGTCCTTATTATCCACAAAATCCACACTATTGTTATTCACCTTAATGAATTTCAGGGAACTGCACCCGGAAAACATGCCGATCTCCAGCGGATCCACATAGCTCTTCGGCAATTCCAGGGACTCCAGGCTGGAGCATTCCTGAAAGACATTGTTCCCCAGCTCGGTCAGTGCCACATTGCTTCCCTTGCCACAGAGCTCTATGTTCTGAAGGCTGCTGCATTTTGCAAAAGCAAAATCCCCTACCCTCTGGACAGTGATGGGCATGGTGAAGTTTGTCAGCCCGGCACAGTTGTAAAAAGCATGATCCCCGATGGTAGTGATCCTGGCGTTAAGGTCCACATTGACCGTGCTCATATTGATGCAGTTTGCAAAGGCATAGTTGCCGATGGTATCCAGGCCGTTCCCCAGGGAGATGCTTCTGAGGTTGCTGCAGTTGTAAAAGGCATAACTGCCGACGCCGCTGAGCTGCTGGCCGACTACCAGGCTCACAATGTTCCCGGCCTTCTCTCCCCGGAAGATGCCCTGCTCCGGCCCTGTAATGGTCCCGCCGATGTGCCAGGTCCCGGTCTCTTCTCCAGCCACCAAGTACTGGTTTCCGATATAGCGGACTGCGGCGTCCTTGATCGGCTGATGTTCGGAGGTGGAGGTGAGCTGGTAATTATTTTCATTTTCTTTCGGCCTATAATATAACTGTTCCACCGATATCTCGTGCCACTTTGCAAGGTCGCTGTAATAGCAGGGCCTGTAAACGGTTTCATAAACCGGCACCTGCTCATGAATCTCATTACCGTTGGCATCTTTTATGGGGGAACCACTTCCATCAACCTTAACCTCATCCTTAAACACCGGCTGATTGTCTTCGCCCACTTTCTGGACCTGTTCCGAATAAAACAGGAAGTCGCCGCTCTTGCTGACGGCACAGTAACCGGAGGTGGTTCCCAAGTTATCCGAATATTTCAGATAAGCGTCCACCGTATCGGGGATGGTCAGCGTACCGCCTTCCAGGTAGCCGCCGTCGTATCCCAGGATCACCGCCACCTTGTTACTGGAACTGTTGTCGGGGGTGACATAGGCAAACTGAAAATGACCGTCTCCGGTTGTGTAGACCGTCTCCGTGTCCTTCAGAATCGGGATCATACAATGATTTACATCCACCGTGACCTTCGGATCCGTAGACGCCGCTCCGGACGGTTCCACCGGGATTGCCGCCACCAGTACCGCCGTCGCCATAAAGAGGGCTCCTATCGTCCTCCTGACAGAACCCTTACGCACTCTCTTTTTATTCGTACTCTTCGCCATGCTCTTGTAATGCTCCTTTCAGATTACGAGGATCTCATTCCTCCCGTCCTGGGATCTTCTTCGCCACCACCACAAACCGCCCGTCCGCCTCCTGGTAATCACAGGTGGACAGGGTCAGAAGCTGATCGCCAAAGCTGGCGGTGACACCCGTATCGTACAGGCTCATCTCCGCCATCTCCTCCATATAAGAGTCAAATTCCTGCTCGCTGATAGCGTCGATAAACTGATAATACTTAAAGGCGATCTCCTCTTCGCTGTAAACATGAGAACGGAACACATACATCACCTGATAGGTTCCCTTCTCATAGATCGTGTCAAATTCCAGATACGGATACTTTTTCCAGTACTCTTCCCGCGCATAGTGATCCAGATTGCCAAACATGGCGCCGCTTTTCATGTGGTGCCCGTACAGAATGAAATTATCGCTGGGCTCCAGAACATCACAGTTGGTATCCATAAAGATCGTGCCGTTCTGATCTTCCTTCATCTCTATGTCATGGGAGAGGAAAAATTCGTTATCCCCGGTCTGCATCACCGGAAAACCATATTTTCCCCCTATATCTATATCGTCAAATTTCAGCCATCCGATTAGCTTTTTATGTTGATTATATATAGTTTTATATTCCTCCAGGACTTCCGGCGCCTCACGTTCCCCTTCAAGAGTCACTGAAGGGTCCATGCCTCCCTGATTCTCCGGCCCGGATGGCCGATCCTTGTTTCCCGACGGCGTGCCGATCATCTCCCCCAGTCTCTCATTCTGCGCCGCTGTGCGCCTCTCCTGATAGGCATAGAAACCAAAGATTCCCAGAAAAGCCGCTGCAAGGATCCCGCTGAGCAGCAGGAAAAATTTTCTTCTCTTTTCCCGCTTTTCCAGTTCCCGTCTCACGGCCTCCCTGATCGCTTCTTCCTGCTGTTTTGTATAACCCGAGAAAGAACGCCCGGTTCCTGTCTTTTTTGCATCTGCCGCCAATCCCGGATTTTGTTCCGGCAGCTTTTCCCCCGGCAGAGGCCTTACCGCCGCCAGGGAAACGCCTGCGTTCTTTCCTGAAGACGGTCTTGCCGCCCGGGAAGCGTCTGCGTTCTTTCCTGTATTTCCTGTAGACGGCCTCGCCGCCCCGCTCGTTCTCGCATTTGCTCTGGCGGAAGATCTCTCCGTCTTTGATACGGAAGCCCCCTGCCCTTGGGAGGATTCCGTCCTTTTTTTCTGCGCCGCTCCGGTTCCCGGCGGGGATTGCTCCCCCTTTCCCGGGGTCTTCGGCTTTGCCTTCTCTTTTTCCAGCTTTTGGATCCGCTCGCTTATCTCATCCTCAAAGTCCTGGCCCAGAAGCGTCCGAAAATGAAATTCCCCCTTCTGCACCCTCTCCAGAAACCATTTCAACTGCGACGCGTCAAAATCAGCTGTCCCCGCCCGAAGCTTTTCTATCAGTTCCTTGTCATACATGGCGTCTTTGTAGTCCTGCTCCGTGCGGAACTGTCTGCCGTCCACGATATATGTCTTATAGGCCATATCTGTACCCGCTTTTTAATCCCCTGAAAAGACATTCCCCAAAATATGCCAATACCGTCTTCTTTCACCACAAGTCATAGTATAAAAATATTATACTATAACCGGCAATTATTGCAAGGAAAATTTTCACTGACGAAGTGCTTAAAGCGTTGAAAAATAATGTGTCAAATGTCCATGCCCCCCTGCATAGTATAAACTACAAACAACATTTGGAGGCATTCATCATGAGTGATTTATCCGCAACAAACTGTGGCTGCAACAACGGCTACAATACCGCCAGCAACAACGGGTGCTGCTCCGGCAACAACTGGATCTGGGTGATCCTTCTGGTTCTCCTGTTCAGCGGAAACAACAACGGCATCAGCCTGGCTAACAACAACGGCTGTGGCTGCGGCAGCTCCAACAGCTCCTGCGACTGGCTCATTTGGATCCTGCTCCTCTCCACTTTCTGTGGCGGCGGATGCGGCTGCAACAACTGATCCTGACTTGGCTGTCGAATTCTCTCGATAGCGGGAACAGGCCCCCTGCGGGGTCTGTTTCCCATGCCGTGAGATCCTTTTCCCGAATTCCGGCTTGTCATAAGTCTGCGCCGCGCCTCATAAAATGATAAGGAACCTTCCGGAGGAAAAAGCCATGGAACGCAGCGCCTTTGATGCCCTCTTTACAACCGACCGACTGCAGATCTTAAAGGTACTGCTCCCATGCCTTCCCCCAGGCAGACAAGGCGGACTTGCCGTTTACATAAAGATGCAGGAGCTTTTCCATACGATGGATATCGTGCGGAACCACCCCGGCCGGCTCAGAGAAGCCCTGGGGCCTGTCCCGAATGGAGATACTATTTTGGAACAAATCCTTCCTTTCTGCAGTTCCTCCCAGAAAGAACAGATCCGGCAGTTTCAGCAGATGAACCGACAGATGGACAGTATGCGGGAGATGATGGAGACCGTGCAGATGATGCAGTCCCTGTTCCCCGAGGGCATGAATCCTGAGGAAATGGATCTCTCCCAGATCATGACCATGTTCTCCGCCGCAGGCATGGGCGGCGCGGAGGACGGCGCGGCCTCCGGCCAAAGCCCCGGCCAGACAGACCCTCCCGCGCAGACCCCGGGCGGATCGGATCCTGTCAAAGTCCCTTACGCCGCCCAGGAGAACGGGGATCGAGCTCCTTTTGTCACACCGGACACGGACCGGGAAGTAATCCAGGAGCAGATGCCTGTCACGGATTTCCCGTCCTTCATTCCAAGGGACGACGACGCCAGGGATTCGGAGGGAATCCCCTTCCCCGCCTGGAGAACCGATATACAGGCCGAGGCTAAAGATATGCTCTGATCCTCCCGTGCCGGAAGATCTGCCTGGGCCAGCGGAGTACAGGCCGCGTCTAAAGATATACTCTGATCCTCCGGGCCGAAGAATCTGTCCGGGCCAGCGGAGTACTGGCCGCGGCCAGAGATATTCCCTGATCCTCCCTTCAGATCAGACCCTGTAATCCTGAAATAAAACGCGGCCGTGTCTTTCCTGCACAAAAGCAATTCCCGCCGGGACACATATCTCCCCCGGCAGGCAGCATAACACCAGGGCAGCGGCGCACTGTTCATGCCGCAGGCTCAGAAAACTCGCGCAGTATCCGCACAACCGCCGGCTGACCGGCAGAAATGAGAGGCAGCATTTATGGAACCATGGATGGAAGACGACCTTGTAAAAGACATCCCAAAAGAAAAGCTGGAATTTCTCTCCCAGGTCATGATGGGGAGCAAGGGCAAAAGCCAGAAACAAATGATGGGCATCCTGCTCCCGCTGATGAAAGAGGCAAAGTCAAAAGGCCTGCAGTTTACCGCTTCGGAGACGGCGGCCGCCATCGCCGCCATACGGAAATACAGCAGCCAGGAAGAAAATTCCAGAATTGATGAGATCCTGCACAAAGTGGATCAGGCAAAAGGAAACAAGGGTGCGGCTCCGTAAAGCGCACCCTTGTAATCTTCTGCATATTTATTAACAAAACTTTTTATGGGCTTGGAGGCCTGCCGCCGCATACATATTTGGAAAATTTCTCCGTGCGATATAGCATTTCACCCCCAACATCAGACCTATCCAATTATTTTGCAACGATATTGACCAGTCTTCCGGGAACATAGATCTCCTTCACGATAGTTCCGCTCAGTTTTTCTCCCAGAGCCTCTTTTGCCTTGGCGATAACGCTGTCCTTTTCCTCGTCCTTCGCGATCTGGATAGCGGCCTTCACCTTTCCGTTCAGCTGGACGGCGATCTCCACAGTGGACTCCACCGTCTTTGCCTCGTCGTACTCCGGCCAGCTCGTCTGGTAAACCCGGCCGGCAAAGCCTGCCGTCTGCCACAGTTCTTCCGTGATATGCGGCGCCACCGGATTCAGCAGCGTGAGCAGGGTCTTATACTCGCCCCTGGTGACGGAATTTTTCTTGTAAAAATCGTTGATCAGTCCCATCATCGCCGCGATGGCCGTATTGTACTTCAGATTCTCGTAATCCCCGGAGACTTTCTTGATCGTCTGGTGCATCCTGGTCTCCAGATCCGCACTGTACCCCTCTTCCTCCGTCAAGATATCCTGCAGTTTCCAGACTCTCTCCAGAAATCTGCGGCATCCCTTCACGCCGTCCTCGCTCCAGGCGGCGGAGAGGTCAAAGGCTCCGATAAACATCTCGTAAGTGCGGAGGGTATCCGCGCCGTAGTCCTGCACGATATCGTCCGGGTTCACCACATTGCCCCGGGATTTGCTCATCTTCTCTCCGTTGGAGCCCAGAATCATGCCGTGGCTGGTCCTCTTCTGATAGGGCTCCGGACAGGGAACTACATCCTGATCATACAGGAAGCGGTGCCAGAACCGGGAGTACAGAAGGTGCAGCGTTGTGTGCTCCATGCCTCCGTTGTACCAGTCCACGGGAAGCCAGTATTTCAGCGCCTCCGGACTTGCAAGGGCCTCCTTGTTGTGGGGATCGGTATAGCGCAGGAAATACCAGGAAGACCCAGCCCACTGGGGCATGGTATCGGTCTCCCGCTTTGCCGGGCCGCCGCAGCAGGGACAGGTCGTATTGACCCAGTCGGTCATAGCCGCCAGCGGGGATTCCCCGTTGTCCGTAGGCATATAACTCTCCACCTCCGGGAGTTCCAGCGGAAGCTGGCTCTCGTCCAGCGGAACATAACCGCACTTCTCGCACTTTACGATGGGAATGGGCTCGCCCCAGTATCTCTGGCGGGAGAATACCCAGTCACGGAGCTTGTAATTGGTCTTGCTGGTTCCAATACCCTTTTCCTCTAAATAGGCAATGATCTTTTTCTTCGCATCCGCCACGGAAAGCCCGTTCAGAAATTCCGAGTTGACCAGTGTCCCCGTCGCCACGTCAGTGAACACCTGCTCCTGCACGCTCACCGGGCTCCCCGCCACCACTTCGATGATGGGAAGACCAAACTTCTTCGCAAAATCCCAGTCCCTCTCGTCATGGGCGGGCACCGCCATGATTGCGCCGGTCCCGTAGCTCATCAATACATAATCCGAGATCCACACCGGGATCTCCTTGTTGTTCACAGGGTTCACCGCCGTGATGCCCTTGATCTCCACGCCGGTCTTTTCCTTCGCCAGCTCGGTGCGCTCAAAGTCCGACTTTCTGGCAGCCATCTCCCGGTAGGCCACAACCTCGTCCCAGTTCCCGATCTCGTCCTTATACTTGTCGATCAGAGGATGCTCCGGGGAAATAACCATGTAGGTGGCGCCAAACAGGGTGTCCGGACGCGTGGTATAAATGCGCAGCTTATCCTCCTTGCCGGTAAGCTGGAAGTCCACCTCAGCGCCCTGGGACCTGCCGATCCAGTTCCTCTGGGAGACTTTCACCCTCTCGATATAGTCCACGTGATCCAGCCCCTCCAGGAGCTTGTCGGCGTATTCGGTGATCTTCAGCATCCACTGGCTCTTTACCTTCCGCACCACCTCGGAACCGCAGCGCTCGCAGACGCCGTTCACAACCTCCTCATTCGCAAGTCCCACCTTGCAGGAGGTACACCAGTTGATCGGCATCTCCGCCTTGTAGGCCAGTCCCGCCTTGAACAGCTTGATGAAGATCCACTGGGTCCACTTATAGTAATCCACATCCGTGGTGTTAATCTCTCTGTCCCAGTCAAAAGAATAGCCCAGGGAGTGAAGCTGATTCTTAAACCTCGCCACATTATTTTTCGTCACAATCCTGGGGTGGATATGATTCTTGATCGCATAGTTCTCCGTGGGAAGGCCAAAGGCGTCCCATCCCATGGGATACAGTACGTTATACCCCTGCATCCTTCTCTTTCTCGCCACGATATCCAGCGCGGTATAAGGTCTCGGGTGACCCACATGAAGCCCCTGCCCGGAAGGGTAAGGGAACTCTACCAGTGCGTAATACTTGGGCCTGGAATAATCCTCGGAAGTCTGAAACGCCTTCTCTTCATCCCAGATGCGCTGCCATTTTGCCTCCACCTCATGGTGGTTATACGGTACTGCCATACTCTTGTCCTCCTACGCAAAACCTTTACGCCATTATTAAAA
>CANQCF010000027.1 GCA_947589505.1 uncultured Acetatifactor sp. | reverse complement strand
GGCAGAGGAATTGTTACTGACCATTACGTATGAGGGAGAAAATACACAGGAGCTCGGTTTCCTGCTGCACAAAAACCCGGAGAGGGCGCAGCAGTTTGAACTGTCCTACGGAAAGGCCTACGTCTTTTATCCGGAGGTCAGCGGGGAGCGCACTACGGCCGCGCTGCTTCTGGACATCGATCCCCTTGACCTTGCCCGGGGAAAGGCCGGCAGCAGGGACGGAGGGCTGTTCGACTACGTGAACGACCGCCCCTACGCCTCCACTTCTTTTATGAGTACGGCCATCGCCCGGGTATTTGGCACCGCCATGGGCGGGCGCTGTGATAAGCGGCAGGAACTGGCGGATACGCCGCTGAAGCTGACGGCCTGCCTTTATGCCCTGCGGGACGGCGGGGCCGACTCCCTGGCGGAGGAGCTTTTTCAGCCCCTTGGGTACACGGTTGTGACAAGCCGTACCCAGCTGGACGACGCTTTCCCCGAGTGGGGATTGTCGCCCTATATCGATCTGACGATCAGCGGCACGGTGAAGCTTTCAGAACTGCTGAACCATATTTACGTGCTGATCCCTGTCTTTGACAGACAGAAGCATTATTACAGCACCGAGGAGGAGATCCAGAAGCTCCTGGCTCACGGAGAGGGCTGGCTTGCCGGTCATCCCTCCAGGGAGAAGATCACCAGGCGGTATTTCTCTGCGAAAAAGGGCTACGCGCGAAAAGCTCTGGACATCCTCCTGGACGAGGAAACATCGGAGGAAGAGGACGGAGAAAAGGAGGAAGCTGCGCAGGAGCAGGGGGAAGCAGCGCAGGAGCAGGAGGCCCGGACCCCTCTCAACACGCTTCGTCTGGAAGCGGTAAAAAATGCCGTCTTAAAGAGCGGGGCCACCAGCGTGATCGATCTGGGCTGCGGGGAGGGGAGGCTCACCTCGCTTTTGCTAAACGAGCCTCAGATCCGGAAGGTCGCGGCCTGCGACGTGTCCGTCAGCGTGCTGGAAAAGGCGGCGAAGCGTCTTAAGCCGGATAAAATGCAGACATTTCGCCGGGAAAAGCTGACGCTGATGCAGGCGTCCCTCACCTATCGGGACAAGCGCTTTGAAGGGTATGACTGCGCCTGCGTCGTGGAGGTCGTCGAACATATAGAGCCCATGCGTATCCCCGCTTTTGAGCGGGTGGTATTTGAATTTGCCGCTCCGAGGACCGTGGTTTTAACCACGCCCAACAGGGAATATAATGTCAACTATGAAAGCATGAGGGAGAATGCCCTGCGGCACGGGGACCACCGCTTTGAGTGGACCAGGGAGGAGTTCCGCAAGTGGACGGAGCACGTGTGCGGGAGGTTCGGGTACTCCTGTGAGATCAGCGGCATCGGTGATTTTGATGAGAAAACCGGCACGCCGACACAGATGGGGGTGTTTACGAAAAATGGAGAAATTTAAGATAGAAATACCGGAATTATGTCTTGTGGCGATGGTGGGAGGGACTTCCTCGGGAAAGACGAGCTTCGCCCACAGATATTTCAAGCCTACGGAGGTGCTTTCTTCCGATTTCTTCCGGGGTATGGTCTGCGACGATGAGAGCAGCCAGGATGTCTCCGGGGACGCCTTTGAACTGTTGTATTATGCCGCGGAGAAACGGCTGAAGAACGGAAAACTCACAGTGGTCGACGCGACCAACCTCCAGCAGAGCGCGAGAAAGCAGGTGACGGAGCTGGCAAAAGCCCAGAATGTTCATGCGGTGGCCATCGTCCTGAATCTCCCGGAGGAGATCCTTCAGGAGCGCAACAGTGCCCGCCGGGATCGGAACATTTCCCAGCGCGTGGTGCACCAGCACTGCGTCGACGTGAAGCGCAGCATCAGGAATCTGCGGCGGGAGGGCTTCCGCTTCGTCTATGTGATCGATTCCCAGGAACAGGCCGAAAACACGGAGATTGTACGGACGAGACTTTGGAACGATAAGAGGGACGAGCACGGGCCCTTTGATATCATCGGTGATATCCACGGCTGCTGTGATGAGCTGGAGATCTTGCTGGAGAAGCTGGGCTATCGGAAGACAGAGGCGGGATATTTCCATCCGGACGGCAGAAAAGCGGCGTTCCTTGGGGACTTCTGCGACAGGGGGGACAGGAACGCTGACGTGCTCCGCCTTGTCATGGACATGGTGAAGGCAGGGAACGCCATCGCTGTGCCCGGAAATCATGATGTCAAGCTGCTGAAATATCTGCGGGGCAGGAAGGTTTCCCTGACTCACGGCCTGGACAAGACCGCGGCAGAACTGGAGGAAAGGGGAGAAGATTTCCGGAAGGAGGCCGCGGAATTTATCGACGGCCTGGTCAGTCATTATGTCCTGGACGACGGAAAGCTGGTGATCTCCCACGCCGGACTGAAACAGGAATACATCGGCAGGTCGTCTGCGAGAGTGCGGGACTTCTGTCTCTACGGGGAGACTACCGGAGAGATGGATTCCTACGGCCTGCCGGTGCGCCTGGACTGGGCTTCGGACTACCGGGGCCGCGGGACGGTGGTGTACGGCCATGTCGCCGGCCGGGAAGTCCGCCAGCTGAACGAGACATACTGCATCGACACGGGCTGCGTGTTCGGCGGAAAGCTGACCGCCCTGCGGTATCCCGAGAGGGAGATCATCGAGGTCCCCGCGCTGCGGCAGTATTATGAGCCTGTCAGACCGCTGGAGGAAGAGCCTGACAAAGACATGGGCGATCTGCTCACAGTGGGAGATTTTAATAAGAAGCTGCACATCGGGACCGAGCTGATCCCCGCCATCGACATTCCGGAGAACAACGCCGCAGCGGCGCTGGAGATCATGTCGCGGTTTGCCGCGGATCCCCACTGGCTGATCTATCTGCCGCCCACCATGTCCCCCTGCGAGACCAGCGGCCTGGAGGGATATCTGGAGCACCCGCTGGAGGCCTTTGCGTATTATAGGAGCCATGGGATCCGGAACGTGGTGTGTGAGAAAAAGCACATGGGATCCAGGGCGGTCATTGTCCTGTGCAGGACGCCCGACACGGCCCTGCGGCGTTTCGGTGTCGCGGACGGCAGCCGTGGGATCTTTTATACCAGGACGGGCAGGCGGTTCTTTGACAATGCGGAGACGGAAGCCGGACTGCTGGACAGGCTGGAAGCCGCGCTCACTGGGACAGGATTCTGGGAAGATTTTCAGACCGACTGGGTCTGCCTCGACACGGAGCTCATGCCCTGGTCCGAAAAAGCTCAGGGACTTCTGCGCTCCCAGTACGCGCCTACGGGAAACGCCGGACTGGACGGACTGTCGGCGGCGGTGAAAGCCCTGGAAAAAGCCTGCGAGCGGCAGAATATGACGCCGGAAGTGGATAAGATCACCTCGGGACAGAACGTGGATCCCGGGATGCTCCTTCAGAGATACCGGGCGAAAAAGGACGACATGGAGCGGTATGTCAAGGCATACCGGGAGTACTGCTGGACAGTGAAAAGCATCGACGACTTCCGCATCGCGCCCTTCCATATCCTGGCCTGCGAGGGCAGGGTGTTCCGGGAGGAAAAGCATGTCTGGCACATGGAGACCATCCGCAGATATATCACAGGCGCCGATCCGGTGTTCCTGGAGACGCCCTTTCTCTGCGTGGACACGGAAAGCGAGGAGAGCGTTCAGAAGGGCGTAGGCTGGTGGCTGGAGCTGACCGCGGAGGGCGGCGAAGGGATGGTAGTGAAGCCGGAGTTCTTTACCGCAAAGCAGGACGCAAAGCTCCTGCAGCCCGCGGTGAAGTGCAGGGGCAGGGAATATCTGCGCATTATCTACGGCGCGGAATACTTGGAGCCGGAGCACTTGAAACGCCTGAAAGTCCGGTCTTTAAGCCGTAAGCGGAACCTTGCGCTGAAAGAGTTCGCCCTGGGCATGGAATCCCTGGAGCGCTTTGCGAAGGGGGAGCCGCTGTACCGGGTGCATGAATGTGCCTTTGGCGTTCTGGCGCTGGAAAGCGAACCCGTGGATCCGAGACTGTGACCTGTCCCCGCGCCGGAGCGGCGAACGGATCAAAAAAGGAGGGAACCGTATGTCCGAAGTGATAAAGATTGCCCTGCTGCAGATCGCGCCGGGAAATACCCTGGAGGAAAATTTAAATAAGGGTCTGGAGGCCTGCAGACAGGCGAAAGCCCAGGGGGCGGATATCACCCTGTTTCCCGAAATGTGGAGCTGCGGATATCGCATCTATGACCGCCCCGTGCCGGAGTGGCAGGCGGAGGCGGTCCCCTTGGAGAGCGAATTTGTCCGGGCTTTCGGCAGACTGGCCGGGGAACTGGAGATGGCGGTGGGCGTGACCCTGCTGGAGGAATACCGCCCCGCACCCCGCAATACTTTTATCCTCTTTGACCGGTACGGCAGGCAAAAGCTGACCTACGCGAAAGTCCACACCTGTGATTTTAGCGTGGAGCGGAACCTGACCCCCGGCGAAGACTTTTATGTGACAGAGCTGGATACCGCCGGCGGAAAAGTCCGGGTCGGCGCCATGATCTGCTACGACCGGGAATTTCCCGAGAGTGCCCGGATCCTGATGCTCAAGGGCGCGGAACTGATCCTGGTTCCCAACGCCTGCCCCATGGAGATCAACCGCCTCTCCCAGCTTCGGGCGAGAGCCTATGAAAACATGACGGCTGTCGCAACCTGCAATTATCCGGACAGTGTTCCCGACTGTAACGGCGGCTCCAGCGTGTTTGACGGCGTAGCGTACCTGCCGGAACTGCAGGGCTCCCGGGATACCTGTATCCTGCAGGCGGACGGCAGGGAGGGGATCTTCACGGCGGACCTGGATCTCTCCCAGCTGCGGCGGTACCGCGGGGCGGAGGTTCACGGGAACGCCTACCGCCGACCGAAGAAATACGCGCTCCTGTGCGATACGGATGTCCGCCCTCCCTTCGTCCGGGAGGACCGCCGGGATTAAGGGCGGGCGCCAACGCTGATCATCTGCGGTGAGAAAGATACCGCGAATAGAAAAGCGTCTCAAAAATTAGCTGCGTCGATCAAAGGCAGCAAGCTTGTGATCGTCGGTAAGGCGGGGCATGAAGTAAACGCCGAAGCCCCGGAAAAGCTGGCAGAAATCCTTCGGGATTTTTTTAATACATGCCGCACCTGAGCCTCACGGTCAAAAATGGAATATCGGAATGTCCGCCTGCTGCGGGAAAAACAGAAGAAAAACAAGGATTCTCCTGCCATTCGATTGCTTTTTTGATGATATAGAGTGAAAATGAGTTTAGAATAGCGAGCAGGAGGAACGACGGATGTATCATCTTGATAAAGACAAATTTGGCGCCTTTATAGCGATGCTTCGAAAAGAGAAGGGTTTTACCCAAAAAGAACTGGCAGAACGGCTCTTTGTATCGGATAAGGCCGTAAGCAAGTGGGAGACTGCCATTAGCGTCCCTAATATAGATTTGTTAGTACCGCTGGCGAATGTATTAGGGATTACGGTAACAGAATTGCTGATGTGCCAGCGGATGGAACAAAATAATGTACTGAATTCTGCTCAGGTTGACCAGGTGGTAAAAACAGCGATCTCCTATACGGAAGAAGAAAAACAAAGGGCTTGGCACAGCAAGAAGAAATGGGGACTTGTGTTTATTCTTTCTCTGTTGACAGCCTGTTTTGAAATGGTATTCGCGTATAGGAACGGGTGCATTACGAATGGTTTGATACTCGCCATGAGTTTGGGTGCGGGATTCGGAATCTATTTTTGCTTTTTGGCAAAGGAAAAACTGCCTGCTCATTATGATGAAAGCCGTATCTGCGCATATTCGGACGGAGCATTTCAGATGAGCATACCGGGTCTTGCTCTGAATAATAGCAACTGGGGCAAAATATTGACAACCGGGCGCGTCTGGGCGGTCACTTTAATGCTGGGATATCCGGTGATCAGCTATATCGAAACTGTTTTTTTCACCGGTATCTGGCTGGAGGTAGCCGACCTGTCTCTTGCGCTGTTTCTTACTTTGGGAGGTTTATTTATTCCGATTTATGCTGTCGGGAAAAAATATGAATGAGGGTATGAGAGTAACGTAATGTGAGGTCTTGTTTTCCATTCAAGATATTTGGTGTTGAGATTTTCTTTCGGTGCCGTTTTCTCACCAGCGAAAGAGAGCAGGAGATCCCAAATGGTCTCCTGCTCAGCGTTTTGATTTTGCAATTTTTTTGTCGAACCGTTTGCGTTACTGCGCGGCGGTCACGGAAGTGATGTGGGGATTTACGCCCTCATACCAGTACAGGAAACCTTCCATGTCGATCACATCCCCGATGTTCAGGGCCTTTACTGCCGCATAGACATCAGTGGTGTTGTCGCAGAGATAGGATTCAACGGTGAAGGTATAGGTGTTTCCGTTATAGGAAACATTGAAGTACAGGTCGCTTCCATCCTCGCCGGAGCCGTCCCAGTTGTAGAGAAATGCCACGTCATTGCCGTCCGCGTCCTTGGAAGCCTCAACGGTCATCCCTTTAAAGGAAACCTTTTCGTTCTGATGCGCGATCAGGTCGTCGGTGCCCAGCAGAGCCGTTACGTCGGTGGGCTCCGCCGTATAGGTATCTCCCTCCACGATCTCGAAGGAAGCGCCTTCCGCGATCTCGACTTCGCCGGACCACTCGGCCTTATAGCCGGTCACCCTGATCTTGGTGCCGGGCTCCAGCTTCGCGTAGTCTTCCTCGGAGCAGTTCATGTTGTAGATGAAGTAGGCGCCGTCAGGGCTCTGGGCGTAGATGGTCGCCTTGTTGTCCCACCAGGACTGTTTTGCCTGCACATAGGTCTCAATCACGACCTCGGAATCCAGTTCAGCCGCCATATACTCCTCGTGGGTCATAACGCCTGCAGCATCCTCGTTTCCGGCATCGGGGGTCTCGGCGTCTGCGTCAATGCTTTCGGCAGGGGTCTCCGATTCTGCAGGTGTGCTGCTTTCAGGAATTTCGTTGCTTTCAACGCCGGTGCTGCCCATGGGTTCGCTGCCGTTTCCGGCGTCACTGCCGCATCCGCTCAGAGCAGAGATGCCAAGCGCAAGTGCAAGAGATACTGTTGCTGCAATACGAATTCTTCTTTTCATAATTTTGCCTCCTCTAAATTCGTAATGTGATGTGTTATGAATATCACATAGCCATTATACACTAAAAAATCCAGAAATCAATGGTTATTTGTTTCTTTTTCGTTTCTGTGTTTCTTTCGGATGGCGCTGACGGCGATATAAGAGAGGATCAAAACCCACGCGCCGGCGAGAGAGCAGAGCAGGGCGACGGAGGCGGCGGGAAGCTTTCCGCTTTCCTGGGCTGTCTGATCCAGGTGGTACAGGGAGGCCGTGTCGGCGTAGAGTTTTTCCAAAAAGGCATCGTCCACGGTTTTGTTCCGGCGCACGGCCTTTGTCACTTCCTCCACGAGCTGGCCAGCGGCGTCGCGCAGGGAAGCGGACCCGTTGAACACGGGGGTTACAAAGGTATCGTCCGCGTGCTCCAGAAGAAGTTTCGCGGCCTGAATCTTTACGGAATAATGGACGTCGTTGTCCTCGCCCATCCGGGACAGGTAATCCTGGTATTCCGGGCTGTTCTGGGCCTTTGAGGTCACGGGCACATATCCTTCCGTCTCGGAGTAGGCGGTCTGGACTTCATTGGTCAGAAGGTACTGGGCGAAGAGCCAGGAGGCCAGGACTTCCTGCGGATCGTCTTTGTTAAAGATGCAGACGGAAGGGCCCTGGGAGATCATACAGGGATCCTCGGGATCAAACTGGGGGATGGGCATTACGGCGGTCTCGAACCGGACCAGCTTGTCCTCGCTGATGTCCACTAAGGGGGCGTCGCTTCCCATCCAGGTGGCTCCTGCGGTGGAGTCGATGGCGAAGATGCACTGTCCCGCGTTCAGGAAATTCGCGGGATAGCTGGAGATCTTGAAGGTGGAGAAGGCGCCTTTTTTGACATGATTGGCTATCGTATACAGAAGTTCCTTTGCGGTGTCGTTAAAAAGGAGGATCTGGCCGTCGTCTGTGGAATATCCGGCCTTTTTCTGCCGGAGCATCTGGATCATCATATTGTCCGTGGACTTATAGATAAAGGGAATCATGACGTTCTGACCGTTGACTTTATAAGTGCCGTCCTCGTTTTTCTCTGCGGCGGCATCCGCTACCTCCCAGATGAAATCCCAGGTCAGCTTTTCGGGCAGCGTATAGCCCAGGGCTTCCACATAAGTCTTGTTGATATAGCAGGCCTCCGTGGACCGCATATAGGGGATGGCGTAATGCTGTCCGCCGATCTTGCATTCCTCTAAAAACTGAGGAATGATCTCGTCCTGGGAGGGAGAGTCAAACTTCAGGGCGTTTCCTCCGAGGCCGTATTTTTCGTCCGCAAACAGTCCGTCTAGGGGAACGACGCTGTTGCTGCCGGTGAGATAAGTGGCGATGTGGTCCGGGTAGGTGATGCATACGTTGGGCGTCGTGTTCGTGGAGATATTGGTGATCACGTCGTTATAGATCCGGCCGTAATCGGTGTACAGGCGCATGGTGACGGTGATATTCGGATAGAGCTTCTGAAAGTCGTCGATGGCCTTTTGGTAGATCCGGGTCTGCGTGACGTTTGTATCGTTCTTTGCCCAGAAGGTGATCTCATACTGTTTTGCCGTGTCAAATTCCTCCGGGATCTGAAAGCTGTTCTGGACCCTCGCTCCGTGGCATCCTGAGAGTATGAGCAGAACGCCCAGGCCAAGGAGCAGCCGAAATGTTTTTCTGACAAGTTTCATCCCTTTGTACCTCCCCTGGAAACTCCTGCCATGATCATCCGGCGGAAACACAGGAAAAGGAGGATCAGGGGCAGGGAGATCACAACCACGGCCGCCATCATGGCCGGGATATTCTCGCGGCCGAAACCGTTTTCCCGGATAGCCTGGATCCCGTTGGACACCAGGAAGTAATTCTGATCGTCCGTGACCAGCCTGGGCCACACATAGGAATTCCAGCACTCGATTGCCTTTAAGATCGTGATGGTGACGATGGTGGGACGGCAGAGGGGGATCATCACCCGGAACAGGTATTTGAGATCGGAAGTGCCGTCCACTTTAGCCGCATAGTAGAGCTGGTCCGGGACCTGCTCGAAATTCTCCTTCAGGAGATAAATATAGAAGACCGAAGTCACGGAGGGCAGGATCAGACCCGTAAAGGTATTGCGGAGGTCCAGATCGGTGACCGTGACATAGTTGGTGATGACCACCAGTTCGTTGGGGATCATCATCAGCGACAGAAAGATCACGAAGACCAAGTTCTTTCCGCGGAAGTTCAGCCTCGCGAAGGCGTAGGCGGAAAGCACGGTCACGATCAGCATCAGGGCCGTGGTGCCGACGGTAAAGAGAAGGGTGTTGGCAAAATACCTCGCCAGGGGCACCGCGGTAAAGGCTTCCCTGTAATTCTCCAGAGTGGGGGAGAGGGTGTACAGCTTCGGGATATATTCCGAGTTATAGGAGCCGTAGCTCTTTACGGAGGTCAGCACCATCCAGTAAAAGGGGAACAGCACCACCAGCCCCCAGAAGGCGAGAAAGAGGTAAGTGACTGTCTTCAGGACTGTGCGGCGGGCCTTGTATGATCCGCCGGATTTTTGGGTCATGATTTCTTTTTTCATATCGCACGCTGCCTTTCTTGATGCAGGGATCAGGAGAAATAGTGCACATGTTTTCTGCTGACCAGCAGGTTGATGCAGGTGATGGTCAGCACGATGGCAAAGAGCAGGATGGCGGCCGCCGACGCGTAGGAGGGATAGCCGCCGCTGTTTCCATACAGCATATCGTACACATATCCCACGATGGTGTTCATGCCGGCGGCGTTCAGGTTTGTGCCAAAGAGCGCCACCGCGTCGCTGTATGCCTTGAAAGCGCCGATAAAACCGGTGATGATCAGGTACACCAGGGTGGGGGAGATCATGGGCAGGGTGAGCCGGAAAAAGATCCTGAGGCCGGACGTGCCGTCGATCTTCGCGGCGTTATAGTAGGTCTGGTTTACCGAGGCCAGGGCGCTGGTCAGGATCAGGATCTTAAAGGGCATGACCACCCAGATCGTGTAGAGGCACAGCACAAACATCTTCGCGGCGTAAGGGCCGTCTATAAAATCTATGGGAGTCATGCCCAGCCAGCTGAGGATCAGGTTGATAAACCCGTCCGTGTAAGCGGTCTTTTGAAACAGGATCATGAACACCAGGCCCACGGCCAGCGTGTTTGTCACATAGGGCAGGAAAAAGACGGTCTGAAACAGTTCCCGCAGAGGCCGGATGGAACTCAGCCCCAGAGAGATCAGAAGGGACAGCCCCGTGGACAGGGGGACGGTGATCACGACCAGGAGAAACGTGTTCTTTAACGCCTGCAGGAAATAGGGATCCCGCAGCACATAGGAATAGTTGCGGAGCCCGGTGCCGGTATAGGTCTGGGAGGCAAAGTTGTACCCTTCCTCCACGGAATAGATGAGAACGTCGATCAGGGGGTACACCATAAAGATCCCCAGAAACAGAACCGCCGGCAGCAGGTACAGCCAGCCTTTCAGATTTTTCTTTTCCATGAGGGGCCTCCTTATAAAATTCTTTCTTCCGTTTTATGATGAAAGAGAAAGACTTTTCCGGGTTTTAAGTCAAACCGTACCTCCGCGGCATCGGGATCCGTCTGGTTCTCCGCGCTGACGATGGCCCTGATCACGGGGTTTTGACAGGCCGGATGGGTGCAGACCACGCTGACGTCCCGGCCCATCACTTCCACCCGGTCAAGGCCGCAGACGAGCGCTCCCTGGGGCGAGGGGAGGAAACCTTCGGGCCGGATCCCAACCGTGACGTCCTGGTCGGGGATGCCCTTCTGTTCCAGAACGGCGTTTTCCCCGATATACAGTTTTCCGTCCCGGACGCTTCCGGAAAAGGTGTTGATGGGGGGCGTCCCCAGGAACTTTGCCACAAAAAGGTTCCGGGGTGCGTCATAAACCTCCTGGGGCTTTCCGATCTGCTGGATCTCGCCGTCCTTCATGACGATGATGACGTCGGAGATGCTCATGGCCTCCTCCTGGTCGTGGGTCACAAAGATCGTGGTGATCCCGGTTTCCCGCTGGATCCGGCGGATTTCCTCCCGGGTCTGCAGCCGGAGCCTTGCGTCCAGGTTGGACAGGGGCTCGTCCATGAGAAGGATCCGGGGCATTTTTACCAGGGCCCTGGCGATGGCGACACGCTGCTGCTGGCCGCCGGAGAGTTCTCCGGGCTTTCGGTCCAGGAGGTCGTCGATCTGTACTAACCGCGCCGCCTCCTCCGCCTTTGCTCTCATCTCCGCCTTTGTAAGCCTGTCGGCCCCCTTTCGGTTCTGGAGCGGAAACAGGATATTCTGCAGCACGGTGAGATGGGGATACAGGGCATAGTTCTGAAATACCATGCCCACCTCCCGCTTTTCCGGCTCCAGATTCGTCACATCTTCATCCCCAAAGAAGATCCGGCCCTCCGTGGGCTTTAAGAGTCCGCACATCAGGTTCAGGACGGTGCTCTTTCCACAGCCCGAGGGCCCGAGAAGTCCCACCAGTTTCCCGTCCGGGATTTCGACGTTGAAGTGGTTTACCGCGGTTACCTCCGCGGCCGGTTTCCTGCCGCGGCCGGGAAATTTTTTCGTGAGATCCTGAATTGTAACTTTCATAGCGTTCCTTTCATGAGAGGCGGAGGCCGGAAAGCGGTTCTGAACGCCCCGGCTCCGGCGAAATGACATTGAAATGATTTCCCTGCTATTATAATCGGTTCGGGAAAGGTTGGCAAGAAAAAATCTTTATATAAATCTTTATATAATTTATCTTGACAATCAAAGTATTCGGATGTATAGTGTTGATTGTTAAAACTTTGAAAATCAAAATACTTGATAATCAAAACAAATTAAAGTCGAAAAAGAAAGAGAGGTAACGGATTATGTTGGAGAAACTGATCGGCATTATCGAGGAGCAGCTGAGCGTGGAGGGCATGGAGATCACGGAAAATACCCGGTTTAAGGAGGATATGTCCGCGGATTCCCTGGACCTGTTCGAGCTGGCCATGGCCATCGAGGAGGCCTTTGGGGTGGAGATCCCCTCCGAGGATCTGGAGAGCATCACAACGGTGGGTTCCGTTGTGGAGTACCTGAAGTCAAAAGGCGTTGAGGCATAAGATGAAGACGAGGATCACAGAGCTTTTGGGCATCGAATATCCCGTGATCCAGGGCGGTATGGCCTGGGTTGCGGAGCACAATCTGGCGGCGGCCGTGTCCAATGCCGGCGGCCTGGGGCTGATCGGCGCTGCGTCCGCCCCCGCGGAAGTGGTGCGGGAGGAAATTCGGAAGTGCAAGGAACTGACGGATAAGCCCTTCGGCGTGAACATTATGCTTCTCAATCCCAACGCGCCCGAGGTGGCGCAGGTCGTCGTTGAGGAGGGCGTCAGGGTAGTCACCACCGGCGCGGGGAATCCCGCGAAATACATGGAACTGTGGAAACAGGCCGGGGTGAAGGTCATTCCGGTGATCGCCAGCGTCGCCATGGCAAAGATGATGGAGAGGGCCGGAGCGGACGCCGTTGTGGCGGAGGGCATGGAGAGCGGCGGACATATCGGCGCAACGACTACTTTCGCATTGATCCCCCAGACCGTGGACGCCGTGGAGATCCCGGTGATCGCCGCCGGAGGGATCGCGGACGGACGGGGCCTGGCGGCGGCCTTTATGCTGGGAGCGGAGGCGGTCCAGATGGGGACCCGGTTTGTGGCGGCGAAGGAGTCCATCGTGCATCCCAACTATAAAGAAAAGATCATCAAGGCAAAGGACATCGACTCTACCGTGACGGGAACCACCACGGGACACCCGGTGAGGTGCCTGAAGAACGCCATGACCCGGGAGTATCAGCGCCTGGAAAAGGAGGGCGCGGACTTTATGGAGCTGGAAAAACTGACCCTGGGATCTCTGCGCAAGGCGGTGATCGAGGGGGATGTGACCGGCGGGACTTTAATGGCGGGGCAGATCGCGGGCCTTGTAAAGCGCGAGGATTCCTGCGCGGAGATCATTCAGGAGATCGTAGGGGACGCAGAGAAACTTTTGAAAGGCATTTGAAAAGCATTTGCAAGTTATTTGAAAGGCTTTTGAAAGACATTGAAAAGTCAGTTGAAAGGCTGTTGAAACAGAAAGGAAAAAAAGTCATGGGAAAGACGGCGTTTGTATTTCCCGGACAGGGGGCGCAGTACCCTGGCATGGGAAAGGACTTTTTCAATCAGTTTGCGGAGGCCAGGCAGATTTATGAGCTGGCGGGCACTTCCGCGGGGCTGGATGTGAAGTCGCTCTGCTTTGAGGAAGACGACAGACTGAATATCACGGAGTACACCCAGATCGCCATGCTGGCGACGGAGGCTGCGATCTTAAAGACCGTCATGGCCCAGGGCATACGGGCGGACGTCTGCGCGGGTCTAAGCCTGGGAGAGTACGGGGCCCTGGCGGCCGCGGGCGTGATGGCCCCTGTGGATTATTTCCGCATTGTGAGAAAGCGGGGCATCCTGATGCAGGAGGCCTATCCCTCCGGGGGCGCCATGACTGCGGTTCTCGGCGGGGACGCCCAGAAGATCCAGGAGATTTGTGAGGAGACGGAAGGAATCGTCTCTATCGCGAACTATAACTGCCCCGGACAGATCGTGATCACCGGGGAGAAGGAAGCGGTGGATCAGGTCGCGGAGAGAGGAAAGGAAGCCGGCGCAAAGAAATGCGTTCCCTTAAAGGTGAGCGGCCCTTTCCACTCGGTTTTATTGAGAGAGGCGGGGGAGCAGCTGGGAAAAGAGCTTGCGGGCGTCAATCTGAAAGATCCGTCGATCCCTTATGTGTCGAATGTGACGGCGGAATATGTAACCGACGCGGGCCCGGTGAAAGAGCTCCTGGCAAAGCAGGTCTCCAGCCCGGTCCGGTGGCAGCAGAGCGTGGAGCTCATGATCCGGGACGGTGTGGATACGTTTATCGAGATCGGCCCCGGAAAGACGCTCACAGGGTTTTTGAGGAAAATCGATAAGGACGTGAAAGGTCTGAACATCGAGACGGTGGAGGACTTAAAGCGCGTGATGGAGGAAGTAAAATGCTGAGCGGCAAGGTAGCGCTGGTGACCGGAGGCGCCCGGGGGATCGGCGGCGCAATTTCAAAGAAACTGGCCTCCCAGGGGGCGTCCGTGATCGTAAATTACAGCGGTTCGAAGGAAAAGGCGGAGGAGATCGTGGAGGAGATCCGGGCCGCCGGAGGCAAGGCGGAGTGCCTGCAGTGCGACGTGTCGGATTTCGCCTCCTGCGAGGCCCTTGCGAAGACCGTCCTGGAGAAGTACGGGAGACTGGATATTCTGGTGAACAACGCCGGGATCACTCGGGACGGCCTGGTGATGCGGATGTCCGAGAAGGATTACGACGCTGTTCTGGACACAAATTTAAAGGGCGCCTTTAACATGATCCGCCATTTCAGCAAGGCGTTTCTGAAACAGCGCCAGGGCAGGATCATCAACATCTCTTCCGTCAGCGGCGTTTTGGGGAACGCGGGGCAGGCGAACTATTCCGCGTCCAAGGCGGGCGTGATCGGGCTGACGAAGAGCGTCGCTCGGGAGCTGGCGTCCCGGGGGATCTGCGTGAACGCCGTGGCCCCGGGCTTTATCGCTACGGACATGACGCGGCAGATGCCCGAGAATGTCAGGGAGAGCTTGAAAGAAAGGATCCCTCTGGGCCGGATCGGCTCGCCGGAAGATGTGGCCGAGACGGTGGCGTTCCTGGCCAGCGAACAGGCGGGATATATCACCGGCCAGGTGATCTGCGTGGATGGAGGTATGGCGATATGAGCGGTGCGGAAAATACGGGAAAGAGAAGGGTTGTGGTGACGGGCCTCGGCGCGGTCACCCCAATCGGCATTGGCGTGGATGCGTTCTGGAAGGCAGTCAGGGCCGGGGAGATCGGTTTCGGACCCATTACAACCTTTGACACCACAGAGTACAAGTGCAAGCTGGCAGCCCAGGTAAAGGATTTTGACCCCGGGAATTACATGGACAAAAAGGCCGCGCGGAGGATGGAGCAGTTTTCCCAGTTCGCGGTGGCCGCGGCGGGCGAGGCGATCCGGGACGCGGGCCTTGACCTGGAAAAAGAGGACCCTTACCGGGTGGGCTGCGCCGTGGGAAGCGGCATCGGCAGCCTGCAGGCCATGGAGCGGGAACACGAGAGACTTCTGGAAAAAGGTCCGGGCAAGGTAGGGCCCCTGCTGGTGCCGCTGATGATCTCCAACATGGCGGCGGGCAACGTCAGCATTGCGTACGGTCTAAAAGGAAAGAGCATCAATGTGGTGACGGCCTGCGCCACCGGTACGAACTGTATCGGCGAGGCCTTCCGGACGATCCAGTATGGGGATGCGGACGTGATGGCGGCGGGAGGGACGGAGAGCAGCGTGACGCCCATCGGCATCGCGGGCTTTGCGGCCCTGACAGCCCTCTCCGCCAGCGAGGATCCCAGGAGATGTTCCCTTCCCTTTGACAGGGACCGAAGCGGTTTCGTCATGGGCGAGGGGGCCGGCGTGGTGATCCTGGAGGAACTGGAACACGCCAGAAAGCGCGGGGCCAGGATCTATGCCGAGGTTGCGGGGTATGGCTGTTCGTCGGACGCCTTTCATATCACCTCTCCGGCGGAGGACGGCGCCGGCGCCGCCCGGGCCATGCAGAACGCGGTGGAGGACGCCGGCGCGAGACCGGAGGATATCACCTATATCAACGCCCATGGCACCGGGACCCATCACAACGACTTGTTCGAGACCCGGGCTATCAAGCTGGCTTTTGGGGAGCACGCCTATCGGATGAAGATCAATTCCACGAAATCCATGGTGGGGCATCTTCTCGGCGCGGCGGGGGCGGTGGAGTTCATCACCTGCGTGAAAGAGATGCAGGAGGGATTCCTTCACGCCACCGCGGGACTTCGGGAGTCCGAGGAGGAACTGGACCTGGACTACTGCAAGGAGGCCTGCGAGATGGAGATTCCATACGCGCTGTCCAATTCCCTGGGCTTCGGGGGTCACAACGCAAGCCTGCTGATTCGCAGGTTTGAGAGCTAGGAGGCGAGAAAATGTCAGTCTATACAACGAAGGAGATCATGGAGATCATACCCCACAGGAGCCCCTTCCTTCTCATCGATACCATAGAAGAGCTGGAGCCCGGCGTCAGGGCCGTGGGGAAAAAGTGCGTCAGCTTTAACGAGCCCTATTTTGCGGGGCATTTTCCCGGGAACCCCGTGATGCCGGGGGTGCTTATCATCGAGGCCATGGCCCAGGTCGGCGCGGTGGCGCTTCTGGGACTGGAGGAATGGAAGGGCAAGACGGCCTATTTCGCGGGGATCAGCAGCGCGAGATTTAAGAGAAAGGTCCTGCCCGGGGACGTTCTGACGCTGGAGACGAAGATCAGCCGGGTAAAGGGCCCCATCGGGATCGGGGAAGCGGCGGCGTATGTGGACGGAGAGCTGGCGGCGAAAGCGGAGCTTTCCTTTGCGGTAGGAGAGTAAGGCAGCCTTTGGGCCGGCCTCCGGATTCTGGAAAAATCGCGGCTGCGCAAATGGCTTCCGGGTTCCGGAAGAAGGAGAGAGCGCCGGCGGAGGGCGGAAAAATGGTCAACATTAAAGGGAGTGAGCAGAAGGTGAGAAAAAAGTGGACCCGGCAGATCATAAAATATCTTCCGGGAAATCCTGCGGCTGAGAAAAAATTCACCGTCCTAGGAGAAAAGACGGAGGAAACGAAGGCAGCCGTACAGGAGGAGGCGAAAACCCAGGAGGACAAGGGGGCCCAGGATCCTGCGGCGGAAGGCACAGAGCCCGCGGAGGAACTGGTCAAATGCCCTAAATGCGGCAGAATGGTGAGCAAAAAGCGGGTGGTGAAGAGGCGGTATATCTGTTATGAATGTCAGGGATATTTCCGCGTCACCGCGCCGAACCGGATCCACATGGTGGCGGATCCGGGCACCTTTGAGGAATGGTTTGCGGATATGCCGGTCCGCAACCCTCTGGATTACGAGGGCTACGAGGAAAAACTGGCCCAGGCGCGGGAAAAGACCGGCTTAAAGGAGGGCGTCACCGTCGGCAGATGTGAAGTCTTCGGGGAGCCCATTGTCCTGGGCGTCTGCGACGCCAGGTTCCTCATGGCCAGCATGGGGCAGGTGTACGGGGAAAAGGTGACGGCCGCCATTGAGCGGGCCACGAGAGAAAGGCTCCCGGTGTTCCTGTTCTGCTGCTCCGGGGGAGCCAGGATGCAGGAGGGGATCCTCTCCCTGATGCAGATGGCGAAGACCAGCGCGGCGATCAAGCGCCACGGGGAGGCGGGGCTGTTATACAGCACGATTTTGACGGATCCCACCACGGGAGGCGTGACGGCCAGCTTTGCCATGCTGGGGGACGTGATCATGGCGGAGCCCGGGGCGCTGATCGGCTTTGCGGGTCCCCGGGTCATCAAACAGACCATCGGCCAGGAACTGCCGGAGGGTTTCCAGACGGCGGAGTTTCTCCTGGAACACGGCTTTCTCGACGGGATCGTGCTCCGCAAGAACCTGAAAAAGACGATCTTCTTTCTGGTGAGGAGCCACCAGCGCACGGGAAAGCGGAGCTGGGCGGATTTCGGCAGCGAGGACTTCCCCTTTGTGCTCAGCGAGATCTTAAAAGAACAGAGCTGGAAGCAGGAGCCGAAGAGCGCCTGGGATAAGGTCAGGGCGGTGCGTCAGGCGGAGCGCCCCTCCGCCCTGGATTATATGGAGCACCTGTTTGACCACTTTGTGGAGTCCCACGGGGACCGGCTGTTTGCGGACGATCCCGCGGTGGTGGGAGGCATCGCCTTCCTGGACGGTCAGCCGGTGACGGTGATCGCGGACGTCAAGGGAAAGAGCATGAAGGAGTGTCAGATGCGGAACTTCGGGATGCCCTTGCCGGAGGGATACCGGAAGGCCCTGCGCCTGATGAAGCAGGCGGAAAAATTCAACCGGCCCATCATCAGCTTTGTCAACACCTCCGGCGCTTTCTGCGGCCTGGAGGCGGAGGAGCGGGGCCAGGGAGAGGCCATCGCCAGGAACCTTCTGGAGATGTCGGCCCTAAAGGTTCCCGTCCTCTGTATCCTGATCGGGGAGGGCGGCAGCGGCGGCGCTCTTGCCACGGCCGTGGGAAACGAGGTCTGGATGCTGGAGAACGCTACCTATTCCATCCTGTCCCCGGAGGGCTTTGCCTCCATCCTCTGGAAGGACGCCGGCAGGGCGAAAGAGGCCAGCGAGGTGATGAACATCACGGCCCAGGATCTAAAGAGGCTGAAGGTGATCGAGCAGATCATTCCGGAGTTTGGCGGGGCGTCGGATAAGACGGCGGAGGCCATCGCCGGCTGCATGAAAGAGAAGATCAAGCTGTTTTTGGAAAAGTACGAGGGCATGACCGGCGAGGAGATCGCGGCGGAGCGCTACGACAGGTTCCGGGCGTTCTGATGCAGAGCGATCTGAAGGACGAGAGTACGGGAGTATATTTTTAGAGCCGGAATATATAGAACGACGCGGGTTCACAGGAGCGTGTCCCGGCGGTCTCAAAATTGACGGGCTGGCAAAGCAGACGAAAAAAAGGACCGCGGGTGGATAACATTTTAGGGATATGCGTCTGTATGACCGGGAGAGAGGAATAGATGAAGATCGGTGATTTGGAAATCAGGATCCCCGTGATCCAGGGCGGTATGGGAGTCGGCGTCAGCCTGTCGGGGCTGGCGGGAGCGGTGGCGTCGGCAGGCGGCGTCGGCGTGATCTCCACGGCCCAGATCGGCTTTCGGGATCCGGAGTTTGACTGGGATCCCATCGAGTGCAACCTGCGCGCCGTGAAACGGGAGATTGCCAGGGCCAGGGAACTGGCAAAGGGCGGCGTCATCGGCGTGAATATCATGGTGGTGACCCAGCGGTACGCGGAGTACGTAAAGGCCGCTGTGGAGGCGGGGGCGGACCTGATCATCTCCGGGGCGGGTCTTCCCATGGATCTGCCCGGACTGGTGAAAGGCAGCGCTGTAAAGATCGCTCCCATCGTCTCCGGACAGCGGGCCCTGCGGGTGATCCTGAACTACTGGAAAAAGCATTATGACAGGAAGCCGGACCTGGTGGTCCTGGAGGGCCCCAAGGCCGGCGGGCACCTGGGCTTTCGGGAGGAAGAATTAAAGAGCCTCACGGAAGAGGCCTATGACCAGGAAGTCCATCGGGTCATTGACCTGGCAAAGAGCCAGGAGATCCCCCTGGCGGTGGCGGGAGGGATCTACACCCGGGCGGATATGGACCGCTATCTCGACATGGGGGCGGACGGGGTGCAGATGGCGACCCGTTTCGTCACCACTTATGAGTGCGATGCTCACCCGAATTACAAGCAGACGTACATCGACGCAAAGGAATCCGACATCTGTATCGTGCACAGTCCGGTGGGGATGCCGGGCCGAGCCATCCGGAACGAATTTCTGGAGCGGGTGGAGCGGGGAGAACGCTTTATGACCAGGTGCTGGAGGTGTATCACAACCTGCGATCCCGCCGTGTCCCCCTACTGTATCACCAGGGCCCTGATCAACGCGGTGGAGGGAAACTGCCGGGAGGGACTTCTTTTCTGCGGCAGCAATGCCTATCGGGCGGAGAAGCTGGAGCACGTGGCGGACATCATGGAGGAATTCAGGCTATGACCATAGAGATAACAGGCGTGGGAAGCGTCCTTCCCGGGAGAGTGATGACCAACCGGGAGCTGGAGGGAATGGTGGACACTTCGGACGAGTGGATCCGGGAGCGCACCGGGATCCGGGAGCGGCGGATCGCCGGGGAGGACACCGTGGTCTCCCTTGCGGCAAAGGCTTGCGAGAGGGCTCTGGAAGACGCCGGAAAAAAGGCGGAGGACGTGGATCTGATCCTCCTTGCCACCTGTTCCCCGGAGATGCTGCTTCCCTGCTGCGCCTGTCAGGTACAGAGCCTGATCGGGGCGGAAAAAGCGGTCTGCTTTGACTTAAACGCAGCCTGCTCCGGCTTCCTGTTCGCGCTGGACACCGCTTACGCGTATATCCGATCCGGACTTTACAGGAACGCCCTGGTAGTGGGGAGCGAAGTCCTCTCAAAGCTGGTGGACTGGAGCGACAGGGGGACCTGTATTCTCTTCGGGGACGGCGCGGGAGCAGTCTTTGTGGAGGAGGCGCAGCCGGGGGCGGGGATCCTGAGCATCGTCCAGGGCAGCAATGGCTTTCAAGGGTCTGTTCTCTCCTGCGGCGCAAAGAGCGGGGAACCGATCCGCATGGAGGGAAAGGAAGTGTACCGCTTCGCCACCCGTCAGGTTCCCGAATGTATCGAGGAAGCGGTGCACCGCGCCGGGCTCTCCCTGGGGGAGATCGACCTCTTTCTACTGCATCAGGCAAACCTGCGCATCCTGGAGTCCATCGGAAAGCGGCTGAAGGTTCCCATGGAAAAGATCCCGGTCAACCTGGACAGGGTGGGGAATATGTCCTCCGCCGCGATACCGGTTCTGCTTGATGAAACGCAAAAATGTGGTAAAATAAAAAAAGGACAGAGGATCGTGCTCTCCGGATTCGGAGCAGGGCTCACATATGGCGCCTGCGTGATGATCTGGGGGCGGTGAGGGGTGAAAAATGGCCAGAAATAAAAGCATCGCCTTGAATGAACTGTTGGTAAACCTGTTCAATCACGTACTGGATACGGAGACCAAGGCGGTGATCACCGAAGAATTTAAGGATATCACAAACAACGACATGCACATCATAGAAGCCATCGGGATCCACGAGAAAAGGAACATGTCCCAGATCGCGAAAAACCTGGCGGTGACGGTGGGGACGCTGACGGTCAACATGAACAGCCTGGAGAAGAAGGGATATATCATGAGGGAGCGCAGCGCGGAGGACAAGAGAGTGGTGCTGGTCACCCTGACGGAAAAGGGCCGGAAGGCGTTCTTCCATCACCGGGATTTCCACAAGGAGATGATCCGATCCGCCATCAAAGGACTGGATGAGGAGGAGATGGACGCGCTGATGAACTGCCTGACAAAGCTGAACACATTTTTCGAGGCGGGGCAGTAAGAAGGGCAGGCCCTGGCTGTTTTCAACCTAGCTGCTGGATGCCAGAGATATCGCTGTCGATGGCCATGGAGTAATTCGTATAGTAGACCACAAAGCCCGGTTTTGCACCGCCGGGTTTTTTTACGTGCTTTTTCTGGACGTAATCGATCTCCACTTTGTCCTGCTGGCGGCCCTTGGAGTAGTAGGCGGCGAGCCTGGCGGCCTCTTCAAACGTGCGGTCGGGGAGCTCCTTGCCGTCAGTTTTGACGATCACGTGGGAACCGGGCACGCCCTTTGCGTGGAACCACCAGTCGCCGCCGTTTGCAAACTGGAAGGTGAGCTCGTCGTTCTGAAAATTGTTCTTCCCGACGTAAATGTGAAAGCCATCGCTGCTGAGGTAGTGAAAGGGCTTGCTGGTGATCTTCTCTTTTTTCGCGCCGCTCTTCCGGCGGATATAACCGCTCTCGGTCAGCTCTTCTTTAATCTGTGCGAGATCTTCCTCTTTCAGCGCGATCTCCAGGGAGGCGGCGACGGATTCCAGGTGGTCGATCTCGGCCCGGACCTCTTTCGTCAGTTCGGAAAGTGCTTCATAGGTGCGCTTCAGCTTGCCGTATTTGTCAAAATACCTCTGGGCGTTTTCCAAGGCGGTCAGGGTGGGATCCAGAGGGATTGTCACTGTTTCCGACGTATAGTAATTCAGGGCTTCCAGGGATTTTGCGCCGGGCGGGCACTGGTAGCCGTAGGCGTTTAAGAGTTCCCCGTAGATGCGGTAGGTCTCCCGCTTTTCGGTGTCCCGGATCTGCTGCATCTGCAGGTCGTATTTTTTCAGGTTCCGCTCCAGGGCGGTCTGGACGATCCGGCGTAGGTCTGCGGATTTCTGGTGGATCCTGGTCAGGGCGCTGCGCTGGGCATAATAATCCTCCAGCAGGGAGGACATGTCGGGGAAATAGACCACCTGATTCCCCGGTTCGGCGTCAGAAGAGCTTTGAGCGGCAGGCTCCGGACAAGCGGGGACAGGCGCCTGGGCGTGGGACTTTGCTCCATAGATGGTTAAAGGAATGGCGGCGTATTCCACCGGCTTTTTTCCCTCCCAGGCCACGTTTGGCGCAAAGGCGCCTTCACGGATGGTTTTCAGAAGATCGGACACCGCCAGAAAGAGCGCCTGATACCCTTCTGTTGTCAGAGCGGCCGTCGGCTGGTCCCCGTCCACCCCCGCGCGGAAACAGAGCTCCTGCGCAAGGACGGGAGAGATCCCCGTGAAACTGCCGTAGAGGGCCTTGTAAGCGGGCTTCGGGCAGGAGGCAATAGTTTTTTGGAAGGTCTCATAATCACAGGTAAAGAGATCCAGCTTCTCCTGGGTGTTGGGCACAAAATAGGGTTTCCCCGGAAGCGTCTCCCGCACGCTGCTGACGGCGGCGGAGACGTGTTTGATGCTGTCCAGTATGACGTCGTCCTCGTTGATAAAGAGGATGTTGCTGTGCTTTCCCATGATCTCGATGACGAGGGTCTTTCGGCGGAGGTCCCCCATCTCGTCCAGGTGTTCCACCTGAATGCGCAGGATACGCTCCAGGCCGGGCTGGGTGACGCTGAGGATCCTGCCGTTTTGAATGTGCTTTCTCAGGAGCATACAGAAATTGGGGGCTGTCAGGGGGCTGGGCTTGTTGTCCCGGGTCAGATACGCCAGGGGGAGGGAGGCGTCCGCGGAGAGCAGAAGCCTCTTCTGACCGTCCCCGGTTTTTACCGTGAGGAGCAGTTCGTCCGTCTCCGGCTGCGCAATCTTGTAGATCCGTCCGCCGGTGAGCTCCCGGTTGAATTCATATGCCAGTTCCGCTATGGTAAGGCCGTCAAATGCCATGGATGATTCCTCCTTATCGCGCCGCCCCGAGGTGGGCCGCGCCCTTCAGTGCTAAAACAGGAGTGTCTGCGGCTACTTTAGGATCCAGCGCCGCAGCACACTCCTATCATAATCAAGAATCGGGGAAGTGTCAAATAATTTGCGGTTATAGGACAGACTGACCTTTGCCGGTGGCTGCATGGCGGCGCGGATTAAGGGGCAGCGGCGGGGCGATAATTCATTATATGATGTTGGGGTCGAATAGATAGATTTATGTTGCCCCATATTTTCAGCACCTTGAAAATTTCACACAAAAT
>CANQCF010000026.1 GCA_947589505.1 uncultured Acetatifactor sp. | reverse complement strand
CAGGATATTAAAAAAGAATGATAAGGCATGGAAGATCGTATGGGAAAAAAGTTGCCAACGAATACTTGACAGTAACACGAAATAGTTATACCATAGGTGGTGATGGAATGGAAGATGCAAAGTAATTAAATATCCACAAAAAGGCGGCTAATGAGTAAGTGAGGGTTTGGGATGTGGATAACTCCGCTGGATTTTAGGAAAGTGTGGATTTCGGGCGCACGCAGGAAAGATGGCGGGAAAATGTATGCTTTGCCAAATTTATTCTTTGCCGCTGCAGCTATTAAAAAGGCGGTTTACCCGCTTAAGTTTGTGTGATACAATAGTAACATGTTTGAGGCATCCTTGCATCAGTATCTGATGAATTCCTTCGTTTAGGTATTGATGTGCAGGTGTCTCCTTCTATAAAGGTAGAAATACGGAAAGGCGCGGGATGATTATGGTGGAATTGAAGAAAGTTTCCATTAAAAAAGTCTTTGAATCGGTATTTGGCATTCCTCTTTCCGAAAGAGGGTTTGTCCTGTGTAAGAAAAATGGAATTTATATGCGCCTTGTGGACGATGAGGTTCTTAAATTTGTCCTGCTTACCAATGATCGGGCTGACACAAGGGATAAAAAGGCGTTTTATATTCAGGCAGGAATGATTTCTTTGTATACTGAACGTTTGGAGAAACTCACATTTCTACAGCAGGGACTTAGAGCGCCTGATTTAGCCAAAGTGCTAGGATATCCATACCGACACCGTTATGAATACGATCCATATGATAGAAACGATGCAGAAAATCAAATGAAAGCCGCATTAGAAGAATCCTGCAGCATATTTTTCCCTATTATGGATTCGGTAAAGGGGCTGAGTGACTATGTGGATTATTGTAAAATGTATAATGTCAGTCGACTTTACTTTTCAACTAGATTTTCCGGCGATTCTCTGGCACTCATACTTCTTGAGGATCATGATGATTTCACAGGCGTTTTACAAGGGATCAAGAAACAGTACGAGAGAAATGGGCATATAGACGCATTTGAGATAAAGCAAGAACGATTGAAGGAGTGTTTTCTTGGCTTTGGCGCAGGAGAGCGGGATAAGGTGTATGCTGATTCTGAGCTTTACGAAGCTGCTCTTGAAGAAGCGAAACGACGCAGGGAGGCATATCATCAGCAACTAAAAGAGTGGAAAGTAATTGACTGATGAGCCTGGAGAAAAGCACAATTTGTGATGCTGCATTTTCTTTCTTCCGACACTTTTTGGAGCAAGCAGAAGATATTAAATAAACAAAAAAGGAGATTATACAAGTTGACAAGAAATGTAAATTTGTAATTGTTCAAACGCAGAACCCGGGTTCGATCGTATTTGACCGGATCACATTTTTTTAGAAACAACATTGAGGTATCCGTCCTTAAAAAAATTTGCTAGACTTTAGGGAGTGACGATTGACTGCCTAAAGGGGAACTGTGAAGTGACGCAATGATCTATGCAAAGATTAAGGACGTGGACATGCAATTTGAAACGGGATCGACGCTTTTTTCGCCAAATTTTATTGACAATGGCACATTGGCCATGCTGTCTGAAGTTGATTTTCTTCTAGACGATAAAGTGTTGGATCTGGGCTGCGGTTATGGCGTCGCAGGCATACTGGCAGGAAAGCTCATAGGAGAAGAATGCGTTATAATGTGTGATATCTCTGAACAGGCAGTTAAATATGCCTCGTTAAATGCAGCGCTTAACGGTCTGCCGCAGCTTGACATTAGATTAAGCGACGGATTTCAAAATATACAGGAAAATGATTTTACGATCATATTGTGTAATCCACCGTATCATACGGATTTCTCCGTCTCCAAGAAAATGATTGAAGGCGGTTTCAAAAGGCTGGCCATGGGCGGAAAGCTGGTTATGGTTACCAAAAGGCTTCGCTGGTACAAAAATAAACTGGCTTCTGTTTTTGGCGGCGTCCAGGTACGGGAAAGAGATGGATACTATGTCTTTGTTGCAGAGAAGCGAAGCCGGACGACAAAGAAGAAAACGAAGTCGGCGATGAGGTTATCCAAAAAGTTACAGAGGAAGCAGAAAGGTTTCAAAGCAAATTTGGAGGGCACCATTCGCAAAGCCGGGACTGCATGCTCTTGTATGCTTCGCGGCGTTATTTGCCCATAAAAAGGCAACCAGATGTTGATTTGTTAATTTTTCAAAAAAGGAATTGACAAAAGAACTTTCGAGTAGTAGAATCCTAAACAGATAAATTGAATAGCGGATATAAACCGTAGATGTGGAGATAAAAACAGCAGGGGATGTCCTGAAGGGAAATTCTGAAATCATGAAGTTCTGAAATCCTTGAAATGTCATGGACAGGGGATGTTCCGTATGCGCTTACAGAGAGACCGGAGGCTGAGAAAGGTTGGAGATGCAGGCTGTTAAATGGACCACGGAGGGCACAGGGAAAAGGCGGCGGTTTCGGGCACATGGCTGATGTGGCCGGAGCGGGATCGAAAGGAACGCCGGTCTGAGTATTCTGTGACGTCAGGCACGCGTCAGTTGCACAGGATATGTTGGTATCCGATGAGAGCGTTCATGGAGTTGATCCAGACGGACGAATCAAGGTGGCACCGCGGGAAATGTTTACCCGTCCTTGACAGTACGAAAGGCGTATTGTCAGGGACTTTTTTTATTTGGTATTTTACGGAGTAAAAGAGATTAGGAAGGAAAAGGTATCAAAGGCTTAAAAAGGCCGGAAAAGGAGAGCGGAACATGATCATCAGGCAGACCTTAGACGAAATCAAGAAGATTGCCGCCGAGGGAAATTACGGGGTGATTCCCGTGGCGGCGGAGCTTCTGGCGGACTCCAAGACGCCCATCGAGACGCTGAGGAGCCTAAAGAAGGTGAGCAGGCACGTGTATCTTCTGGAGAGCGCGGAGGGCAACCAGCGCTGGGGGAGGTATTCCTTCCTGGGATACGATCCTCTTCTGGAGATCACCTGCAGAAACGGGGAGACGGTATTGAAAACTTCCCTCACGGCCCAGAAGTTGGATCGTGACGTGAGGGATTGTATCCGGGACGTACTGGAGGAAAACAGGAGCCCTCAGATTGCTGGGCTCCCGCCCTTTACCGGAGGGCTGGTGGGGTATTTTTCCTACGATTATATCAAGTACAGCGAGCCCTCTTTGAAGCTGGACGCGAAGGACGAGGAGGGATTCACGGACGTGAATCTCATGCTCTTTCACAAGGTGATCGCTTTCGACAATTACTGTCAGAAAATTATATTGATCGTCAATATCAAGACGGACGACATCGAGACCAATTACAGCAAGGCCCTGCTGGAGCTGGGCAGCATGAAGCAGCTCGTCCTGGAGGGAGAAAAGAGCAGGGATCTTCCCTTCCGATTAAAGTCGGAGTTCAAGCCCCTCTTTAACGAGAGAGAGTACTGTGAGATGGTGGAGAAGGGAAAGCACTACATCAAGGAGGGAGATATCTTCCAGGTTGTACTGTCGAACCGGCTGGAGGCGGACATGGAGGGGAGCCTTCTGGATCCCTATCGAGCCCTTCGGACATCGAATCCCTCCCCCTACATGTTTTATTTCTCCGGGGCGGACGGGGAGATCGCCGGGGCAAGTCCGGAGACCCTGGTGAAGCTGGAGAACGGCAACCTCTATACGTTCCCGCTGGCGGGGACCCGGAGGCGGGGGATGACGCCGGCGGAGGATCTGGAACTGGAGAAGGAACTCCTTGCGGACGAGAAGGAGAAGGCGGAGCACAATATGCTGGTGGATCTGGGGAGGAATGACATTGGAAAGATCAGCCGGATCGGCACCGTTAAAGTAGAGAAATATATGTCCATCGAGCGGTATTCCCACGTCATGCACATCGGCTCCACGGTCAGCGGAAAGATCCGGGAGGACAGAGACGCGGTGGACGCGGTGGACGCCATTTTACCGGCGGGGACCCTTTCCGGAGCGCCCAAGCTCCGGGCCTGTGAGATCATCAATGAATTGGAGAACAATAAGCGGGGAATCTACGGCGGCGCTATCGGCTATCTCTCCTTTACGGGAAATCTGGACACCTGTATCGCCATTCGGCTGGCTTTTTCAAAGAATGGCAAGGTGTTTGTGAGATCCGGCGCAGGAATTGTGGCGGACAGCGTTCCGGAGAACGAGTACCGGGAGTGCATCCAGAAGGCTGCGGCCGTAAGGGAGGCCCTGGAGAGCGCCAGCCGGGGGCTGGAGTAAGCAGAATTGCAGAAGGGAGGCAGAGAAATGATATTGCTCATTGACAACTATGACAGCTTTTCCTACAACGTGTATCAGCTGATCGGATCCATTAATCCCGATATCAAAGTGATCCGCAACGATGAACTCTCCGTCGAAGAGATCGAGGCGCTTGCGCCCACGCACATCGTGATCTCCCCCGGCCCGGGAAGACCCTCCGAGGCGGGGATCTGCGAGGAAGCGGTGCGGCATTTTGCCGGAAAGATTCCCATCCTGGGGATCTGCCTGGGACATCAGGCAATCTGCGAGGCCTTTGGCGGGAAGATCGGGTACGCCAAGCAGCTGATGCACGGAAAACAGAGCGTGGCCCGGCTGGACAACAGCTGCGGTATCTTTGCGAGGATGGGAAAGGAAGTGACCGTAGCCAGGTATCACTCCCTGGCGGCCCCGGAGGAGGGACTTCCTGAGTGCCTGAAAGTTGTGGCCAGGACGCCGGACGGGGAGGTCATGGCCGTAGCCCACAGGGAATACCCCGTGTACGGCGTGCAGTTCCATCCGGAATCGGTGCTGACGCCGGGGGGAAGACAGATCATGGTTAATTTTTTGAATAATGTGAAAGGAGAAGACAATACGATGGCACAGGAAACAAAGGGTAACGGAGAAAAGAGCAGCATCCAGCAGGCAATCCTGCTTCTGAGCAGAAAGCAGGATATCGGCTATGAGATGGCGAAGGACGTGATGAATGAGATCATGAACGGTGAGGCGGACGACGTGCAGAAGAGCGCGTATCTGACGGCCCTTTCCATGAAGGGGGAGACTATCGAAGAGATCACCGGTTCCGCGGAGGCTATGAGGAGCCACAGCCTGAAGCTGAATACCAATGTGGCGACTCTGGAGATCGTGGGCACCGGCGGCGACGGTTCCAATTCCTTTAATATCTCCACCACTTCGGCTATGGTAATCTCGGCGGCAGGGGTTCCGGTGACCAAGCACGGAAACCGGGCGGCAAGCTCCCGCTCCGGCGCAGCGGACTGCCTGGAGGCACTGGGCGTGAACCTCACGATTGAGCCGGAGAAGAGCGAAAAGATTCTGGAGGAGATCGGGATCTGCTTCCTGTTCGCCCAGAAATATCACACCGCCATGAAGTATGTGGGGCCGATCCGGAAGGAACTGGGCATCCGCACCGTGTTCAATATTCTCGGACCCCTCACCAACCCCGCGCGGCCTTCCATGATCGTGCTGGGCGTCTATGAAGAGGCGCTTCTGGAGCCCATGGCGAAGGTGCTCTCCAATCTGGGGATCAGCCGGGGCATGGTGGTGTTCGGCCAGGAAAAACTGGATGAGATCTCCGCGGCAGGTCCCACAAGCGTCTGCGAGATCAACGACGGCAGCTTTGAGAAATATGTGATCACGCCGGAGGACATGGGGCTGACCCGCTGCAATCCGGAGGACTTAAAGGGCGGCACTCCTCAGGACAACGCGGAGATCACCCGTAGGATTCTGAAAGGCGAACTGGGACCCAAGAGGAACGCCGTACTGATGAACGCCGGGGCTGCGCTCTATGTCGCAGGCAAGGCGGAGAGCCTGAAGGCCGGCGTGGAGCTGGCGGCGGCCACCATCGACAGCGGAAAGGCTTACGAGCAGCTGGAGAAGTTTGTGAAGCTGACCAATCAGTAATTGCGGCAAGGTTTTGAGAGAGATAAGGCAGGAAGGAACAGGGAATGATCTTAGAGACCATAGCGGATAAGACAAAAGAGAGGATCGCGGAGGAAAAGCGCAAGCTCCCCCCGGCGGAATTAAAGAGCCTTGTCCGGGAAAAAATGTCGATAGAAACCAGTACAAAAGAAAACAAGAAGTTCCCCTTTGAGGCGGCTCTGGAGGCGGAGGGCATGAGTTTTATCTGCGAGGTAAAGAAGGCCTCCCCCTCCAAGGGCGTGATCGCCCGGGAGTTTCCCTATGTGGAGATCGCGAAGGCGTATGAAAAGGCGGGGGCGGGCGCTATATCCGTGCTGACGGAGCCTTTCTTCTTCCAGGGGAGCGACAATTTCCTGCGGGAGATCCGCCGGGAGGTTGCGATCCCCCTGCTGCGCAAGGATTTCACGGTGGACGAATACATGATCTACCAGGCGAAAGAGATGGGGGCCGACGCGGTCCTTCTGATCTGCGCCATCCTCTCCCCCGCACAGCTGAAGGAATATGGAGACCTTTCGAGGGAGCTGGGTCTTTCCGCTCTGGTGGAGGCCCACGATGAAAAAGAGCTGGAGACGGCGCTGGAGGCCGGGGCGAGGATCATCGGCGTCAACAACCGGAACCTGAAGGACTTTACCGTGGACATCAATAATTCCATCCGCCTGCGGAAGCTGGCGCCCCAGGACCGGCTCTTTGTATCCGAGAGCGGCATGAAGACCAGGGCGGACATCGCGCGGCTGGAGGAGATCGGTGTGAACGGCGTCCTCATCGGGGAAACTTTGATGAGAAGCCCGGACAAAAAGGTCATGCTGGATGAACTGGCCGGCAGGCGCTAGAAGGTTGGGAAAATGGAGACTGACAGGAAGACGGCCCTGGGAGGTTGGGGAAATGGAGACTGACAGGAAGACCGGTCCTGGGAGGTTGGGGAAATGGAGACTGACAGGAAGTCCGGTGCTGGGAGATTGGGGAATAGAGACTGATAGGAAGTCCGGTGCTGGGAGGTTTGGAAAATGGAAACTGACAGGAAATCCAGCCCTGCAGATCGGAGGCAGACTATGGAGGGCATGGATCGAGAGAGAAAGGCGGACGGCATGAAAATCAAGATCTGCGGTATGCGCAGGCCGGAGGACATCGGCTATGCGAACCAAGTCCTGCCGGACTATGCAGGGTTTATCCTGGCGAAGGGGTTTCGGAGAAGCATTTCCCGTGAGACCGCAGCGGCGCTGAAGGCACAGCTGGATCCCAGGATCCAGGCTGTGGGCGTGTTTGTGGACGATCCCTTGGAGGAGATCATTTCTCTTCTGGAGGAAGGCGTCATCGACCTGGCCCAGCTCCACGGACAGGAGAGCGAGGAGGATATCCTGTATCTCAAGGCGGTGACCGGGAAGCCGGTGATCAAGACGGTGAAAGCGGAAAACCGGCACATCGTCGAAGCCTGGCTGGACACGGCGGCGGACTATCTGCTCTTTGACAGCGGAACCGGTTCCGGAAAGACTTTCGACTGGAGCACTCTGGAGGATATCCAGCGGGATTTTTTCCTGGCGGGGGGACTGACGCCGGAAAATCTGCGGGAAGCGGCCAGCCGGGTACAGCCCTACGGCGTGGACCTGAGCTCCGGCACGGAGACGGATGGCGTAAAGGATCCCGAAAAGATGCGTCGGGCCGTGGAGATTGTCAGGGGACTTTAAGGCAGGAAAGAAAAGTTTTTTGAATATCACAGACCGGCTTTAAGGAAGGTTCCTGACAGTGCTTCCGATCCTCGGGCAGAGGACGAAGGAATGACAGAGTATACAGGAAGACATGCGTGGTGAGCCGGCAGGAAAGAGCATTTATTATTTTTGGAAGAGAGGAAGGAGAGGCATGAGTAAGGGACGTTACGGCATTCACGGCGGACAGTACATTCCGGAGACATTGATGAATGAACTGATCCGTCTGGAAGAGGCCTATGAAAAGTATAAGAAGGATCCGGAGTTCTGCGCGGAACTGGAGGAACTTCTGAACAAGTATGCGGGGAGGCCTTCCCTGCTGTACTATGCGGAGAAGATGACCAAGGATCTTGGCGGCGCGAAGATTTATCTGAAGCGGGAGGATTTAAATCATACGGGCTCCCATAAGATCAACAATGTGCTGGGTCAGGCGCTTCTCGCAAAGAAGATGGGAAAGACCCGCCTGATCGCTGAGACGGGCGCGGGACAGCACGGCGTAGCCACCGCTACGGCCGCGGCGCTGCTCGGCATGGAGTGCGAGATCTATATGGGTAAGGAGGATACGGACCGTCAGGCGCTGAACGTCTACCGCATGGAACTCCTGGGGGCGAAGGTACACCCCGTCACCACCGGCACCATGACCTTAAAGGACGCAGTCAACGAGACCATGCGGGAGTGGACCAACCGGGTCAATGACACTCATTACTGCCTGGGCTCCGTGATGGGCCCCCATCCCTTCCCCATGATCGTGCGGGATTTTCAGAGTGTGATCAGCCGGGAGGCCCGGGAGCAGATTTTGAAGGAAGAGGGAAAGCTTCCCGCCGCCGTTGTGGCCTGTGTGGGAGGCGGCAGCAACGCCATGGGCGCCTTTTATAATTTTATTCCCGACAAAGAGGTGGAGCTCATCGGCTGTGAGGCGGCGGGCAAGGGCGTGGACACGGCGTTCACCGCGGCGACCATCGCCACCGGTACTCTGGGGATCTTCCACGGCATGAAATCCTATTTCTGCCAGGATGAAAACGGCCAGATCGCCCCGGTGTACTCCATCTCCGCGGGGCTGGATTACCCCGGCATCGGACCGGAGCACGCAAACCTCCACGACACAGGGAGAGCTCAGTATGTGCCGATCACGGACGACGAGGCGGTGGACGCCTTTGAGTACCTGGCGCGGACGGAGGGCATTATCTGTGCCATCGAGAGCGCCCACGCCGTGGCCCATGTCTTAAAGATCGCGAAGAACTATCGGCCGGACCAGAGCATCATCGTCTGCGTCTCCGGCAGGGGTGATAAGGATGTGGCGGCGATCGCCAGATACAGGGGGGTGGATATCCATGATTAACGAGAAGAATAAGATCAGGAAAGCGTTTGACACGCCGAATAAAAAAGCGTTTATCGTCTTTATGACCGCGGGCGATCCGGATGCGGACAGCACGGTGCGGTTTGTCCTGGAGGCGGAAAAAGCCGGCGCAGATCTGGTGGAGATCGGTATCCCCTTCTCCGATCCCACGGCGGAGGGCGTGGTGATTCAGGACGCGAACATTCGGGCCCTGAAAAACGGCATGACCACCGACGGCGCTTTTGACATCGTCCGCAGGATCCGGGAGCAGAGCCAGATCCCCATCTGCTTCATGACCTACTGCAATCCGGTATTCCACTACGGCTACGACCGGTTTTTCACAAGATGCGAGGAGCTGGGGGTGGACGGCATTATCCTGCCGGATCTTCCCTATGAAGAAAAAGAAGAGGTGGAAGGCCCTGCAAACGCCCATAACGTGGCGCTGATCTCCATGATCGCTCCGACTTCGGAGGAGAGGATCCAGATGGTGGCCAGGGAGGCCAGGGGTTTCATCTATGTGGTGAGCTCCATGGGCGTCACCGGCGTCAGGAGTGAGATCAAGACGGATCTGGCCTCCATTGTGGAGAGCATCCGACAGGTGACGGATGTGCCCTGCGCCGTGGGCTTTGGCATCAGCACGCCGGAGCAGGCGAAGAAGATGGCGGCCCTCTCCGACGGGAGCATTGTGGGCAGTGCTGTGGTGAAGATCATCGCTGCGGAAGGAGCGGGGGCCGCCCCGAAGCTGCACGAGTACATCAGCGCCATGAAGAAGGCCGTGGAGGAGACGTGACGGTTCCTGAAGGTACCCAGTTCAGCGAACGCCATTCGCAAAGCCGCGCTGACGCGCTTACCGCTGCTTCGCAGCTGTCTTTGCTCATTAGATGGCGTTCCCTGAGTCACCAGTTCAGCGAACGCCATTCGCAAAGCCGCGCTGACGCGCTTACCGCTGCTTCGCAGCTGTCTTTGCTCATAGAAGGACGGTTCCGTCCCTGAAGGTACCCAGTTCAGCGAACGCCATTCGCAAAGCCGCGCTGGCGCGCTTACCGCTGCTTCGCAGCTGTCTTTGCTCATTAGATGGCGTTCCCTCAGCCGCCAGATAGGAGGAAAAATTCGTGCGAGCACGATTTTTCCCCTATTCTGGCGGCTGGCTGAACTGGTGGTAAAAAAGTGATTGACAAACCCGGTTCTGTTTTGTATAATTATCGAGTGTGTGAAAAGGAGTCGTTATGCTGTTGAATTTATCCGATGTGTTCAAGGAGCGGGATAAGGTTCTCCGGGAGAGTGTTCCCGTAGAGCTTACAGGCTTTGATTCCAGGATGGGGAAATATCCCCTGACAGAGAAGTCGGATCTGGAGCTTGTGATCTCCAATCTGGAACCCGGACGGGCAAAGGTGGAGGGAAAGGCGAAACTGCTCTTTCAGGCCCCCTGCGACAGGTGTCTTACGGATGTGCCCGTGACGCTGGAACTGGAGGTTGAGAGGTATGTGGTACCCACTGAGAACGCAGAACAGGATGATGAAGAGGTGGATGACCTGAGTTTTATGGAGGGGTACTACCTGAACACAGAGACTCTTTTATACAACGAAATCATGGAAAACTGGCCAGCAAAGATTCTCTGCAGGGAAGACTGCAAGGGTATTTGTCCCGTGTGCGGCAAGAATCTGAACGATGGGGACTGTGGATGCGACAGATTTGTTCCGGACCCGCGTATGGCTGTCATATCAGATGTTTTCAATCACGGTAAGGAGGTGTAATGCGATGTCGATCTGTCCCAAGAATAAATCTTCTAAGTCCAGAAGAGATAAGAGAAGAGCAAACTGGAAGATGAGCGCTCCTACGCTGGTTAAGTGCAGCAAGTGCGGCGCGCTGATGGTTCCTCACAGAGTTTGCAAGAACTGCGGTTCCTACAACAAGAAGCAGGTTGTATCCGCAGAGGACTAATTTTAAGAATCGCTGCCTTACTGTGCGGCAGATTTGAACCGCAGGTTTCATGGGCAGCAGCCGTAAAGACGAAAAGAGGGGCTTCCTCCCCAGGGAGGGGCCTTTTTTCGTGCGCTTTTCTGTGCAGGACTTCTCCCTTTTATGACTTAACTTTTGATATGTGAAATTTTTGTCGTCTCTGTGGAAGGAAAAGTTTAAGATTTGTTTAAGATAGTTTAAGATTTCTTTAAGGTCGTTGTTGCACGGATTTGGGAATGATAAAATAAATACAACGGGCCGAAAGAAAAAAATCTGAGAACTCTGCAGAATAAGGGAACGAAAAAAGCCGCCGGAAAGGAAAAACGGGAAAATTTAAAAGCCCGGTGAAAACAGCCGGAAGAATCCGGGAGAAAGGATCTGTAAAAAGAGGCGGGAATCGTTCTGCTGGGGCCAGGTCCGAGGGGAAAAGATGGAGGGAAAGGCATGAATAAAAAAAGAAATCGCAATATCTGCAAGGGCATAGTACTATGGCTTCTGCTGGGCTGTCTGCTGCTGGGAGCCTGCGGAGGCACAGGGAACCCAGGCGGAACGGGGACTTCGCAGGAGGGGCAGTCAGCACCTTCGGACAACTGGAAAAAAGGATTTGCGGGAAGCGGACAGGATCTTCCACAGACATTCTCCGGTGTAAACGCGCCCTATCACTCGGTGAGCAGCATTCCGGTAAATTTGAAGGTGAAGTCGGCTTCGGTCACGGATCGAAGAGAGACGGGAGCCTTCAGCGATCAGGAGAGCGTTTTCCTTTTTAGCGACCTGACGAGGGAGGGCTGGCGCTATTATCTGGAGCGCCGCGATCTCGAGAGCGGGGATTTTTTCTTCGATGATCAGATCCTTTCGGAGGAAGATCTTCAGGGACATTTCGACAGTCTGTGTTTCACGGGAGAAAATGAGCTGGCCGCGGTCTTTGTATCGGAGGATGGGGATGGAAACCCGGAAGAGATACGGGTGTACACCCTTGACGGAGAGGGAAAGAAGACGGCCTGTGTCACTCTGGACTATCTCTATCAAGAGATTGGTTCCGGGCCCATGATGGCCTACCCGGATTTCTTTTTCGACGGGAGTTACTTTTATCTGATCAACTGTTATGAGGGCGGTCTTCTGGTCTTTGACAAAGAGGGAAAAGAAATCCGCCGGGATATGCCTAATCTCTCCGAAGGACGGTATTACACAGGGTCTTGCGCAGCGCCGGACGGCAGCGTCATTACGACCAGAGTAAACATGGAAAATATGAGGACGGAGATTATTCTCCTTACAGGGGAGAAGGAGACTCGGCTGGGAGAGATCCCTGGCAATTCCTATCGTCAGATCGCCATGAGAGAGGACGGTTCCTTCTATTATGTAAGGGGGGACTGGCTGATACGCTGGGATACCGCCTCGGGGGAGCAGACACCCCTTTTAAACTGCGGGACGGAAGGTGTGGATCCGACGTTTCTTGCGGCGATCACCTTCTCGGATGACGGCAGCATTCTACTGTATAATTGGGGGGAAAACGGGGAGAACCAGCTGGATATCCTGACCTGCTCTGAGTGCTCAGAAGAGGAAGCGCAGCAGGCTAAAGAGAAACTTTCCTTTGCCATTGTGGAGGAATATTCCAGCTTGTATTACAGCGCTCTGCCAGTAGAATACAGCAAGCGCCATCCGGAGAACCCGGTCAGGCTGGAGACCTACGAAGGGGAGTTTGAAGCTTATCGCACCAGGCTGATGGCGGATATCTTAAACGGGGGCGGGCCGGACATCCTTCTTCTGGAAAAGGAGGACATGCGGAGTTTGTATGAAAATGGCGCGCTTCTGGATTTGACGGAATATCTGGATCCTGAGCTGAAGGAAAAGATCTTTCCCAGTGCGCTGGCACGGGGCACCCTGGACGGAAAACTGATCGGTGTGGACCCTGCGCTGCAGGGAATGGTGATACTGGCGTCTAATGCGGCCTGGGAGGGGGACAGCTGGACTATCGAGGATATTGTGCGGCTTGCGGACGAAAAAAAGCCCAAGATTCTCTATGGGTATGTCAACGTGGACGGAACGGTTTCCTCCAATTCTCCGGAAAACATTCTCTATTACTTCCTCAGTTTTTTCCCGGAGAAGACATCCTTCCTGGATCTGGAGTCAGGAACCTGTGATTTTGAGAATGAAACATTTATCCGTTTTCTGGAACTCTGTAAGGAATACGGGGAGAAACCGGATCTCGACGCGGAACAGTTCTACGAGGCCCTGCAGACCGGAGAGTGCTTTGCAACCGATGTGTCCCTCTACAACATGGACTGGTTCTCCCGGGGGATGAAACCCCTGGAAAAGAGCTGCCATTTTGTGGGCGCTCCGGGACAGGAGGGGTATGGTCCGATCGGTTCATACGATTTTATAGCCATCAACGCCAACTCCAAAAATAAAGAGAAGGCGCTGCAGTTCCTCTGGGATATGCTCTCCCCGGAAGAACAGATCAAGCTGGTGGACGGAACCAGCGTCCGGGAGGACGTGATCCGGGATTGCGTCAAGGAGCCGGGGAGCGCTCCGGGCCTGACGAAAAATGCCGGTTATTCGAAAGGCGGCGGTTCTTATCTGCTGCTGGACGTCAAGGAGGATGGGAGCAGTTTCCTGGAGGAGTTTATCACCGCTGTGGGCAATCTGGAGCCCCAGGATGAAAGGGGACAGCTGATCTACGACATGATCGAGGAGGAAGCGGATCTTTACTTTGGCGGAAGCAGGACGGCGGCGGAGACCGCAAAGGTTATTCAGAACCGAGTGAAACTCTATCTGGACGAAAATAAATGACAAAAGGGGTGCAGCGTCGCCTGATAGGGGCCGGTGCGCGGAAGGGATCTTCAGATCCGCCGCCGGTTCCTTTTTTATTGACTTTTAAGCCTCTTTTTAGTATAGTAATCAGTGGATGCGTGGGCCCAGCGTCGTCCGGGCCGGAGCCGGGACAGTGTTTTCCGAACCGAGACGCCGGCGTGCGGCGGAAAAAGCGGCAGGATGGTTTGCCAAAACGCGGTGGGAAAGCCGGCGGGAGGGTTTGCCGGAAGACGACGGGAAAAGCAGGAGGCCGTTTGGCCGGAAACCGGCGGGACGGTCTGCCGGAAGGCGGCGAAAAAAGCAGAAGGCCGTTTGGTTGGAAAGCGATGGGAAAGTCGTCAGAAAGGCCCTACGGGCCGGGGCTCTGAAATAACTGGATTATATAATCAGAATAGTGAATGAGAGGCATAAGAGAATGGCAGAGATGGTAAATGTGGCGGTGGACGCCATGGGCGGGGACAATGCCCCGGCGGAGGTCGTAAAGGGCGCCGTGGAAGCGGTGAACGAGGATAAGAGGGTGAAGGTCTTCCTGGTGGGAAGGCAGGAGCAGGTACAGGCGGAACTGGCAAAATACACCTACGACCCCGCCCAGATCGAAGTGATCCATGCGGAAGAAGTGATCGAGACTGCGGAGCCCCCGGTGATGGCGGTGCGCAGAAAGAAGGAATCCTCCCTGGTGAAGTGTATGTACCTGGTGAAGGATGGGACCTGCGACGGGCTGGTGACAGCCGGGAGCACCGGTGCGACCTTGGTGGGCGGACAGTTGATCGTCGGCCGCATCAAAGGGGTGGAGAGAGCGCCGCTTGCGCCCCTCATCCCTACGGAGAAGGGCGTCAGTCTTCTGATCGACTGCGGGGCAAACGTGGACGCCAGATCTTCCCATATACTGCAGTTTGCGAAGATTGGAAGCGTCTATATGGAGAGCGTCATGGGCGTGAAGAATCCCACGGTGGGGATCGTCAATATCGGCGCGGAGGAAGAAAAGGGCAACGCGCTGGTAAAAGAGAGCTTCCCGCTTCTGAAAAACTGTCCGGAGATCAATTTCGTTGGCAGCGTGGAGGCAAGGGACATCCCGGCGGGGGCAGTGGACGTGGTGGTCTGCGAGGCCTTTGTGGGGAATGTGATCCTGAAGATGTATGAGGGCGTGGGAAACAGCCTGATCAAGATGATCAAGGGCGGCCTCATGACCAGTTTTCGCAGCAAGCTGGGGGCCCTTTTGGTGAAGCCCGCCCTGAAGCAGACCATGAAGGGATTCAGCACGGAGGATTACGGCGGAGCGCCCCTTCTGGGCTTAAACGGCCTTGTGGTAAAGACCCATGGCAGCAGCAAGGCCATCGAGATCAAAAATTCCGTCCTGCAGTGCATCACATTTAAAGAACAGAAGATCAACGAAAAGATCCGGGAGAGGATCGTCCCGGAGGATTAGGGGGATCGTCGGATGGAGTTTGAACGGTTGGCACGGATCATCTCGGAGGTGCTGAATCTGGACAGGGGAGAGATCCGTCCGGAGTCGGATTTGATGGAAGATTTTGGCGCGGATTCCCTGGACGTGTACCAGATCATCATCGGCGTCGAGGAGGAACTGCAGGCGGAACTTTCCGCGGAAGAAGCGGAGAAGGTCCGGACGGTGCAGGATATCCTGGTTTTGGCAGACAGAGCGATTGGCTAGTTGGGAGGCATCGGCTTGATTTTTCAGGAAGTGGATCAATTAGAAGAAAAGATCGGGTACTCGTTTCGGAACAAGGATCTGCTGCGGCAGGCGCTGACCCACAGCTCCTTTTCCAATGAGCAGAGGATCCGCAGGAACGGGAATTATGAGAGGCTGGAATTCTTAGGAGACGCGGTGCTGGAGCTGGTGTCCAGCGAGCTTTTGTTCCATACTTACGCGGACCTGCCGGAAGGGGAGCTCACCAGGATGCGGGCTTCCCTGGTGTGTGAGCCGGCCCTGGCATATTGCGCCCGGGACCTGGAGCTGGGAAAGTTTCTCCGCCTGGGACGGGGGGAGGAACACACCGGCGGCCGGGAGCGGGACAGCATCATCGCGGACGTGGTGGAGGCGGTCATCGGCGCTATCTTTCTGGACAGCGGGCTGGAGAAGGCGAAGGACTTTATCCTCCGCTTTGTCTTAAACGACATGGAGAACAAGCAGTTCTTTTACGACAGCAAGAGCAGTCTCCAGGAGCTGGCCCAGGGAACCTTTAAGACGGATGTAAGTTACACGCTTCTGGGCGAGGAAGGGCCGGATCACAATAAGACCTTCACGGTGGAGGTCAGTTTTGGGGAAGAGGTCCTGGCCCAGGGGAGCGGAAGAACAAAGAAAGCGGCGGAGCAGCAGGCGGCGTATCGTGCCCTGCTTCTGCTGAGGGATAGAGGATATGTACTTAAAAAGCATTGAGGTACAAGGCTTTAAGTCCTTTGCCAATAAGATCACTTTTCAGTTTCACAACGGGATCACGGGCATCGTGGGTCCCAACGGCAGCGGAAAGAGCAATGTGGCGGACGCGGTGAGATGGGTTCTGGGAGAACAGAAAATTAAACAGCTGCGGGGTGCCAGCATGCAGGATGTCATTTTCTCGGGCACGGAGATGCGGAAGCCTTTGAGTTACGCCTATGTTGCCATCACCTTGGACAACTCCGACCACCAGCTTCCCATCGATTACGACGAGGTTACGGTGGCGAGAAGGCTTTACCGTTCCGGAGAAAGTGAATATCTTTTGAATGGAACCGCCTGTCGGTTGAAGGATGTGAACGAACTCTTTTATGATACCGGTATCGGCAAGGAGGGTTACTCCATCATCGGTCAGGGCCAGATCGACAAAATCCTGAGCGGAAAGCCCGAGGAGAGGCGGGAACTCTTTGACGAGGCGGCGGGGATCGTGAAGTTTAAGCGCCGGAAAGCCGCCGCCCAGACGAAGATCGAGAACGAGAAGATCAATCTGGTCCGTGTCAGCGATATCCTGGCGGAGCTAGAGAAACAGGTCGGCCCCCTGGAGAAGCAGTCCGAGACCGCGAAGATCTATCTACGCAAAAAAGAAGAACTGAAAACCCTGGATATCAATGTCTTCCTGCTGGAGCACAATCGGCTGAAAAAGCAGCTGGACGAAGTGACGGAAAATCACCGCACGGCCAGCGGGGAACTGGCGGACAGCACCGCGCAGTACGAGGGCATTAAAGAAGAGTATGAGAGAGTCCAGGCACAGATCGAGGTTCTGGAGGCTTCTGTGGAGAGCGCCCGGAAAGCGCTTGGGGAGAGCGGCATTTACCGGGAAAAGCTGGAGGGTCAGATTGGTATCCTGGAGGAGCAGATCAACTCCGCGAAGGGCAGCGAGAAGCACCTGACGGACCGCAGGAAGGCCTTGGAGGCAGAGATCGCCGGCCATGAAAAAGAAAAGCAGGACATTCTGGACGAAAAACTGGACACCGACCAGCAGGTGGAAGAGATTACCGCCTCTGCGGACCGGGAGAAGGCGCGGCTGGAAGAACTACAGCGGCGGATCGAGGAACTGAACGCCGGGATCGAAGAGAAAAAGAATGCCATTATGAACGAGCTGAACCAGCGGGCCGCCATCAAGTCCAGGCTGGGCCGGTTCGACACCATGATGGAGCAGATCAATATCCGCAAGGCGGAACTCAATTCCCGGCTTCTTCGGGCAAAGAGTGACGAAGCTGCCAGGGAGGAGACCATTAAGAGCCTGGAGGCGGTCTTTGACCGGGTCACCGGGGAACTGAGGGAATTAAACGACCGGGTGACGGCAGGAGAAAAGCGTCTGACGGAGATACGCCAGAGCCTTTCGGAGAAAGACGCAAAGCTCCGCCAGGCCCAGATGAATTACCAGCAGGAGAAATCCAAACTGGATGCGCTGTCGAATCTGACGGAGCGTTATGAGGGCTACGGCAACTCCGTCAAGAAAGTGATGGAGCAGAAGGAGAGAGAAAAAGGGATCATCGGCGTCGTGGCGGACATCATCAAGGTGGATGAAAAGTACGAGGTGGCTATCGAGACTGCCCTGGGTGGAAATATCCAGAATATCGTCACGGACGATGAAGAGACCGCGAAAAAGATGATTGGGTTTCTGAAGGCCAATCGCCTGGGCCGGGCCACGTTCCTGCCCCTGACCAGCATACGGGAGCATCAGGAGTTTAAGAACCCGGAGGCCTTGAAGGAAAAGGGTGTTGTCGGTATGGCGGACGAGCTGGTCCACATCGAGCAGAAGTATGCGGATGTGGCGAAGGCCATGCTGGGCAGGATCCTGGTGGTGGACCACGTGGACAACGCGGTGAAGATCGCCCGGAAGTACCATTATGGGATCCGCATGGTGACGCTGGAGGGAGAACTCCTGGTTCCCGGCGGAGCCATCAGCGGCGGCGCCTTTAAGAACAACAGCAATCTCCTGGGAAGACGGCGGGAGCTGGACGAGCTGGAGAAGAAGGCAAAAGCGTATCTGAGTGCCATTGACCAGGCGAATCGGGATATCGAAAATACAAAGGCGGAGCGGAACGGTCTCCGCACGGAGCTGGAAAATCTGCGGGGAGAGATCCAGCGGAAATCCATCGAACAGAACACGGCCCGACTGAATATCGCCCAGGCCAGGGACCGCATGGAAGAGGAAGCGGAGGGCCTGCAGGACATCAGCCGGGAGGCCGGCGAGATGGAGCGCCAGATCCTTGACATGAACAGCGGCAAAAAAGAGGCCGCCCAGGAGATGGCAAAGAGCGAAGAGGCGGAGAAAGAGGCCCAGGAGGCCATCCGTTTGTTTCAGAAAGAACTGGAGGAAAAGCGCGCCGAGGAGACCGAGGCCGCGGCCAGCGTAAAGGAATGGGATCTGAAGGCGGAGAGGATGCGCCAGACCCAGGGCTTTAAGCAGGCAAACGTGGACCGCATCGACGGGGAGATCCAGCACGCCAGATCGGAACTGGAGGAAATCCTGGAGGCGCTGAAGGCCAACGACGCTCTTGCGGAGGAAAAGACCCGCAACATTGAAGAAATCCGAAAGACCATCGCTGCGTCCTACGACGCGGAGAAGGAGGCCGAGAAGACCCTCCAGGAGGACAGCCGGAAAAAAGAAGAGTACAGCGCACAGCAGAAGAACTTCTTCCAGAGGCGGGAGGAACTTGCGGAAAAGAACGCGGCCCTTGACAAGGAGGTCTTCCGCTTAAATTCCGGGAAAGAACGCCTGGAGGAAGCCATCGAGAACCAGATCAACTATATGTGGAGCGAATACGAGATCACGCTGAGCGTGGCCGCCTCCCTCCGAAACGAGGAGATGACGGATCTGGCGGAGATGAAGCGCGGCATCGAATCCCTGAAGGATCAGATCCGGAAGCTGGGGAACGTGAATGTAAACGCCATCGAGGAATACAAGAGTCTGATGGAGAGATACACCTTTATGAAGACTCAGCACGACGATCTCGTGGAGTCGGAGAAGGCCCTGGAGCAGCTGATCCAGGAGCTGGACGAGGCCATGAAAAAGCAGTTTACGGAAAAATTTGCGGAGATCAACCGGGAGTACGATAAGGTGTTTAAGGAGCTCTTTGGCGGCGGCAAAGGCACCCTGGAGCTGATGGAGGACGAGGATGTCCTGGAGGCAGGAGTGCGGATCATCGCCCAGCCCCCGGGAAAGAAGCTGCAGAACATGATGCAGCTCTCCGGCGGCGAAAAGGCGCTGTCGGCTATCGCTCTGCTCTTTGCTATCCAGAACCTGAAGCCCTCCCCGTTCTGTCTTCTGGACGAGATCGAGGCGGCGCTGGACGACTCCAACGTGGGAAGATTTGCAAAATATTTACATAAGCTGACCCAGAACACCCAGTTTATCGTGATCACACACCGAAGAGGCACCATGGAGCAGGTGGACAGGCTCTACGGCATCACCATGCAGGAGAAAGGCGTCTCCACCCTGGTGTCCGTGAACCTGATCGAAAAGGACCTGACGGATTAGGGAGACAGGGAGCGGGACTGTCATGAAAAAGGAGGGGTGAGAATGTCGGAAGAAAAGAAAGGTTTTTTTGCCAGGCTGAAGGCGGGATTGACTAAGACCCGGGAGAATATCGTCCGGGGGATCGATTCCCTGTTCAGCGGCTTTTCCAGCATCGACGAAGACTTCTATGAGGAGTTGGAGGAGATTCTGATCATGGGGGATATCGGGGTGAACGCCACCACCTCCATCATCGAGCGCCTGAAACAGCAGGTGAGAGAGCAGCATGTCAAGACCCCAGGCGAGTGTAAGGAACTTCTGATCCGGAGCATCCGAGAGCAGATGGAGGTCGGCGAGGCGGCCTATGAATTTGAGACGAAACAGTCTGTCATTATGGTGATCGGCGTAAACGGCGTGGGGAAGACCACCACCGTGGGAAAGCTGGCCTGGAAGCTGAAAGATGAGGGTCGGAAAGTCCTGATCGCGGCGGCGGATACCTTCCGGGCGGCGGCCGGGGAACAGCTTGCGGAGTGGGCGGAGCGTGCAGGCGCGCCCATGATCGGCGGCAGAGAGGGCGCGGACCCCGCCAGCGTGGTCTACGACGCGGTCAGCGCGGCCAAGGCCAGGGGCGTGGATGTGCTCCTGATCGATACCGCGGGACGGCTGCACAACAAGAAAAACCTGATGGAAGAGCTCCGGAAGATGAATCGGATCATTGATAAGGAGTTTCCGGACGCCCACAGGGAGAACCTGATCGTGCTGGACGGGACGACGGGGCAGAACGCCATGGCCCAGGCCAGGGAGTTTGGGGATGTGACGAATCTGACCGGCATCGTCCTCACGAAAATGGACGGCACGGCAAAGGGAGGGATCGCGGTGGCGATCCAGTCGGAGCTTAAGATACCGGTGAAATACATCGGCGTGGGGGAGACCACCCAGGATCTTCAGAAATTTGATCCGGACGAATTTGTGAACGCGCTCTTTGAGGTCGAGCCAGACCGGGAGGAGACGGAAGAGACAGGAGGCAGCGAAGATGAGTGAGATGTTGACACTGGAGAAATTTGAAGAGGCCAGCGAGGTGGTCGGAAAGGTCACCCTGGAGACAAAGCTGGTGTACAGCGACTATTTCAGCGCCCAGACGGGGAACAAGGTGTTCTTAAAGCCGGAAAACATGCAGTTTACCGGGGCCTATAAGGTCCGGGGCGCGTATTACAAGATGAGCACCCTGACCCAGGAGGAGCGGGACCGGGGACTGATCACCGCCTCCGCCGGAAACCATGCCCAGGGCGTGGCCTACGCCGCGAAGTGTTACGGGGCGAAAGCCACCATCGTGATGCCTACCACCACGCCCCTCATGAAGGTGAACCGCACGAAAAGCTACGGCGCGGAGATAGTGCTCTGGGGGGACGTGTACGACGAGGCCTGCGCGAAGGCATACGAGCTGGCGGATCAGCACGGGTACACATTCATCCATCCCTTTGACGATCTCACCGTGGCTACCGGGCAGGGGACCATCGCCATGGAGATCGTGAAGGAGCAGCCTTTGACGGATTACATCCTTGTCCCCATCGGAGGAGGCGGACTGGCCACCGGCGTGTCCACGCTGGCGAAGCTGCTGAATCCCAAGATCAAGGTGATTGGCGTGGAGCCCGCGGGGGCGAACTGTATGCAGGAATCCCTGAAAAACGGAAAGGTGACGACCCTTCCCCAGGTGAACACCATCGCGGACGGTACCGCGGTGAAGACGCCGGGGGAAAAGCTCTTCCCGTATATCCAGAAGAACCTGGACGACATCATCACGGTGGAGGATGAAGATCTTGTAGTTGCTTTCCTGGATATGGTGGAGAACCACAAGATGGTCGTGGAAAACTCGGGTCTTCTGACCGTGGCCGCCTTAAAGAAGCTGGATGTGAAGGACAAGAAAATCGTGGCGATCCTGAGCGGCGGCAATATGGATGTGATCACCATGAGTTCGGTGGTGCAGCAGGGCCTGATCTTCCGGGACAGGATCTTTACGGTGTCGGTGCTTTTGCCGGATAAGCCGGGAGAGCTGTACCGGGTATCCGGGGTGATCGCCCAGGAGAGCGGAAACGTTATTAAGCTGGAGCACAATCAGTTCGTTTCGACGAACCGCAACGCGGCGGTGGAGCTGCGGATCACCATGGAGGCTTTTGGAACGGAGCATAAGGCCAGGATCATGGAGGCGCTGGAGAAAGAGGGGTATCGGCCCAGGCTGGTGCGGACCAATATCTGAGTGCCTGAGTGAGTTCCGCCTGGCGGAATTTTTGCTTCAAGGGGTTTGGGTTCTCCTTCGAGTAAGATATTTTTATAATTGGGTGTTGGTATCAAATCTTTGCGATAGGACATGCGGAAATTGTATGTGTTTAAGACTGTTATGAGGTCCTGAAATCAACAGGGACATTGATATCAATTTGCGGGCCTTGATACAAAGCGGAAAATTAAGAAGTGAGGCTTAAATATGGGGAATAAAGATTTTGGCTTAGTGTCGGACAAAAGCGATTTTTTACCGAATGAGATTTTAGAAGAGTACCTGTCTTTGCCAACGGATTCTGCGTATCGCCCTGTTGGAGAGTATAATGGTGTTATAACACGCGATCAGGCTCTTGAAGATTTGGACGAATTGATTTATCTGATGGAAAACCGCTATTGCGGCAGAAATTTCTGGGAAAGAAACGGAGTTAGTTTTTCGGATATTTACACTGAAATCAGAATGTTTATAGAAGCGCAGGAGCAGGTGTATATCTCAGATTTCTGCCGTCTTATTCATTCGTCGTTTGACTGCGGAATTATTGACAATCATCTCGGATTTGCTGCGCCTTTAACTGGTCTTTTGCGCTTTGCACGGCAATATCTCGCTTATTTTGCTGAAGTTTTGGTTGAAGAGAAAGAGGGTCAAAACATTGTGATTCGGAGCAGTGTACCACAATTGCCTAAAGGCAGTGTGATCGATTCTTCCGACTGCCTATTTCCCACGCTCGCACCAAAGGGCAAGAAAAGATTTTTGGTAGGCATACGTTCCTTTCAGCCCGTTCAGGAAATCACAGTCACTGTCGACGGAAAAGAAATCATCCTTCCGGTACATCGCTGCCGAGCTTCTTTAAAGAATGATGATCATGACATTTGTATGGCTGCGAGGGAACATAACAGTATCCCAATTCTGCGTTCAAATTGCTGCGATTATGTCGGTGGACTCACAGAGCAGACAGATTTTGAAGCTATGGGAAAAAACTATCGTGACAGAAATGTACTTGTGCTTAATTATCTCTTTAATGAGGGTGGATATAATCGTATTACAAGAGAGTTTATTCAAGGACTGAACGATTATGTCCATGCCCCTGAGTACAGTATGAAACTCATTTCACCGGTCACCGAATGCTGTGATTGTAAGCGCGAGTGGGTCACATTATCAATGCCCACGCCATATGAGCGGGAAAAGGGAATGTTTAACGGCAAGCTGATAATGCTTGTCAATAGCGGTACAGCGTCGTCAGGAGAAACGGCGGTGTTATACGGACGAAGTGTCAGCGATTTCCTGCTGATAGGTGAAAACACGATGGGCTGCAATACTTTCGGCAATGTGAGAAGCTATATACTCAAAAACTCCGGTATTCTTTGCCGAATACCAAATGTGATAAATCTATGTGAGAATCCCGGCGACTGTAAAGAGGGATATGGTTTTGAGCCGGATTATTGGGTAGACAGCGAGAATGTGGAAGAGGAAGTCGTAAGGTGGCTCGAGAGCTAATGACTGCTTGAATTTTTAAGATGGATTTTCAATGGAGGAAACGAAATGATTACTGACTCATTTGACCCTGAGAGTGAAGCGATCGTTTCACCGAAAGCCTTTTTCGGTGAACAAAGAAAAATCTGCGATATTGCAATAGGTACGTTTTCAAGAGAAATATATCCGGCTGTACTGGAACGGTTTCCAAATGAAAAGATAGGGGAAATGCGGGCGGCAAATTGGATCAGGCCGCTGCACCTTTTGACGGTCAATGACAAGAAAATCGTCTTTTATCTTTCGGAAATCGGAGCCGCTCTTGCAGGAACGGATGTGATTGAAATCAACTGGCTGACAGGGGCGGACAAAATCATATTGTTTGGTTCGGCAGGCGCTTTGGATAAGGAAAAGACAAAGGGAAAATACGTGATCCCATCGGAGGCGTATCGGGATGAAGGTATGTCCTACCATTACGCTTGCCCGGCCGATTACATAACAGTAAAAAACGCAGATGTTGTGGAGAAAATATTTACAAAACACGGCCTGCCCTTTATAAAAGGCAGAGTGTGGACGACAGATGCGATCTACCGGGAAACCCGCTCCCTTGTAGAAAAACGAAAAGAGGAAGGCTGCCTTGCGGTGGAAATGGAACTGGCCGGGGTCCAGGCCGTTTGCGATTTCTACAACATGGAACTTTATGATTTCCTCGTGACGGGAGATGTTGTTGATACAGAGGATTATACTGCGGATGGCCTGCATGAGGCTAACCACGATATGCAGAAGTTTTATACAGCTTTGAAGAT
>CANQCF010000025.1 GCA_947589505.1 uncultured Acetatifactor sp. | reverse complement strand
GGATGATCGCGCTGGCAGCCGCGGAATTGGAGGGAAAGGACAACAGTCTGGATGCTTATTCCGCTGTGGCCAATCTGCCGATCATAGCGAAGGGATCGTCGGGAGAGACCGGAACAGTAAACAGTATTTTTTCACTGGCTGCGTCCAGAGTCTATGTGTTAAAGAAGCATTTGTTTGCCCCTGAAAGCGGGGAGACCAGCTGGGATGAGATTGTCAGTGTCCGGGAGGACGGGGAACAGAGTTCGAAGCGCTATGAGATCACCGATCAGATCTGGAGTCTAAGCATCGCATTGGGATCGGATCACTGCCTTGCCCTCAAGGCGGATGTTGTCGGGGAGGGAGAGAACCGGGAGTATCGGTATTATCTTTCGGAACAGGATGAGGAGTATCAAAAAGTCCGGGAGATTCCGCTGGTGTTTTTGGACGGGAAAGGCCTGCAGGAAGCAACCGATGAACTGCGGTATTTTATAATGGATGCTGCGGGAGAGATCCATCTGCTGTTGAAGGAACCGGAAGGGTATCTTTACAGAGTCCTTTCGCCGGAAGGGGAGACCCTTGCGGAAAGCCTCCTGGATGGGGTTTCTGAGTATTGCCGGCTGATTCCTGTCTATGACGGGAGCATTGCGGTCTGGTGCCTTTATCAGGAAACAGAGGAGAAATACAGGAATATCCTCTGGCGTCTGAATGCGGACACGGGCCGTCTGGAGGAGCTTGCGGCCCCTGCGCCGGCGGAAAAAGGGATTGGCGGCAGCTATTATACGCTCTTTGATGAGGATACCCTTCTGTATGCGGACTCGACGGGAGTTTACAGGAGCGGCCTGTCGGGGGAGGATCCGGAGCCGCTGTATCTCTGGGCGAATCATGGTTTTTATTATCCGTATGTCCATTCCATGCGGAGCGGCGAAAACGGAAGGATTCGGCTGCTCTATGAGGATAACGACGGTATCGGGTTCCTGTGTCTTGAGCCTGTCGAGGAGAAAGCGGATATCATCCAGGTGGCGGTGGCCGTCTCCTCTTACAACAAGTCGGCGATGGAGCCGATGGCCGCCGCGTTCAACAAGAAATATCCCTCCTGCCACATTGAGTTAAAGGATGATTATGATATGACCGCGCTGCTGACGCAGATGACGGCGGGGGACGGACCGGTGCTGGTGGACACCGGCTTGACGGGTTTTGAGGATCTTTATAAACTTTGGCAGCCGCTGGATTCCGTCATGGAGCAGCTGGGTATCACGGAGGATCTTGTATCTTCCGCCATGGAGATGGGAAAGATCGACGGTACCCTGTACGGGGTTGTGACGGATTTTACTCTGAAGACGCTGCTGGCCGCTGCGGGCGAAGTGCCGGAAAATTGGAACTATGAGACTTTTTTGCAGTGTATTGAAGACAGGCCGGAACTGGAGGCGGTTTCCAATGTCTATGGGAAAGGGTATGGAACCCTTTTCCTGACCAGTTATCTCAGCCACGGCTATGAGGATACCTATCTTTGGGACGCGGAAACCGGAACGACGAACTTTGACAGCGACGGGTTCCGAAAGGCCTTGAAGGTAGCGGAGGATTATTTCGAAAATGCGGACGGGACAGACCCGGAGGAAACCGTCCTGGGCGGGAAGGTGCTCTGCAGTGAGGTGGAGATCCGTGGGCCGGAGGATATCGCGAAATACCGCATTATATATGGGGACAAGGTTTTCTATGCCGGGTATCCCGCGGGGGACGGAGCGGCCTGCTTTATCGCGGGGAGCGAGCCCCTGGCCGTCCGCAGGACGGCGACGCAGGAGGAGAAAGCGGCGGCCTGCGCGTTCCTGAAGTTCTGCCTCTCTTATGAGGGACAGTCGAAGGCCGCGAAAGATATCAATTTTCATTTGAGCGTTCGGAAGGATTTATTGGAAAAACAAATTGCATCCATGGACGAGGGAATGTATGTTGCGGTTCCGGGAGCGAAGTCCGTGAAGCTGGGCGATCACATGGACGTCGAACGGGACCGTGCGACGCTGATGGACCTGATCGGGAAGGCAAGGCCGTACCGGTATTTTTCCAGGGAACTGAACGACATTATTATGAAGGAGCTGGACGATTATTTCAGCGGCCTGATTTCGGAGGATATGCTGATCGATCACCTGGAGAGCCGTATGGGACTGTATCTCAGCGAACGGCAGGATTTAAATTAATTAAAAAGGGAGCAGCAAGGCTGACGCGCCGCGGAAGGGTTCTCCGGGCTGAGGCCTGTGCTGCTCCCCTTATTTTATTTAAGGTAGAAGATCTGCGCGATGGGGGAGTCCGGGGACAGGATCACGGTCTTGTTGCCGCCCTGCATGGAGAGCTTCAGGGCGTCCAGGCTCCTCACAAAGGAGTAGAACTCCTGCTTGGACTCGTCGTTATAGGCTTCGGAGAGGATCCGCATGTATTCCGCCTCGCCCTCGGCGATGAGGATCTCGGCGTCCTTTTCTGCATTTGAGAGCATCACGGTCACCTCCATGTCGGTGGAGTTCATGATCTTCTGAGCCTCGGAGTTGCCTTCCGCGGTGTAGGTGGCGGCGATGTTGTCACGCTCGGAGATCATGCGCTCGTACACGGCTGCCTTGTTGTCGTCGGGGAGGTCCAGCTGCTTGATCTGGAAGTCCAGGAGGCGGATGCCGTACTGCTCTAATGAGACGCCGATGTTGTCGATGATGGCCTGGGCCAGGGCACCGTCACGTCCGGAGATCACGTCGTCCTGAGTGGTGGCGCTGATCACGTTCTTTGTAGAGTTGTAGACGGTGGTGTCCAGACGGCTCTCCGCGTTGGGGATGGAGCAGTTCAAGGTCTGGGCGAACTTCAGGGGATCCACGATCTCCCACAGTACATAGCTGTCGCAGATCATGGTCTTTTTGTCGCTGGTGATGACGTCGGAGGGAGACAGGTCGTACAGAAGCGTCTCCTTCGGCAGGGTGTCCACGGTCTGGATGAAGGGGATCCGGTAGGAGATTCCGGCGTCCTTTACGATGTGGTCGATCTTGCCGAACTGCCTGATCAGGCTGTATTCATTTTCATTCGTGATCACGAAGCAGGAGGAGCCGATGATCAGCACCAGGGCTGCGACCACACAGATCACGGTATTTCGGATTGCTTTCATAATTGCTCGCTTTCTGCCGGAGGACCGGCAAGTTGTTGGTTTACGATTGACTTCCTGCCGAAGATTCGGCAAGGCCATCTGTTTACGGAGGAATGGCTGGCGATGTCCTTACTGCCCGTCTGCCATTTGGTTCGCCTGGTTTGCAGCCGTCTGGGTGTCGGCATCCCCGGTAAAGGAATCCAGGGGCAGGATGGTCTGAGTTTCGCCGTCCCCGCTCTGAATGACGACTTTCAGGTCCGGCAGAACGTCTTCCATGGTCTCATAGAACATACGCCGCTGGGTGACCAGGGGATTCTTGACATATTCCTCGTATATGGCGTTGAACCGCGCCACCTGGGCGGTAGCCTCGTTGATGCGCTCGGTCTTCTGGGCCTCGGCGTCTTTCAGGATCCCGTCGGCCTTGGCCTGGGCGGAGGGGATCTGTTCGTTGCGGTACTTGTTGGCGTTGTTTAAGGACGTCTCCTTGCCCTGCTTTGCGGTCTCCACGGCCTTGAAGGCCTCCATGATCTCGGCGGTAGGGGGTTCGGAGTCCTGGATGGTGATGTTGACCAGCTGGACGCCGATGTCCTGTTCCTCCAGGTTGGCGATGATCATTTCCTTGATGGCCGCCTGGATGGCGTTCTTTCCGGTGGTCAGCACGTCGTCCACAGGGTAGCTGCCGATGACGTTGCGGATGCAGCTCTGGCTGATGTTCCGCAGGATGTCCACGGGATACTTGGAGGCGTACAGCGCTTTTACGGGATCGCTGTATCGAAACTCCACGAAGAAGTCCACGTTCACGAAATTATAGTCCGATGTGATCATCAGGGATTCTGCCTCGTTGGACTCGTCGGTCTCCATGTTGTAGCCGATGGAAAAGCCCTGGATGGTGGTGTTTACCTTTCGCACCTGTTGGACGAAAGGAATTTTGAAGTGCAGTCCCGGTTCGGTCACGGCCTGGGGCCGGCCGAAGGTGATCAGGACCGCCTGTTCCTGTTCGCGGATCTGGTAGGTGGAGTTCAGCGCCAGGATCAGGACGGCGATCACCGCCAGGATGATGCCTCCCACCTTCAGGCCTTTGCCGCCGGACCCGCCTGTCTTTGCCTTGCCGCCGTCCATGGTCTCGAAACCATTGGCGCGGTTTCTTGCGGAATCTCGCATAATATTCTCTCCCTTCTGCGGAACCTCTTCCTATTTAGAAAGGCTCCCTGTGCGCCGGGTCTTCCGCTCCGCCGGAAACAGTGAAATGTGCGGCTCTGCGAAAGATCCTGGCTGAATCGTTACCTCTATACTAGCGGAAAATCCGCCGGACTGCAAGAGGAAGAAGTGCACGATAAGAGCGGGATTCGTGCGCGCAGGAACAGCTTGCCTCCGGACACAGGAACTGCTAAGATACAATTTAGATACATATTTTTCTTATAATTGCTGAGAGTAAGCCGGTATCCGCCTGTGGAAGCCTGCGGCGGCCGGCGTTTATTTTTGACAGGGAGGCGTGAGGATGAGCCGTATATTGATCGTGGAGGATGAGATCGCCATAGCGGATCTGATCAGGATAGAGCTGGAGGCCCGGGGATACCGGTGCGAGATTGCCCTGGACGGGGAAGCCGGCGCGGACTGCATCGAGAAGAAGCAGTACGACCTGCTCTTATTAGATATCATGCTGCCAAAGATCGACGGGTACGAGCTCCTGGAATACAACCGCCGCACGGTCCAGATCCCTACGATCCTGCTCACGGCAAAGAGCCGCACCCGGGACAAGATCGAGGGGCTGAAGGCCGGCGCGGACGATTATGTGACGAAGCCCTTTGAGATGGACGAGCTGGCGGCCCGGATCGAGGCGGTCCTCAGAAGGTATCACAAGGGAAACGAGGTCCAGAAGATCGGGGACGTGGAGATCAACGTGAACATGAGGACCGTAAAAAAGGCCGGGGAGTTTGTGCTTCTCACGCCGAAAGAGTTTGACCTTCTGACGCTCCTGGTACAGAATAAAAATTATGCTCTTTACAGGGAGACGATCTTTGAGAAGGTCTGGGGCGCGGAGCTGGAGTTTGAGACCCGGACCCTGGATCTGCACATTCAAAGGCTGCGCAAGAAGCTGGACTGGAAGGACAGGATCAAAACCGTTTACAAGATCGGCTATATGCTGGAGGACTAGAGGATACCCATGAAATTCTGGAAAAAGCAGGTGTTGTTCACCGTGGCGGCGATCAGCGTCATACTGGGCTTTGGCCGGTACTATATCGTCAGGAATAATTTTATCCATTCGCTGTCGGCTATCGCCATGCAGAAGGCGAATCAGTATCTTTTGGAGAAATATATGCTGGAGAGCAAGGTCGTCCGAAACATTCAGAGCGGCAAAGAGGTGACGGATGAGACGCTCCTGGATTTTGTACGCTTTCCCAGAGAATATATGGGGCAGGGGTCGGAGTATGTGGCGCTCTACACGGAGGACTACCGGCAGATCTACTCGGATATCGATATTGAATGGCTGGAGCCGAACACGCTCCGGGATCTGTTTCAGAGCCAGAAGGAAAGGGACGACGGGGGGGCTTCCTCGGATTATACCTATTGCCTGCTGCGGGATAAACCATATCTGCTGTTTGCCTCCGTCTGGGAACTTCACTACCGGACGGTCTATCTGGTAAACGCCTATGACGTGACCGGCGTCTTTGAGGAGAGGGACCGGCAGAGCCGGGCCATTCTGCTCGCGGACGTGGTGATCCTGGCGGTGTCCTCCCTGGTGATCTCCGTCTTTTCGATCTTTCTGACGGCACCCATCAAGAAGCTGAACCAGGCCAGCAGAAAGATCGCGGACGGGGAATTTCAGGAGAGGGTGCGGATCGGCAGCAGGGATGAGATCGGGGAACTGGCGGAGAGCTTTAACCGCATGGCGGACCAGGTGGAGGAGAGGATCAGCGACCTGAACACCCTGATCAAGCAGAAGGACGATTTTTTGAACGGGTTTACCCATGAGCTGAAGACTCCCATGACTGCCATCATGGGCTACGCGGATCTGCTCCGGCTGAAGAACTGCGATGCGGAGATTTCCCGAAAGGCCTTGAACTATATTTACTCGGATTCCAAAAGGCTGGAGAGCCTGGCTTTCAAGCTAATGACACTGATGTCATTGTCAGAGGAAGAGATGAAGCCAGAGGATCTGGACGTGCAGAAGCTGATCCGCAGAGTGATGAAGGCGGAGGCGGAGCTGCTGAAGAACGCGAAAATTGAGGCGGAGGCACAGCCCTATACGGTGCGGGGGGACGGGGAGCTTCTGGAATCCGTTCTGCGGAACCTGATCGAGAACGCGGACAAGGCGGAGCCCCGGGACCACAAGATCCGGATCCGGGGGGAGATCCTGCGGGGAGGACGATACCGCATCTCCGTGACGGACCGGGGCAGGGGAATCCCGAGGGAGCATCTGGATCGTGTGACGGAGGACTTTTACATGGTGGATAAATCCCGGAGCCGGGCCGGGGGCGGCAGCGGCATAGGGCTGTCCCTGGTGAAGAAGATCCTGGATTTTCACGGGTCCGTCCTCAGTATCCAGAGCGTGGAGAACGTTGGCACCACGGTGTCTTTTGAACTGGCGGGGGAAAGGGCTGTGAGCGGCAAGGGGGCGCGGCCCCGCGGCGGAGAAAAATCCAGTACGGAGGCGCGATTCCGTGGCAGAGAAGAATTTGGTGCGGAGGGAGAAAAGGATGCGTAGAAAGATAGGAAATGTAATCGTCTATATCCTCTTTGCCGCGGTGATCTTTGCCTCCTTCCGGCTGCCGGATATCCTGCTGAAGAGCTACGACGTCTCTTTCGGCGCTTCCATGTACGATCTCAGCGGCCGGCAGAGCATCGACATTGAGATCGAGGCGGATGAGATCTATCTGGTAAAGGCGATCCACGATATGGAGACGGCGGCCGAGGAGCAGTATCACAACTACATCTTTTTCGCGGGTTCACTGGAGGAATACAAGATTGGCTTAGGTCAGGAGGAACCTGCGCAGAGTGAGGATGTACAGGCCGAGGATGAGATCGCGAGACTGAAAGAGTGCGGCGTTCTACAGGAGACGGATACTCTGACCGGAGCGGAGACGGAGATCCTGAAAGAGGTCTATAAAACGGATCAGTCGGAATATATCATCGATAATCTCTTCTTCCTGCCGGAGAGCAGCGTCTGGCTCCTGGAGCGGGAGGAAAAGACGGGAAAGATCCTTACGGTCTGTTTCAGCGGGAGGAATATGCCGGAGGAGGCGGAGCGCCGGGAGCTCCTGGAAAACTATATCCGCTATCTGGATCTCTATATCATCGACGACTGGGTCTATGAGGATCAGCAGATGAAGTCGGACAAGGCGGATCTTGCCGTCGGTTTTAAACAGGCAGGAGAGGGGTATATCCTGTCGATCGTCCACGCCAGGGACGCTTTCTATAACGAAACCCAGCCCCAATACATGGAGAGCATCGAGTACAAATACGACTTCTATCGTGAACTGACAAGTATTTATGAAAGCTGGGGGATGCCCTGAGCCGCCTGCGGAAGAAAATGGGTAAGCAGCCGGCGGAAACGGGAGAAAACCGATAGAAAGAGATGCCGGCAGGAAAGGAATCCGACAGAAAAGAAACCAACAAAAAACCGATAGAAAAGAAATCCAACAAAGAAGGAAACCAACAGAAAGGAAAACCGACAGAGAGAATCCAGAGTAAGAAGAAACGTCGGGAAAGTCTCCAACGGGAGGTTTTACAGTTTGGATACAGATTTCTGACAAGTATGATACATGTCCGTGCTAACCTTGGATCGGCAGGGCGGGGAACGGCCCTGGAAGGAGGACGGCATGGAATTTACGGCGAATGAAGGAAAAAACGTGGAGATTCAGGTGGGAGGGGAGGTGTATCTGCGACACGCGATCCAGACCCGGTTCATCACCGACAAGGACAATTATATCGACGTGATCCGGGAATATGTCTCGGAACTCTATGAGGAGGGAGACATCCTCTCCATCAGCGAGAAGATCATAAGCATCTGTCAGAACCGGATCATCCGGCGGGAGGATATCCGGATAGGGGGCTGGGCCCGGTTCCTCTCCCGCTTTGCCTGCCGGAAGAACCGGGGCGGCTACGGCGTGGGAATGGCGATCAACATGCAGTACGCCATAGACAGGGTGGGACTGCTCCGGGTCCTGGCGGCCAGCGCCGCCGGCGGGCTGGCAAAGCTTATGGGGATCCACGGTGTGTTCTACCGCATTGCGGGAAGGGAGGTCAGCGGACTGGACGGCTTTTACGACGGGGCCTGGACGGAATACCGGGATATCGGTATCGAGATCCCGGAGGACTCCAGGCTGGTCTGCAACGAGATCCGCAATAAACTTGGCATCAGCGCCATGATCGTGGACGCCAACGACTTCGGCCAGGTTATACTAGGGAAAGCGGACGATATTTCGATAGAAGACAGCGTCCTGGCGCAGATGATCCGGGATAATCCGGCGGGGCAAAGCCAGCAGAGGACGCCCCTGATCCTGATCCGAAAAAAGCGGTAGACGGAAAAACAAGCATTCCCTCTTGACAAACAAGCGTTACCTCCCTATACTTTTGAGTGATTGAAACAGGTTTCCGGCGTGAAGGCCGGACGCGGATTGTTGGAGGAGGTTACATTTTATGTTGGAGAAGATCAAGCAGATCATTGCGGAGAAGCTGAATGTGAGTGAAGACGAGATCACGGAGGACACCGTCCTGACGGACGACCTTGGCGCAGATTCCCTGGACATCGCGGAGCTGGTCATGGGGTTCGAGGATGAGTACGACGTGGAGCTCCCTATTGATAAGCTGGAGAACATCACTACTGTGAGAGATATCATTGACCTGATGAAGAAGATGGGCGTGGAGTAAGAGGCAGTCTCGACAGGCTGAAAGCAGGACTGTCAAAGGCGCGGAACTTGAAAAAGAACCCCGGGCAGACAGGAAATAAGACGATCAATTTAGACAGGAGAAACCGTAGGGCGGGGTCTCCTGTCTTTTTGTCTGTCCGATTCGGGATGGCTGAACGGGGGAAGCCATGTTTGCTGTCTGAGCGGGTGGAACTGAACATGCGGAAGGCCCGTCTGCTGTCCGAGCCGGGGCGGGAGGATTTGTACCGGGCTGTTCTGTTAGGCGCTGTATACGCATACAATAGCGTAAGCGGTGAAAATGAGGCGTGACGGCGGTATGCTGAACTATATCTGGGGCTTTATGATCCTGATCGGGGTGCTCTGCGGCGTTGCCACAGGGAATATGGAGGCGGTGACCAACGCCGCCATCGACAGCGCGGGGGAGGCGATCTCCCTTTGCATCACCATGGTGGGAGTGGTGGCCCTCTGGATGGGGATGATGCAGATCGCCCAGGAGGCGGGGCTGGTGGACCGGCTCACCAGGGGGATCTCCCCGTTCCTGCACTTTCTGTTCCCAAGGATCCCCAGGGACCACCCCGCTTTCGGCTATATCGCGACAAATGTGATCGCGAATATTCTGGGCCTGGGCTGGGCCTGTACCCCGGCGGGGCTGAAAGCCATGGAAGAACTGGCAAACCTGGAGCGGGAGAGGGGGAACCCTCAGTATCTTCAGGAGGGGAAGGAGCGCGTGGCCTCCCGGGAGATGTGTATCTTCCTGATCCTGAACATCTCTTCTCTGGAATTGATACCCGTGAATATGATCGCCTACCGAAGTCAGTACGGCAGCGCGAATCCGGCCCGGGTGGTGGCGCCCGCCATCGCAGCGACTCTGATCAGCACGATAACGGCCGTGTTGTTCTGCAAATGGAAGGACCGCGGTATGCGGGGGAGGGATGCAAATAAATGACATATGTGTCAAATTTTATCATTCCGGCGGTTTTTTTTCTGGTTGTGGGATATGGACTGATCGGCAGGGTCAAGATCTATGAGAGCTTTCTGAAGGGGGCTGCGGAAGGGCTGAAGGTGGTGCTGGACATTGTGCCCACGCTGATCGGCCTGATCGTTGGCGTAGGTGTGCTCAGAGCCTCCGGCTTTTTTGATCTTCTGGAAAATTTTTTGGCGCCGGTGGCGAAAATTTGCGGTTTTCCGGCACAGATTCTCTCCCTGCTGGCGGTGAAAATGTTCTCTTCCTCCGCGGCCACCGGCCTTGTCCTGGACATTTTTTCTGCCTATGGACCCGATTCCTACCCCGGTATGATCGCCAGTATTATGATGAGCTGTACAGAGACGGTATTCTACACCATGAGCGTGTATTTCCTGGCGGCGAAAGTTACGAAAACTCGCTTCACCATGGCGGGGGCACTTCTGGCCACCTTCGCGGGGGCCGTCGCAAGTATCTTTCTGGCGGCGGGGATGGGGTGAGAAGACACTCATTTCATCCCCTGGGGCCGGATCGCATACACAAAGATCCGGTAGTAGCTTTCCGGCGTTTCAAAAGGCTCCTCCCGCATGAGATAAAGTCCCTGTTCTTCTCCGTTCTGAATATATGCGGCGGATAAGAGATATCTGCCGCCCAGGTCGTAAAGGCTCTTGACGTCTATCTCGTAATTCTGAAAGAAAAATCCATTTTTTTCTATGGTATAGTAGCCGGGACATTCCGAGCTGAAGAGATAGCAGCGGTTTCCCCAGGCGTCAAAGGACGAGGCCAGGTATTCGCTCTTTTCCAGTTCCGGCCGGATGATCTCCCGAAAGGCGTGTTTATAGTCCAGGGAATAGTTGTTGGAATATCCGTCCAGACAGTAGAATCCCTGATAATATGCGGCGGCAGGATCGATTCCCAGGCTGACGACGCGATATTGGCTCACGTCCTGTCCGGAAACCCGTTCCAGATAATCCCTTACCTGATCCATCACGCCGTCCAAGGCGTAATAGTCGCTGTAAGAGAGCATGGAGTAGCCGGGATTCAGGATTTTTTGCAGGTTAGGTTTTAAACTGCTTCCCAGCAGAATGCGCGCCGCAGTCAGGCAGGACAGGATCGAGATGGCAGACACGGCAGCCGCACTGACGAGGAATACAGGGGATAACAGGGCTTTTCGATCCGCTCCCAGGGAGAACCAGACCCATCTTGCCAGCTCTGCGCCGATCCCCAGGATGCAGGCCAGCATCATGTACCACAGTGCAGATGTTGTCCAAATAACTCTTCCCAATTGGAACCCCTTCATGGCCTGCATATGGTTACGGAGGAGGATTCCCGCAGAGGAATTCCAGAAAGCGGAAATGCAGCAAAGCCAGAAAACAATGCCCAAAAGAGCCGATACAATTCTCAGATATTTTCCGAGAACACGCCGGACTTCCGGCGGAAGAAGGCTTTTTTTGACAAACAGGACCGCCGTCAGAAAAAACATTCCGACCGCCAGATATAAAATGTACGTATGGCAATCCTGGCTGTGCTGGCCGCCTTTTGAAAATTCCGTCCAGAAATTCTCCCAGAAAGGCTGGGGCGTCAGTACATATTCGGATTTATGGGAAACGGTTCCATGTCCCCCGAAGATTTGGCTGAGAAGCCCAATGTTTTCCATGATGTAGACCGCCAGCATGGCTCCCCACGCGGACAGGGGATATCGGGCGTTCTTTTTCCGCTGAAGAAGGATCTCCAGGAGCAATAGTCCCATGACGGCAAAGCCCGCCAGCACAAGAGAAGAATTCAGCGCATACAGGATACTGTAAAGGATGCAGAGGACAGGTTTTTTACCCTTGTGCATCTGCAGGAAACACCATATCAGCAGAGGAATGCCATACTGGGACAAGCCGTATACAGGGAGAAAGGGCAGGTAGGCGTACAATACGCCCGTTATCAGGCCGATCCATTTCCTGCCGGTCATATCCCTGCCGAGGAGATACATGCCGCAAAAACCGGCCAGGCTGCCGAATAAATGCATTGCCACATACGCGGCGAAATAATGACCCGATAAAAAGAAAAGCACACACATGGGCGCCGGCATGACCAAAGCGGATTTCTCCATGCCGCCCATGAATTCCGGGAAGAAACCGCCTTGAAATAGGTGTTTGGAGTGCAGGATATAGGCGATCATTTCCCCGTCGAGCTGGTCGTGATACACTACGATGGAATCTGTGCCCAGAATCAGGTAAGGAACAAGTTGTACGAGAACCGCGGCGAATCCGAGGATCCACCAGATATGGTTTTTCAGGCTGTGAACCCAGGATTTTTTTGTGGCTTGCAAGATATATCCTCCTTGACAATTTTTGGCGATAGGGTCAGGATCCCGATAAACGGCAGCGTGATCATCAAAGGGTATAGATAGCGCATCTGTACCGTGGGACCCAGGAACAGGGTGATATAGCAGCCGAATACCGGCACAAGGGGTAGCAGGTTTACGTATCGTCTGCGGGCCCAGAGCCATGCCGCCAGCAGGAGCCAGAACCAGAGGTACACGCCGGGAACCATGACATATTTCAGCAGGGGGATATGGAGATAGGCGTTCCGGTCCGCAAAGTCCTCCAGCTTTTCGTGCAGCCATTCCCACTTGGAAGCCTTATAGATCCCCCAGGCGTTCAGATCCTGATCCACCCACCTGGTCTGGATATACCCCATCCCCCGTTCCTTTCCGTTGACATTGATCAGCGCATGACTCGTGTCGTTCGGATACAGGTAGCCGGCGTTTACCGCCAGGGCTGCGTTGAGATAATCTCCGGGATACCGGAAGAAAAGGCCCAGGTAAGTGTTCAGAAATTCCTTTGTGCGGTAGCGGGCGACATAGGTGTTCGTATAGCGCTTTACGGGGTCGGAAATATCGGGGCGATATTGCAGATACGCCTGCTCCAGGATGAAATCATTGATCAGCGCCCGGTCCTGATCGGGCAGGGTGTCGTCGCCATCCGGGACGAGACTGGTGCCGCCGTGGTATACGTAGGTTCTGGCGAGCTGTTGGATTGGCAGGCTGAGCATCTCCCGACGGTCCCCCTGTTCGGCGTGGCTGAGGGCAAAGATACCGGTCAGCAGGAGTTCTCCCACAACCAGGCTTGCGGCAGTTTCCACGGTTAGCCGGAGCAGGAGCTTGCGCCTGCCGCTTTTTGAAAACAGGGAGAAGAGAAGGACGATCGTCAGGGCGAGCAGGATATAGATTCCATTGCTGCGGAACAGTATCATTCCCAGGGCGGATAAAACATAGAGACAGTCGGCGGCCCCAGGCTTCCAACAGTTCCGTCCCTGGCGCAGAATCAACCATAAGAACAGGGACAGGGCCAGGAAAAAGCTGCAGAATATGGCGTCCTTTGTGACGCTGACGCTCATGTAGGCATGGAATGGAAAGAGGCAGCAGTACAGGAGGGCCGCGGCGGCCCACAGTCTGCGGGAGGCATATTCATAAATCAGCAGGATCCCGGCGGAAAAGACTGCCGACGACAGCAGGATTTGAAACAGGGCGTACAGGCCGATCCCGAGATTCCTGTCCGAGATCAGGGCCCCCAGGGACATAAAAGCCCTAAGCATCAGGGTGTGTAGAAGTGGATGGTGGTCGATGTAAGGGCCGTCAAAGATCTGCTCCATTTGGATGGTCGTGTCATAGGAACAGATTGCCGGATAGTAGGCGAGATAGGCCGGCAGCCGGCACAGGACGATCAAGAGCCAGGAAAACAGAAAAACTGTGCTCCGGCGCGGGGAGAAGCCGACGGATCCCGGGACGGTCCCACGGGAGCCGCGCCGGGCCGCGATCCATTCTCGCAAAAGGGACAGCAGGAAAAACACCGCGCATCCCAGCAGCGTTCCGGCCGTCAGGCAGACAAGGGCCAGCCGCAGCAGAAAATGACCGTCCCATATGATATTTCCTCTTTCGGCAAGTTCTTTTTCTGTTCTGCAGCAGAAAAGAAAAAGCCAGCCTATGACGGAGAAAAGACAATATCCTCTTAATTTTTGCCGCCCTGACATAATGTGAAAAGCCTCCTGACTGAACGGTTATGAAATAGGTCCCGGGCCCGTATCCAGCTTTTTATTAATAAGTATAATATGATGTCGGGAAAAAAGCAAGCAAGGGAAGGACACGGCCTGCTTCCGCGTATGAAGGGAAGGGCGCGCTGGCGCTGTCCCAGGGAAGTCGGAAGTCACCCCCGGAAGCAGCATGGCGCTGGACGGGGAAAGCAGGTATGTGCTATACTGTCTGCAGACGATTTTTTTAGTAGGGGAGAAACGGCGGGAACAGAAAAAATGGAACGGATCTATAAATTTGCTGTCGGTTTTATCGGAGTGGTCTGTCTGGCTCTGATGACTGTTTTACTTATCAGCGGGTGGTTTTGGACATGTTATGCGAAGGATATGACCAGTCAGGAAGTTATGACCAGAACCGACAATCTTATTCTCAATCTGGCCGGCACAGCAGGAATGATGCTCGTAGCGGCAGGCATTTTTCATTGGGTGAAGAGGAACCCGAAAAGACGAAACCGGATTTTGCTGTTTGTGGTTCTGGGCTGGTATCTGCTGATAGGGGCAATGCTGGTGCTTTTCGGAAGGACCGTGCCGGCTGCCGACGCCGCCTCCGTATTCTTTGCGGCGCAGGAGCTTGCCTCAGGCAATACGAATGTGATCCAGGGCGTCGAAAGCTATCTGTCTTATTATCCGCACCAAATGGGCCTTGTGGCATATTTTGAACTGGCGATCCGGCTGTGGAATCTGCTTCCTTTTCATGCTTTGGCCTATCATGCGATAAAGTGCGTCAATATTCTGTGGGCGTGCATTCATATCTATTTTCAGTTTCGGACGGTACAAGTGGTTTTTCACAGGGATCGCGCGGATACGATATACCTGTTGATCATGCTGTGTCATTTTCCGTTTCTGATGTACACTTCCTTTGTATATGGAGAGGTTCCTTCGATTGCCCTGTTTTCCATTGGCCTGTGGGAACTGGTCAGGCTGCTGTCCCTGTTGGCTGAAGAAAGGGATGGCGTATCTGAAACGTGCGGCGGAAAGCTGCGCCGCCTTGCCGGACCGGTCCTTGTGAGCATGGCGGCTTTTGCCGGAAGCGTTGCTCTGCGAAAGAATTCCCTCATCTTGATGATCGCAGTCACGGCGGTTGTTTTATTGGAAGGTTTGCGGCGCAAACGGCCGCTTTTGTTCGGCATGGCAGTCCTTTACGCAGTGGTCTCTCTGACAGTTCTTCCGTTTATCGTAAAGGTTTATGAATATCGGGCGGACAATGAACTGCTGTCGGGGGTGACGCCCCTGTCATATATCGCCATGGGAATGCAGGAGTCCTCCCGGGCGGACGGCTGGTACAACGGCTTTAATATCGATACTTATATGAAGGCCGGCACGGATGGGGAGATCGCGGATCAGATCAGCAGGGATGCGATCCGGGAACGGCTTTCTTATTTCAGACAGCATCCGGGTTATACGGCGGCGTTTTACTGTGAAAAGTTTTTGTCACAGTGGGCGGACGGAACCTATGCCTCCAGGCAGGCTACCCTGGCGACCTTCGGAGGACGCTCTGAACCCTTTAATCAGCTGTATGAGGGAAGGTACAGCGGTATCTTTATAGAACTGTGCAACATTCTGCAGAATGTGGTGTATCTGGGGGCCTTTGGCTTCTGCCTTGTCTCTCTGAAAAAGAAAAAAGAAGGGGCGACAGGGCCGGGGCTGCCGGTTTACATCTGTCTGATCGGAGTTTTTGGCGGATTTCTGTTTCATATGATATGGGAGGCGAACTCCAGATATATATTGCCGTACGGCTTATTACTGGTTCCATATGCCGCATACGGAATTTGCGTGATGGAAGATTATCTGGAGAAGAAGATAGGTTAGATCAGCCCCATGCTCCGCAGGACAAAGAGCCAGACTGTCAGCGTAACGGAGCTGAAGAAGGTGGTGGCCACCACTACGCTGGAGGTCAGCGTACCCTCGTGGCCCATGTTCTTTGCCATGATGTAGCAGCTTACGGTGGTGGGGGAGCCAAGCATGATCAGAATTGCCACCAGCTTTTCCGTGGTAAAGCCAAGGTGGACAGCCAGCGGAAGGAAGACGGCGGGGAGCAGGATCAGCTTGATAAAGGAGGCCGCCACAGTGGGACGGATCTGTTTTAAGGCTCTGCGGCCCTCGAAGCCCGCGCCCAGCCCGAGAAGCGCCAGCGGAGTCGCCAGGGAAGCGATATTCCCGATAGTGCGGCTGAGCATGGCGGGGAAGGTGATGCGGCAGGCGGACACGATCATTCCCAGAAGGATCCCGATGATGATGGGATTGGTCAGGATCCCCTTGACAGCGGACTTTAAGGAAGCTTTGTCCAGGCCGTGGGCGGAGGGGCCGGTAAAGGAGAGCACAAGCACCGCCGCTATGTTGTAGAGGGGGACAGTCCCGATGATCATCAGGGGCGCCATGCCGGAACTGCCATAGATGTTTTGGATAAAGGCGATCCCGAGGACGGCGGCGCTGCTGCGGTAGGCGGCCTGGACAAACTCTCCCAGGCGGTCTTTATCCCGGTAGCACAAGCCGACGACTGCCCAGATCACAATGATCGACACGAGTGTCACAAAAAAACAGTAGAGGACGTACCTGGTGTCCCAGACGCCGTAAAAGTCCGACTCCGCGATATCCCGGAACAGGAGCACGGGCAGGGTGATCCGGTAGTTAAAACGGTTCAGGGTCTTTACGAAGGGTTCGTCCACAACGCGGAACTGTTTTAGAAGATAACCGATTACCATCACCAGGAAAACGGGGACAGTGGCGTTCAGACTGAATAACAATTGTTCCATAGATCAGACCTCATTGCTGTTCTGCACGGATTTTGGGTAATAATTCTGCTGGCTGCCCATGGTGTACATATTGCGGTATTCCGTTGGGGAGCAGCCTTTGTTGCGCTTAAAGGTTCGGTTAAAAGAGGAAAGGCTGGAAAAGCCCGCCTGAATGGAGACTTCAGTCACGGGGAATTTGGGAATAAGGAGCATCTGCTCCGCGGCCCGGATCCGTTTTTCCGTGAGGTATTCGTAAAAGGTGTGGTTAGTGTATTCCTTGAACAGTCTGGTAAAGTAGAATTTCGAGAATCCGGCCAGCTGTGCCGCCTGTTCCAGAGTCAGGCTCTCGGAATAGTGGCTGTCGATAAAGTCCAGAACGATGGTCAGCTGGTTCATGACGGAACTGTTCTTTACGGTTGAGGCGGTTGAGGTGGGAAGAGAGCCGATATTGTTCTCGCCGATCTTGGCAAAAAAGCTCAGCAGACAGGCATAGATATTCATTTCCTTCGTGATGCTGTCTCCCCAGTAGTACTCCGCCAGGTCCCGGATCAGCTTGATCTCAGCGGTGTAATAGTCGGGATTATCGTCGTACCGGATCCACATGGGTTCGGTGAGCAGGGACTGCACATAATTGTAGCCCGGAAGCTGGGAGAGAATGTTCAGTTCAAAGGTATATACCAGACGGCAGCCCGTGGAAGGCGCCTGCAGGGCGTGTACGGTTCCGGGGGGAATGATAAAGATATCTCCCGGCTGCAGTACATAGGTTTCGGAAAGGATCTGGGCGGTGTAGGTCTCCTCAATGGGAGTGATGATCTCCAGCGCAGTGTGCCAGTGGTTGGCAAAGCAAGTGGTCTCTGTATTGCACCAGAAGCGCATGGAAGAGCTTTTCAGCCCAAGGATGTGTTCCTGTTCTCCCTCCAGCATTCTGGAGAAGTTTGGAAGATTGTCGGGCTGGATCAGGTAACGGGTCTTCTGCTCGGGGGTAAGCCGGTATAATTCGGAAGGATTCATAACTGCTCCTTTCCTGCCGATAAAACCTGTGTATCAATGACAGGCAAAGACAAGGGTACTGCTGACAACAATACGGAGGCAATAAACGCTTAGCATTTATTGCTCTCCGCATTTATACTAGCACTATTTTACAGCGTTTGCAAGTTTTTCCGGCAAAAAATACGGCATGGTCAGCAGAAAATCAGAGCAATTTTTGCACATTTACGAGCGGCCGTCCGAAGTCCGGGCGGGAGAACCTGCGAGATCAGGTCGGGGAATTTCGGAGGGAATGAGGGGTAGAGGACAACAATTTATTGACAATTATTTTATAAATGCTAATAATAAGTATAAAAGAACGCAAATAAATGAGATGGCATAAAGGAATAAGTGAAGCAGAAAAAAATGCTGTTTGAAATGTTTCCCCCTGCGGCGGCATTGGCGGAAAGTTTCAACTATAAATGTGAGGGAAAGGGCGACTGTGCTGCGGTTCAGTCGTATTTAAGCTGATGAAGAAGTTGTTCTGCTTTTTAACGTTGGCATTATTGCTTTTGGCGGGCTGCTCATTTTCCGCGGGAGAGGGTGGGGAAACGCTTTCCGGTGAAAAACAGCCGGCGGCAGAGGCACCGGCTTATGAGAGAAGCACTTCCCAATTCCGACTTGCGGAGGACGCAAATTCCTATATGTCGGACTATACGCCGGATGGTTTTTTCTATTTTGTGATGGGGGAGAACGAATACCAGTTTTATTATCAAACCTATGACGGCAAGGATGCAATCCCTTTTTGTGCAGTAACGGACGGGTACGTGAGGGATTTCTCGGAAGTAACAAGGGACGGCAAGGTGCAGCTGGCGGTTTTGCGGATTGGCGAGGAGGCCTGTATTCTGGAGTATGATGAGGCGGGGAATAATTGCGGAAAAGTTGTCATTGACGGGATGTTTAACAACCTTGAAGAATTTCCGATATTACTTGCCGGACCGGGCGGGGGATACGTGATCGGCATGTCGGATAAGGTTTTTCTCCTTGATTCCGAGGGGCAGATAGTGGGAACCATTGAAACGGACGGCATGGTGAGGGAACTTTTCACTGCAGGTGAAGATGAACTTTATGCTGCCGTCGAGAAAAATGAGGGAAGAAGCAGCTCGATGTGTCTGACCAGGCTGAACGTTCAAAAGGGCAAAGAGGAAAAGACACGGGAACTGCCCGACGGCCTCATGAGCCTTTTCACGTTTGAGGATGGCTTTGTTTCGGTTTATGGGGATCGCGTCGTTTTCTTTCACCCGGATCAAGAGGATGAGGAAGTTCTGATCGACCTGAACAGGCAGAGTCTTCTGGCCGCGCAGATTCAGTATGTATTCGGAAATCGAGAGGAAATAAAGATAGTCTCTATGGATCCGTCGGTTCCAGGGCAGGAGGCGTATCTGTTTACGTTAAGGGAAACGACTGCGCCGGAGGAATCGGGCGACACAAAGGAAGCGGACGGCGCAAAGGAATCGGAGCAGGAACTCTATGCGCCGGACGGCAGGAGAATCGTCCGCCTGGCGATACCACAGGGGTACCCCTGGCAGGTCGAATTCCACGCAAAAAAATATAATCAGATCAGTGACAAGACGTTTGTCGAGGTTGAGAGATTTGAGGGATCTTTGGAGGACTTTCTGGGAAAAGGGAACCGGCCTGACATCATAATGTTCAACGATCAGACAGAAGTTGCCTCATACGTTCAGAAGGGCGTCCTTACGGATCTTCTTCCGCTGTTTCAGGGCCAGGAGGAGTATTCCCTTGAGGAAATCATTCCAAAGGCAAGGGAACTGCTTGGCGCGGAGAGCACGGCCGGTATGTACGCGATGGCGGGAAGGTTCCGGCTGCTGCTGCGCACCTCCGACGGGACGGAATACGATTCGGACGGCAAATGTGATGGCGTAAGTTACCTGAAATGGTATGACAGGTTTATGACGGAAAACGAAATCAGCGGCATGGGTGCGATGGAAAACCTTCTGTATGCGAACGTCGGTGCCTTTTATGATGAAAACACGGCGGAGGCATCTTTTACTTCGGGGGAGTTTAAGGAACTGATGGAGACATATAAAGACGTTTGTGGCCGTCATATAGGATCCGTTGACCGGGAGAAAGCGGCTGCGGAGAATGGTTATACAGGGCGAGAGATTGCCGGCGGACCGAGATGGTTCGCAAGCTATAACTGTCAACAGCTGGCGGAGGGCCCAAACATTAAGATGGAAGGACTGCCGGGACCTGACGGAGAAAATCATATCTATATGAAGCTGGACTATCCCATGAGCATCATGAGTACCTCGGACTGCAAGGAGGCAGCCTTTGATTTTATCATGTATTATAACTCGCTTGCCGAATTCCTGCTGATGGGAGATGTGGAGTCAGCTTATGGAAAGGCCGGCAATACGGAGGCTTACTTTTCTGTCTACGAAGAGAACCTGAAAGAGGAAATATACGAATCGGAACGCCCCTATTCTTCGATTGGCGGAGAGTTTTATTTTACCGAAGAACAAAATGATCAGTTAAAATATTTAATTGACTGTGCTGTTTCTGATACAAAGGTCCAAAGGGATATCTATGATATGCTCATGGAAGTGATGGATGTATACTTTCAGGGAGACAAGGACCTGGACGGTGCTTGTGAGATTTTGCAGAACCGCGCGGAACTGTATTTGAAGGAGAATATGACAGGGAATAACTAAAAACTGCTGACAACAATACGGGGGCAATAAACGCTAAGCGTTTATTGCCCCCGTATATTTATTTATGCTGACAAGAGCAGCTTTTTGCACGTTTACGCCCGGCATCCCGAAGTCCGGGCGGGAGAAGCCGCTGGATCAGGGCGGGGAATTTCAGAGGGAATGAGGGTGGTAATGCTGCAGAACCTCCTGCAGCCCCGCAAAATCTCCGGGTCCCCACTCCAGAAAGAAACGGTGGAAGGCGGTATCGCTGTAATCTTCCTGCCAGAGTTCCCGGGCCATTTGTTTTAACTCCAGGATCTCCAGAAAGCCGAGATAGTACTTCGGATAGTTGGCGGGAGACTGGCAGATATAGGTGTAGATGAGGGAGACGGCATTGCGGTCGGTGATGCCGAAAACCTCCAGGGTGTCATAGATATCGCTGAGGCCGGCGCCGTCGTAGTGGATCATGATATCCAGGAGGGAGTACAGGCAGAGCTGAAGGCTCCGGTTGTGCTTTTCAATCTGGGCGCAGACCGCGTCTGCCGGGCGTCCCTGCTCCGCCAGGAGGCGGGAGGCGTAGTCGTAGGCGTACTGCTCCACATACAGGGCCCAGCCTTCTAAATATCCGCCGGTGTAGAGGAGCTGGCGGATCCGGCTCTCTTCCAGGGAGAGGAGATTGGCGGCGGTAAAGACATTCTGGTAGAGGTGCCCCGGGAAACCCTCGTGTGCCAGCGTGGTATAGAGCTCCAGATCGTCGGGATCGCTCTTGGGATTGATGTAAATGACATTTGTGTCGGTACTGTCCATGGGCGAAGTCAGATAATAGGCGGGAGCGCAGTAATCGCTCAGGCTGTCGGAGACCGTCTTCACGGTGACCGTCGGGGAATTTCCTTCCGGCAGGGCGGGAAAGTCCGCTGCCATCCGTCTGCGGAGATCTTCCAGCATGGCGGTTTCGCCGTCCAGCCCCAGGTCCGTGTAGGTTCCAGCTGTCAGGGAGGTAAGGCATCCGGGGTAGTCTTTTGCCAGCTGTCGGATGGCGTCATATTCCGCGGCCATCTTTTCCTGGAGCAGAGTGCGGATCTCTTCGACTGTTTTGGAAGAACCGGTCTCTTCTGAGAGGAGCAGGCAGTAGTATTCCCGTCCTTTCGGCAGGGAGGCCAGGCCGCTGGTCACTTTGGGGGCGCTGATCTCCAGCTGCCGAAGCCCGCCGCCCAGCTCCTGATAGGCGGGCAGCAGTACGTTCATCAACAGGTCGTTGCTGCGGCGGATGTATTCTTTCGCTTCCCCTTTTGTCAGTTTTACGGAGGCGGACAGTTCTTTCAGCCGTTCCAGAAAACCGGTCTGAAGGAAGTGGGTGCCCTGTTCCAGCTCACTTTTTGTGACAATGGTGTCACATTGATCGGCGGCCTGGGAGAGACTGTAGGCGGACATGGAATTTCCGGCGTCCGCTTTCTCCTGCTCGTAGATCAGCAGGGAGGAAAAATACGCCCCGGTCTGTCCGAGGAGGGTCAGATAGTCCTCCACATCCTGTTTGCTGCGGAAGGTGTATTCGCTCAGAAGGATGGGAAGCTGGCACTGGGCGCCCTGGGTTGGGGACAGGGGTTCGGAATAGTATGGGTATTCCCGCATCTGCAGCGAGAGGGAGAGGTTTCGCTCCAGGAGATCGCAGGCGTAGCGGTCCTGAAAGCTGAGGCGGTCCCTGGAAAGCGACTTCAGCTGTCCCAGGGTTTCTGTCAGGAAAGTGTTTTCGGCGGTTTCGGAACCGGGCAGATAACAGGGCAGGAGGACCGGGTAATCCTCTATCCCGAAAACGCCGGGATCTGCGAGACTGTAATGCAGGCTGAGGGTGTTGGCGGTCATCTCCCGGACGTAAAGTTCGCGGCTGAAGATCTCAAATTCGGACTCTTTTTTGGGGAAGGAGAAGAGAGAAAGCGTCAGCAGCGCAAATGCTGTGAGAAGGCCGCCGGCCAGAAGAAGCTGGCGGACGGACAGGGCTTTTCGATTTTTCAAGTGACACCTCAAATGAGAAAGGATCACTAAAAAGATATGAGGCCGGAGGGAGGGGTATGCAGGCCGGCCCCGAATTCTCTTATTGACACTGTTTTGGGCCTAGTTTATACTTGAAATATATGGTTGAGGATCAGAAAAATCCGCCCGCGCTGTCCGGGTGCGGAGGACAGCCGCAGAGAAAAAGGGGAAACCGCAGGCGGCTGAAAAGACTATAATTTATGGAGGGAACAGAAATCTATGGAAACAGCAAAAAGCGCCATCGAATCGGGAAAGTCCATCCTGGGGATCGAATTTGGTTCCACCAGGATCAAGGCGGTGCTGGTGGACGGAAGTCATCAGCCCATCGCCCTTGGGGTACACGACTGGGAGAACCGTCTGGAGAACGGGGTCTGGACCTATAGTCTGGACGATATCCGGACGGGCCTGCAGGACTGTTACGCGTCCCTTGTAAAGGATGTGAAAGAGAAGTACGGTGTTTCTTTGAGCAAGATCGCCGCCATGGGTTTTTCCGGCATGATGCACGGGTATATGCCCTTTGACAAGGCGGGAAATCTGCTTACACCTTTCCGCACCTGGAGAAACACCATGACCGGTCAGGCGGTGAAGGAATTGACACCCCTGTTTGGCTTCAACATTCCCCAGAGGTGGAGTATCGCCCACCTGTACCAGGCGATCTTAAACGGCGAGGACCATGTGAAGAACATCGCTTTCTTCACCACGCTGGCGGGGTATATCCACTATATGCTCACCGGTGAGAAAGTGCTGGGGATCGGGGAGGCTTCCGGTATGTTCCCTATCGATTCCGAGGCGATAGATTACGATCAGAAGATGCTGGATCAGTTCGACGCCCTGATCCGGGAGAAAAATTTTCCCTGGAAGATCCGGGATATTCTTCCGAAAGTTCTGCCTGCGGGACAGCAGGCGGGAGTCCTCACGGAGGAGGGGGCCAGGTTCCTGGACCCTTCTGGGATGCTGCAGCCCGGCTGTCCTCTGTGTCCTCCGGAGGGAGACGCCGGCACCGGCATGACCGCCACCAACGCGGTGAAGGTGCGCACGGGGAATGTCTCCGCGGGTACTTCCATCTTTTCCATGGTGGTGCTGGAGAAGGCAATGTCTAAATATTACGAAGAGATCGACATGGTGACTACCCCCGACGGCTATCCCGTGGCCATGGTGCACTGCAACAACTGTACTTCGGATCTGAACGCCTGGGTAAATCTGTTCCAGGAGTTTGGGGAGACCTTTGGCATAAAGGCGGATAAGAATGAGCTGTACGGCGTCCTCTACCGCAAGGCGCTGGAGGCGGATAAGGACTGCGGCGGCCTTGTGGCGTACAACTATTTCTCCGGGGAGCCGGTGACGGGGCTGAACGAGGGCGGCCGGCCCATGTTCGTCCGCACCCCCGACGCGTCGTTCACACTGGCGAACTTCATGAGATGCCACCTCTACAGCGCCCTGGCAGCCCTGAAAGTGGGGAACGATATTCTTTTAAAGAAAGAAAAGGTCACCGTGGACAGACTGATGGGACACGGCGGACTTTTTAAGACACCTGTCGTGGGCCAGCAGATGCTGGCGGCAGCGCTGAATGCGCCTGTCACCGTGATGGACACCGCGAGCGAAGGCGGGCCCTGGGGCATGGCGGTTCTGGCCTGCTATATGGCGGAGAAGAAGGAGGGCGAGAGCCTGGCGGATTACCTGGAGAACCGGATCTTCGCCGGACAGACGGGATCCACCATCAGCCCGGATCCGGAGGATGTGAAAGGGTTCGACGCTTTCCTGGAGAAGTATG
>CANQCF010000024.1 GCA_947589505.1 uncultured Acetatifactor sp. | reverse complement strand
CAGATATGACTTATGAATGCGTATCATAGTAGTTCCTTGAAGCTGCTCTTCAGCCTGCTTCATGCTGTCATATCCCACAAAGTCACATTGTTTGGCACATACGCTCACATAGTGCTTTTCTGCTCGAATATATACGATCTCGCTCAGTTTAAAATCTTTCTTTCCATCCAATAACGTGAACGTGGCGCTTATGTTTTGCGTATTTTCCGCAATGGCGATCTCCAGGCACTTTTTTATACCCGCATAACTTAAAGGTTTATCTAAAAAGGCAAGCGTCTTCATGTCTATGGTGTCAAGACGCTGTTCACCGTGGCTGGAAGCGAAAGCAATTCTCCAGATTTTATCGCTCTCCCTCAGGCTTTCAAGCACATCCAAGCCGCTGACATCGCCCATTTCAATATCCAAAAAAAGCAAATGGAGCTGATCGCCCTGATACGCAAGGACTTCCTTTCCCGAAGCAAATTCAATGTACCTATGCTCTTGATGAAATTCCATAAAATATTGTTCACAAAGCTGCATGATGGTTTGGCGATGCAATTTTTCATCATCACAGATGCCGATCAAAATCATCTTTTATCCCGCTTTTTTCCGTGGTTCACAAAATTTTTTCCACTCGAATGATCCTATTTTTCTAATGATACTATTTCCTATATTCTAGCTTTCATGTTACATTATTTCGGCAGGAGTTGTCAACAAATTCGCTGTCCCATGCGTTTTTCAGCAAAAAGTGTATGGCTACATATCCGGCGGTGTGGTTTCTGCCGTATCACTCTGTCAGGATGCCGTTCATTCCCCCCTGAAAAGTGACGATATATCAATTATTTTCCTCAAACTATTCCAGGTGGTCAGTTGACAGAATCCTCCGGAGAGACTATGATAGTATCACTGTCAGAAGTGAGGAACTTCCGGGCCCGATCCCGGGAAATCCCCTTTTGTCAGCGGTAACTGCTCAGCCCGGACCCTTCGCGAATCCGGGCCGGCTCCTTGATTATTCATTCACTGTATCAAATAGATTAGGACAGACGTCATGAAAAATCTGAAATTTGTTCTCCGCTACCTGAAAAAACACTGGCTTGCCTATTCCGCCGGTATCCTCACACTGTTCATCGTGGACTTTGCAAACATCTACATTCCGAAGTTTACCGGTTTTATCACCGACGGCCTCACGGACCAAACCTTCGGCATGCCGGAAGTGCTCCACTATCTCCTCCTGATCCTGCTTGTCAGCGCCACCATCGCGCTGGGACGCTTTTTCTGGCGTTTCTTTTTGTTCGGGACCGCCAGAAAGATCGAAAAGGAGATGCGGGACGATCTCTTTGCGCATCTGGAGACCCTGAGCGTGAATTTCTTTCACACGCACAAGATCGGGGATCTGATGACCCGCTTTACCAGCGACTTGAACGCCATCCGCATGGCCATCGGCATGGCCGTGATCTCCCTGTTTGACGCGGTGGTGATGTCCGCCATGGTGCTCTTCCAGATGGTGTTTTATGTAGACCTTAAGCTGACGCTGCTGGTCCTGATTCCCATGGCGGTCATCGCCCTGGGCGAAATCTATTACGGGAAACTGATCAAGCCCCGCTATCTTGCCCGGCAGGAGGCCCTTTCCGACCTGACGGATTACGTTCAGGAGAGTTTTTCCGGCGTCCGGGTGATCAAGGCTTTCGTCCGGGAGCGCTCACAAGTCCGCGCTTTCCTGCGTTCCAACGGCAACACCATGCAGAAGAGCCTCCGGGTCATTCTCCTGCAGACTATCTTCATGCCCCTTCTGGACGTGGTCATCGGTTTTGGCTCCCTGATCACCCTGGTCTACGGCGGCTATCTCACCCTGACCGGCGGGATCTCCCTGGGACGCTTCGTGGCCTTTAACCAGTACATCAACATGCTGATCTGGCCCATGATGGCCTGCGGCGAAGCCATCAACCTCTTCTCCCAGGGCGCTGCCAGCGCGGCCAGAGTCCGGGAGACTTTAGAGACGGAGCCGGAAATCCGGGATCTTGCCGAGGGGACTGCGGAGGCGCTGATGTCCGATAGGGATCTGCTTTCCGACATGTCAATCTCCCCTTCTTTCCGTCCTCTGACCTCAATCTCTATCAGAGAGCTCACCTTTACCTATCCCGGGCAGGCCTTTCCCGCCCTTCAGAATATCTCCTTAGAGCTCCCTGCCGGGACGACTCTCGCCATCATCGGACGCACCGGCAGCGGCAAGTCCACCCTGGCGTCCCTGCTCCTGCACATGTATCAGATTCCGGAGGGCATGCTCTTTTTTGACCGGCGGGACATCAACGATATTCCGCTGAAAGCCCTGCGGGGCAGCATCGCCTATGTCCCCCAGGAAAATTTCCTCTTCTCGGACACTCTGGCAAACAACATTGCCTTTGGCGCGGATCAGGAGGACCAGGCCGCCATCGAGGAAGCCGCGAAAACCGCCTGTATCCACGACAACATCCTCTCCTTCCCGGAGAAATATGAGACCGTGGTGGGCGAGCGGGGCGTGACCCTTTCCGGCGGCCAGAAACAGCGGAGTTCCATCGCCAGGGCCCTGATGAAAAACGCGCCGATCCTGATCCTGGACGATTCCCTCTCCGCCGTGGACACGGACACGGAGAGGCAGCTCCTGCAGAATCTCCGGAAGAACCGGGCGGGAAAGACCACCATCATCATCGCCCACCGGATCTCCACCATCCAGCACGCCGACAAGATCCTGGTGCTGGAGAACGGGCAGGCCGCAGAGTACGGGAACCACGAGGAGCTCCTGGCTCTGGGCGGCATCTATCGGGATATGTTTGAAAAACAGCAGCTGGAAGCCGCCATCGGCGAGATGGGAGGTATGAACGCATGAAAAGGATCCTCAGATATTTAAAACCCCATATTCTGACGCTGGCGGCGGCCACCGTCCTGGTGCTGCTCCTGATCGGGGTGGAGCTTTGGCGGCCTATCGTCATCGGAGACGCCATCGACAATTATATTGAAGGCTATGAAGCCATCGGCAGCGTTGAAGCGGCCTTCCGCGGGATCCTCCAAGCGGCCGCGGTGTATCTCTGCCTGCTCCTGTCCGGCTTTGTCCTGAACGCCGCCCACACCTGGCTGCTTCAGAAGATGGGCCAGAAGATCATCTACACCCTGCGGGAAGAAGTATTCACCCATATCCACAGCCTTTCCCTGGGCTTTTTTAATGAAACCCCCGTGGGAAAGCTGGTCACCCGTGTGGTGAACGACACCGAGGCGGTCAACGAGCTCTTCACCTCCGTCCTGGTAAAGCTCTTTAAGAATACCGTCAAAATCCTGGGGTACGCGGTGATCATGCTGTATTTCAGCCCGAAGATGGCGCTCGTCTCCTTCGCGCTACTGCCCCTGGTGACCGTGCTGACCTTCATCTTCCGCTTTTATTCCAGGAGGGCCTACGAGCTCACCCGGAACCGGATCACGGACATCAACACCTTTCTCTCCGAGCACCTCTCCGGCATGAGCGTGATCCAGGCTTTCTCCAGGGAAGAAAAAAAATACGGGGAATTTGAAGAAAAATCCCGGAAACTGTATCAGGCGAACTGGCGGGAAGTCATGACCTTCGCCGTCTTCCGCCCTTCCATCTATTTTATCTCCATCCTGGCGATGGCGCTGGTCATCGGCGTGGGCTCCCGGGGCGTCCTGGACGGCACGCTCTCCCTGGGCACCCTATTTGTCTTTATCACGTACATCACGTCCTTCTTCGATCCCATCCAGGATCTGGCCGAACAGTTCGGGACCCTTCAGTCCTCCCTGGCCAGCGCGGACAAGATCTTCAGCATCCTGGACGTGAAACCCGGCATCCAGAATCCTCCCGTCCCCGTCCAGACGGAAATCCGCGGCCGCATCGAATTCCGCCATGTCTGGTTTGCCTATGAGAAAGAGGACTATATCCTGAAGGATGTCAGCTTCGTCATAGAACCCGGCCAGAAGACCGCTTTCGTGGGTGCCACCGGTGCCGGGAAATCTTCCATCCTGAATCTCATCGGCCGGTATTTCGACATTCAGAAAGGGGAGATCCTCATCGACGGCGTGGACATCCGGCGGCTGGACAAGAGCGCCCTGCGCTCCGCCATCGGACAGGTCCAGCAGGACGTCTTCCTGTTCACGGGGGATATCCGGTCCAATATCAATCTGGGAAATGAGAAGATTTCCCGGGAGGACGTGATCGCCGCCGCAAAGACCGTCTGCGCGGACACCTTTATCGAAAAACTGCCCCGGGGCTACGATACGCCGGTGACCGAGCGGGGCAGCACCCTGAGCGCCGGGCAGCGGCAGCTCATCTCCTTCGCCCGAACCCTGGCATACAAACCCGCCATCCTGGTCCTGGACGAGGCCACCGCCAACATCGACACGGAGACCGAAAGCCTGATCACAAAGGCCCTGGAAAAACTGATGGAGGGCCGCACTACCATCATGGTAGCCCATCGGCTCTCCACCATCCAGCACGCCGACCAGATCCTTGTCATGCAGGGCGGCCGTATCGCGGAGAGCGGCACGCACCAGGAACTGCTGACCAAAGACGGTCTGTATAAAAAACTCTATGATCTGCAGCTTGTCACGAACTAAAAAAGACCCTGCGCGATTTCGCTCCGCGCAGGGTTATTTATGACATTTTTACTTATGACATTTTTTACTTTGCCAGCAGCATCATGATATCGTTGCTCCTTGCGATGAACTTTGTCATCTCTTCCGCAGAGAGAGGCGCCTGCTGCAGCTTTGCCAGGTCGTAGAGCTGCTCGCAGATCATTTTCGCGTTCTCGCCCTCCTGGTTCTCAGTCACATACTGAACCAGCGGATGGTTGGCGTTGAGGATCAGGGTCTCCCCTTCCTCCCCGAAGCCCGGCATACTCATGCCCGGCATGGAATACATCTTCATCATATCCTGCATCCGGCGGCTCTCCTCGGAAAGAGTGAGCACAGAGGAGATCTTTTTGTTTTTCAGCTTCTCCACTTTGACGGCAAGCTTATCTTTCTTCAGAACTTTTTTGATCAGCTTTCCAAGGGCCTCGCTCTGCTCTTCCAGCTCTTTCTCCGCTTTCTTGGAGGTCTTTGCTTTCATGGCGTCAGTGACGTCCGCGTCGATGCGCAGGAACTTCACGCCCTCGTTCTTGCTCTCCAGCTGGGAGATAAAGGGCTGGTCGATATTGTGGGTCAGGAACACGGCGTCCATCTTAGCGGCCTTAAACATGTTGATGTACTGGCTCTGCTGCTGTTCGTCGGTGACATAATATACGATCTTTTCCTTCTTCTCGGGCTCCTGATCCGTCTCTTCCTCCGCGTCTGTGTCATTCTCCGCGGGCTCCTCCACAATCTCGGCCTCCACCTTCTCGCCGTTCTCGTCGGTGGCGCTCCCCGCTTCCTTTGCCTCTGCACCGTCCGCATCCGCGGCTGCAGCTTCTTCTTTCTCATCCGGATCTGTGGGCTTCACTTCAAGGCACTCCGGCAGGGTGAGATATTTTCCGTCCAGGTTCTTAAAGAGGATATAGTCGTTCATCTTCTCACAGAACTTGTCATCCTTCAGGCAGCCGAACTTGATGAAGGGGCTGATGTCGTCCCAGTACTTGTCGTACTCCTCCTTCTCGGTCTTGCACATGCCGGCCAGCTTGTCCGCCACTTTCTTTGTAATATACTCTGCAATTTTCTTTACAAACCCGTCGTTTTGCAGCGCGCTCCTGGACACGTTCAGGGGCAGGTCCGGGCAGTCAATGACGCCCTTTAACAGAAGCAGAAACTCCGGGATCACTTCCTTGATGTTGTCCGCGATGAACACCTGGTTGTTGTAGAGCTTGATGGTCCCCTCGATGGACTCATACTCCATATTAATCTTCGGGAAGTAGAGGATACCCTTTAAGTTAAAGGGATAATCCATGTTCAGGTGGATCCAGAACAGGGGCTCCTTGTAGTCCTGGAACACCTTGCGGTAAAACTCCTGATACTGCTCCTTCGTGCAGTCGTTAGGATGCTTCGTCCAGAGGGGCTGGGTCTCGTTCATCAGCTCGGGGCGCTTCCGGATCTTAAACTTCTTTTCCTCCGGCTCCTTTGCCTCTTCTTCCTTGTCCTCTTTCTTTTCCTCTTCCTTTTTCTCCGGCTGGATCTCCTCGATCACCTGATCGTCGGGAAGCAGCTCGCTCTCCTTCACGATCTGAGTCTCCTTCGTGTCCGCCTTGGAGAGGTAGATCTCCGTAGGCATGAAGGAACAGTACTTCTTTACCACTTCCCGAGCCTTGTATTCATTGCAGAACTCCAGGCAGTCCTCGTTCAGGAACAGCGTGATCGTCGTTCCGACCTCCGACCGGGTTCCCTCCTCCATGTGGAATTCCGTTCCGCCGTCGCACTCCCAGTGAACGGGCTTTGCGTCCTGCTTATAGGAGAGGGTGTCGATGTGCACCTCGTCAGCCACCATGAACGCGGAATAGAAGCCCAGTCCGAAATGACCGATGATCTGATCGGAACTGCTCTTGTCCTTATACTTCTCGATAAAGTCCGTCGCGCCGGAAAAGGCGATCTGGTTGATATACTCCTCCACCTCATCCGCCGTCATGCCGAGACCGTTGTCCTTAAAAGTCAGGGTCTTCTTCTCCGGATCCACGATCACGTCAATCCTCGGCTTAAAGCCCTCGGGCAGACTGTACTCGCCCATCATATCCAGTTTCTTGAGCTTCGTCACCGCGTCGCATCCGTTGGAGATCAGCTCCCTGTAAAAGATATCGTGGTCGGAATAAAGCCATTTCTTGATGATCGGAAAAATGTTTTCACTGTTGATGGATAAACTACCGCTTTTCGCTGCCATTCTCACATAACCTCTTTTCTTTCTTCTCTCGGGCGCGTCTGTCACAGATCGGACCGCCCCTCTGAAAACCTCATATTCAGAGTTTAGTCCCAATAAGAAAAAAAGTCAAGAGAAAATTAGCACTCATTTAAAGTGAGCGCTAATAATTCTATAAATTATTTCTAAAAAATATATAAAATCGCCGTATGAGATTCTTTTCCCATACGGCAACAAATTATTTCCCAAACAAATTGCTGTGTGTCCCTGTGCGGGCCAGCGTCAGCACCAGCACATCGTCCTCAATGCGGTAGACCAATAACCAATCCGGCTGGATATGACATTCTCTGTGTCCTGCCCAGTTTCCGGCCAGAGGATGGTCTTTATTCTTATCCGGCAATATTTCTCCCATAGCCAGGGTCCCAACAACCTCCTCCAGCAGACTGATTTTTAAACCGCGTTTCATTGCCAGCTTGTAGTCTTTTTTGAATTGTGTGGTGAGTTTGACTGTATACTTTGTCTTTCTCATTTTTTCAAGTCAGCAAACAACTCGTCGAGGTCGGTGTATCCTTTCACAGACGGGTCTTTTGCAATCTTTTCCGCTTCCAGCATGGCGGCAATCGTTTCTTTGTTGGGCGTGTTCAGAGAAATATCAAAGGGAATCCGGCCCTCGCGAAGCGACTGACGGACAAAAATGTTAAAAGCAGTGGACAGGTTCATGCCCAGCTCTGCAAAGAGGGCGTCCGCCTGTGCCTTCAGATCGGTGTCCATACGGATACTGATATTCGTTGTAGTGCCAGCCATATCATCAACCCCTTTCCTGCTGATGATTATAGTATATTCTTTTTGCACGAAAATAGCAATACTTTGCACGTAAAATGTCTTACTCTCCGAAATGTTTTTCGTAAATTGCAAAAAAATCCACATTCGGCGCCGTGCCGTCCAAAACCAGTCCGATCCCGTCCCAGGCTTCCTGGTTCAGCTTTCTAGCCTGGCTGCTTAAAAAGGCTTCATATTCCTCCCCAAAAGCCTCATTCCGCCTTTCCTCCAGGAGCTTGACCTTATTCGCGGCAGTCTCCTCCGGGTTCTGAGAACTGATACACTTAATGATGTGGTAGCCGCTGTCGCTCTCCACCACCGGGCTGATCTCGTCCGTCTCCAGACGAAACGCCGCCTCCTCAAAGGCGGGATCCATCTCCCCCTTTCCAAAGGAATAGGTCAGAGTGCTGTCCTGGCTGTAACGGGACGCCAGTTCCTCAAAAGTCTTTTCCCCCGCTACCGCCTGGTCTCGGACATCGCTAGCTTCCTCGTAGGCCGCCTGTTTTTCGGCAGTCAGAAATTCCACACGGTTTCCGTCCGGATCCCTGTTGTAAGTGCGGATCAGAATGTGCTGCACGGTGATGATCCTGGCCTCGTCGTCGCTGATCTCCGGATTCACGTCCTGTATGATGTCCTGATACACCTTATTTGCCATGGCATATTCCTCATACAGTTCCGCCGTGATCTCCTCCGTGATGCCCAGGCTTTCCGCCTGCGCTTCGGTGAGTCCCGCCATATATTCCTTTGCCGCCGCCTTTGCACGGGCCTTGTCCGTATCGTCCAGCTCCAGGCCCCGCTCCTTGCCGAGAAGATTCATGGTTTTGATCTGAGCCACCTTTTCCAGCACGATCTCTTTCACGCTCTCCTCCAGGGTCACGCCGTCCAGAGCAGTGTTCCAGATCTTTTCGCCGTACACGCTCTCGTACTGTTCCTGTGTGGTCGTGAGATAAACCATCATCTCCGGCGTCCGACAGATCTCGTCTCCGATTCGGAATATCTCATCTTTTTCCAGCCCGGCGGTAAACACCACCTTGGAACCCTCCCCGTCCCCGCAGCCGCAGAGCGCGGAGAGGCTCAACGCGCAAAAAACCGCCAGAAACCGTGTCAGGAACCTGTCCCGGAGGCCTGTTGTTCCTCTGTTTTTTTTGTTTTTCCTCCACCCGCTTCCCGCGGATACAATCCAGCCGGTCATTGTCTTTCTCAATCCTTTTTCCTCAATCCCTTTTCCTTAATTCCTTTTCCTTTATTCTTAATTTTTTCTCTTATTTTTTTCTTAATCTCTTTTCCCTTTTCCTTTATCTCTTTTCCTTAGGCCCCTTTCCTTAAGCTCTTTGTTCAATCCCTTTCCAGCAAGAAATATTTCACATTTAGCTGGCATACGCAAGGAATGAACCCTTGCCTGTGCAAATTTTTCCTCGTCAATTGTGGCTGAGAAAACACATTTTTCTTTGCAAAGATAAGTTCAAAGTGCCGCAAAAGGCATAAGCGCGGCATTTCCTCACTTCAGGAACACAAACTCCTCCATCTCGCAGATCACCCTGCCCTCGAAAAAGCCGCGCATCCAATTATCCGGTTCCACGCCCAGCTCCGCCCGGAAATACAGGGCGTGTCTTCCCGTGACATTGGACACTCTCCCCCGGCAGACACCGTCTCCCAGGCCAATCTCCACCGTTCCGATCTCCTGTCCCTTCTCCGGGTCGTCCAAAAGGACGTGCAGCCTTCCGGTGCAGCCCATGCCGCGGACCTTCACCGCAAGCTCCATGGTCTTCGTAGCGTCGTCCTCGCCGAACTCAAAATACTTGTAGCCCAGGACGCAGCCGTCCGTGATCCGGGTCACGACCCTGGTGAACAGATCCTTCTCCGTGACAAAACAGCCGCCCTTCAATACACAGGCCAGCTCCGCCTTCACGGGTTCATAGGGCGACAGATACTCCGAAAATCCTAAGGATGTCATCTCCACGGGCGGGATGCTGCCGTCCGGCAGGATCTGTACTTTCTCCACGCAAGCCCGGCGGGATGTGATGGAATTGTTGGTCATCCGGTGATAAAAGATATACCACTGGTCCTTTATCTTGCAGAGGGAGCCGTGATCGTTCCCCGCGGGGTAGTCCACGCCGTTGTCGATGATATAGCCCCGGTAAGTGAAAGGGCCCGTGGGGGAATCCGACGTGGCGTACGCCAGGCGGCTGCCCTTCCTGGGAGAATAGATCAGGTAATAGGTGTCCCCGATCTTTCTCGGAGAGCTTGCCTCAAAAAACCGCCTCTCCTCCGGAACTTCCTCCCGGTCGTCGATCACATGGCTCTTCAGGCTCCCCGGGATCACGCCGTACATGGTCTTCGGATCCAGCTCATTCATGTGGGAATATGTGAAACCGTAATAGACATAGACCCGCCCGTCGTCGTCCACCAATACGCCGGGATCGTTGTAAATGCCGTCGTCTCCGGCATCCTCAGGAGCATAGTCGTAAGTGGAGAGAAACGTAAAGGGTCCCTCCGGCTTATCGCTCACGCTGACGCAGCCCTTTGCCCCCACAATATAAGTGTAGAGATAGTATTTCCCGTCTTTCTCCACGACATCCGGCGCGTAGAGCGGATGGTCCGTGTGGGGCACGCTGGAAGGATGGTCCGTGTCCGGCGCCGTGTGAAAACAGTGCCCGTGGCAGGTCCAGTGCTCCAGATCGTCCACGGAGGCACTCCACACCTTCAGTTTATAGTCGCAAAAATCATGATAGCCGTATCTGTCGTGGGAACCGTAAAGGTACACCCTGTCCCCGAACTGACGGGGTTCCCCGTCCGGTATGCACTCCCAAAGCGGTAAGATCGGATTCGCCATATTTTTTCTCCCTTCCATTCCGGTGCGCTGCCTGAAAAAGACACACTGCTGTCCGCCGGATGCCTGTTCCGCCGCCTGCCTTTTCCCGGGCAAAAAAACGTCTTTCCGAGGGCAAACGGCCTGCTGCCTGGTTACGGTCTTATTGTATCTCAAAAAGTGCAGAAAGGCAAACATTTTAGAAAAGCGCAGACTGAAATATAACCGTTCAGCCCGCGCCCTCTGTCTGGAAAGCGGTGGTCAGATTCCCGCCGCTTCACAGTTTCTTTTTCTCATACAATTACTCAGACAATTCTTTATTTGATCACATGGATCCAGCCCTCGGGAGCCTCGATTCGGCCCATCTGGATACCGGTCAGAGTGTCGTACAGCTTCTTGGTGACAGGCCCCATCTCGGTCATGCCGCTGGGCAGGCAGATCTCCTTGCCGTGATCCACGATCTTTCCAACGGGGGAGATGACCGCCGCGGTGCCACAGAGACCGCACTCCGCCATATCCGGGACCTCGGAGAGGAAGACCTCTCTCTCCTCCACCTCAAGACCCAGGTATTCTTTCGCCACATGTACCAGCGAACGGCGGGTGATGGAGGGCAGGATGCTGTCGGACTTCGGCGTCACGATCTTGCCGTCCTTCGTCACAAACAGGAAGTTTGCGCCACCGGTCTCCTCCACTTTCGTGCGGGTCGCGGGATCCAGATACATATTCTCGTCATAGCCCTCTTCATGGGCGCTCACGATGGCATGGAGGCTCATGGCATAGTTCAGGCCCGCCTTGATATGGCCGGTGCCGTGAGGAGCCGCCCGGTCGAAATCGCTGACGCGGATGGTAAGGGGCTTCACGCCGCCCTTGAAGTAAGGGCCCACCGGCGTACAGAAGATGCGGAACTGATACTCATCCGCAGGCTTTACGCCGATCACAGAATTGCTGCCGAACATATAAGGGCGGATATACAGGGTCGCTCCGCTGCCGTAAGGGGGAACAAAAGCCTCATTTGCCGCAACGACCTTCTCCACCGCGTCGATAAAACGATCCTGAGGGAACACGGGCATCTCCAGCCTCTTTGCGGAAGCCTCCAGGCGCGCCGCGTTCAGATCCGGGCGGAAGGTCACGATATGTCCGCCGTCCGTGCTGTAAGCCTTCAGGCCCTCAAATACGGTCTGCGCGTACTGTAGAACGCCCGCGCACTCGTTCAGCACGATGTTGGCGTCGGTGACGATCGCTCCGTCGTCCCACGCGCCGTCCTTGTAATTGGACACATAGCGGTAATCCGTCTGAATGTATCCAAACCCCAGGTTGCCCCAATCGATATTTTTCTTCTCCATGTGATCTACCTCTTTTCGCTTTTTCTGAAAATATCGGGCGATACACGCTCATTTTTGTTATTCATTATCATACTTTTTCCGCGAAAAGTCAATAGTTCCGTTCAGCGAGTTCAAAATGTGTTACTGTCCCTTTTTCCGGAAAAAAACATAGAGAAAACGCCCCCTGCCGGGGGCGCGTCTGTCTCATCTACATCTGTTTTTTATTCATGATCAGAATACCGGCGGTCACTGATACCACAACGGAGGCCACGGCGGCCAGGGCCGCCCTTCCATACGCGTCTGTCTCCGCAGCGCCGGACAGCAGGGAACCGCTGTTCATCAGCAGCACCGGCAAATAGGCCTTGACTTTCGGTATGGCGCTCAATACATACAGGAGCAGCACGGTCCCGCCGGTACACAGGACAACACCCGTGTTATTTTGCAGCAGTGCCGAAAAAAGCACCAGCAGGCATATCACCCACACGCCGAACAGCCACCACAGGACTGCCGACTGCAGCAGATGCTCCGCGATGCCGTTGTCCCAGAAGTAAGCGTTGTATCCCCAGGTGATAGAAAAGCAGAGTCCATAGCCCAGTGTCCAGAGGGCTAAAAGCATCGTCGTCTTTGCCAGTACGACTTTGTATCCGGGCAACCCCTTTGTCAGCGCAAGCAATAAAGTCCCGGATCGGTATTCCCCGGTAAAACTGTCGCTGAAGATCAGCACATAGGCGATCAGGGCCAGGGGAATGTTCTTATAAAACTGTGTCCACGAAGTCATGGCGTCCACCGTAACATCCAGGACGGCGAATCCGCTTTCCGCCAGCTGTTCCGAGAGCATTTCCAGCATCCACGGCGTCAGTTTTGCCACAGCAGGGTTCATGATGCCAAACAGCACAAATATCAGCAGGAGAATAATGAGTTTACCCGTCCGGGTGATCTCCATACATTCCTTTTGCCAAAAAGCAAGCAGCGCCTTCATTTCGTCACCTCCAGGAAAAGCGATTCCAACGTCGGCTCTATCCGCTCGATCCGCTGCACCGGGATTCTGTTTTCCGCAACATATCTCATGACGGCAAAGAAGCGCTCCCCGCTGCCATGCACAGTAAGAGGATTGCTCCCGTCGGCCCTGAGATCGACAAACATTTTTACAAGTCCGTCGGCAGCTTCTTTTTGTGCTGTTTCAATGATAAATTCATCGGACCGCCGCATATTTTTCAGCTCCGGGATCGTCCCCTGCACGGCGGCCCTCCCCTCTTTCAGAAACGCCGCTTCCGTACAGATGCGCTCCACGTCGGAAAGTATATGCGTGGAAAAAAGTATCGTAGTCTGTTCCTTTGCCGCAAGGAGTATATCCAGTATTTCCTTGCGGCCGGCAGGATCAAGCGCCGATGTTGGCTCGTCACAGATCAAAAGCTTCGGACGGTTCAGCAGCGCCTGCGCTATTCCCAGGCGCTGTTTCATGCCCCGGGAAAAGCCCTTTATGCGGCGGCGCTCCTGCCCAAGACCGACCAGTTCTAACAGCTCTTTGCTTCTAAGAGCAATATCGGATCGATCCATCCCGCTTATCTTCCCGCAGAAATGCAGGTATTCTGGCGGCGTCATATAGGAATAAAATTCCGGCACATCGGGCAGATAACCGATATACCGGTTTGTAGGGGTCTGGCCGAAGCGCACCTTTTCATTCATGACATAGATCTGCCCGCCATCCGGTTTCAGCAGTCCAAGAACCGCCTTCATTGTAGTGGTTTTCCCTGCGCCGTTCCTGCCGATAAAGCCAAATATGCTGTGCTCCGGCACGGACAGGTCCAGTCCGCAGAGCACTTCTTTCCCGCCAAAGCGCTTTTCCAGATTTTGTATCTTCAGCACATCCATGTCAGACATCCTCTTTTCCAAGCAGGAAGTATAAAACCGGACCGATAAACTCCATGCCGACGATCACCACAACAAGCCATAAAGTGCGATTCCCCCTCTTATAATTCTTGTGGGTCAGAATATGGTGCAGCGTATATCCCAGAAGGGCAAATTCAGCGATTGCCAGCGGTATGATAAAGGGAAGCAGTTCTCTGATCTTATCCATTTTTGACCTCCATTCCGTATGTCTCCACACAAAAGCCCTTCTTTCCGCAGCAGGTACAGGTAAGCTTCCTTAAGGTCGGGGTATGCCTTGACCAAAAGAATTCCTTGAAATTGGGCTTAAATACCCCATGGCACTGTGGACAGATGTAGACGGTCCTTGCATAGTAGTACCTTGTTACCCAGACCCCATAGGGAATGGCCAGCAGGGCATAGAGGACAAACAACTGCCAGATTCCCGCAGCAATCCAGAGGATGATCGATATCCATTGAAAAATATTGATGGGAATTCCCGTGAGCAGCAAAATACCATGCAGGCGTCTCATTTCCTTTTTATTCTCCATTGCATATGCTATGTCACCGATGGATTCGATGGAGAAATTTTCCACGCCTTTCAGTTCCCGCCTGATCCCGCTCAGCAGATCGAGCTTTGCCTGCCGTTCCTTGATCTCCCCGGCAAGCGCCTGTTCCTGCTGGTCCAAAAGGACAGAGATGACGCTTCCGGGATCCTCACCGGCCAAAAGCTCTCCTATGCTGTTGATGGAGATACCGGCATCGCGAAGAAAGCAGATGATCTTCATTCGTCTGAGATCGTCTTCCGAATAAAGCCGCCTGCCGCCTTCGGTCAGTTCGCTGGGCATCAGGATGCCGCGGGTATCGTAATACTGCACCGTCCGGACGGATACGCCGCAGAACTTCGCAATTTCTCCAGTCGTGTACTTCGACATAGCTTTGGCCTCCTTTCACCCTCACATTACTTCATTACGCAGCGTAACAAGCAAGCCCTTACGCAGGGGGATTTTTCAAAATCTGATCGTATAATAGGTGTTCCTTGCCCTTCCGTTTTGCTCTAACAGGCCGCTCTGCACCAGCCTTTTGAGCACTCTGGCGGCGGTGGAGATACTCACCTCCAGCAGTCCGACCACATCGCTTCTTGTGACGGCCCCGTGAGCGCGGGCGTACTCCAGTACCTTTTCTTCCTCCCTGCCAAAAGGCTTTCCGGGCCCTGCCTTATAATACACCGATGGTTCCGCCAGGAAATACAGCTCCTGTTTCCTCTCCTGTTCTGCGTTGCTGTTCGGCAGTATGATCTTAAAGGCGTTTTTTGTAGTCTCTATCACAGGCCTTTTCGCTGAACCTTCATATGCCTTCATGATCTTGCTGATCCCGGTGCCGTAGGCTTCTATTAAGTGCAGCCTGTAAAATACATTCGCAAGCTCCTGATTTCTGCACACGGAAATCCCTACCAGGATATCTTCCCGGTCGATCCCCGGCACCAGTCCGCCGATGGACACAAATTCGATCCGGTCCGAATAGATACTGACAAGCGCGCTGGAGCTGAAGGAATAATCCCGGTGGACCAGCAGGTTCAAAAGCGCCTCCCTGACCGCGATCTCCGGGTAGTCCCGGACGTCTATCCGCAGCAGCTTTTCTATGGTCGCGCGGGTCTGGTTGTGAAAATCGATAAAGTCATACGCTTCGTTCATCTGCCGCATCAGCGATCCGGTAAACTCCCGGCGGTCCTTAAAAACCGTCTGATCCGTTCCCTGAAAGACAGCGGCCTTGATCGTGTGGACGCATTGATCAGAAAGAAGCTGCCCCAGATTCGTGTAAAGGTTATCCCGGTCGATCAGTTTCAGAGTCCGCATTTGCTGAGGGCCAAATTCTATCTTTCGAAGCGCAAATTCCTTCTCCACAGCTTCGAATGTCAGATCTTGATTCAGGCAGCGCATGGCCTCAAAGCGGTCTCCGTCCGTCTCCTTAATCATGCGGCGGATCGCCGTGTCCGTGGCGGGGACAGCGGAATACCCCTGCCGGACATATACTCCCTCCGGACGCATCCCCTGTTTTGCAAGATAATACGGGCGGTCCGTTCCGCGCTGGATTTCCACTTCGACGATCTCCTTCCCCTCTTCCTCGATAGTCCTATAATGCAGGAACATCGTTATATCCGGCCGGATCGCATCCCTGACCATATTGCTGATCCGCAGAGATACGCCGTCGGCGTCATCAACTCCGGCCACTGTACCGTCGTCCCGCACGCCTATATACAGTTTACCGCCGTCACAGTTCGCAAACGCTACAATTTCCTTTTTGATCTCATCTACAACAATTTCCTTCAGTTCAACCGTCTCACTCTCCCGAAAAAGCATCCCGATACCTCTCCTTCCTCTTTCATTGATATACTCATTATATCGAATCAGTTCAATCGTGTCAACTCAATTTGAATCGATTGTGAACCGATTGTGAGTCAATTCCAAACATCTATTTTCAGGGTATCCTAAAAAGCCTATCCACAGTCTGATCCGTCATCATTCCCCGCCCAAACAGTCAAGGACAGATCCAGGTCTGAGAAAAGAACTATACGCGAAAGTCAAAAAAACCGCCGGCTGATGCTTTCCCTTCAGCCGGCGGTTCTCATGATTCGAATCTCCACCCAGTTTTCCTGATATGATTTTTATGCACCTGTATCCGGAACCGCATAAAAACCATTTCAGGACTTTCTCTCATATTTTAAGAACTCATAGGCGATATCAAAATAAGTCTGTTCCTCGCTGCAGGCCGTGATCTCCCACTCCGGATCTTCGTCCAGATTCGGAAAATAGGCGTCCGCCTCGTACTCCCGGTCGATCTTCGTGACATGGGCCACATTGCAGTAGGGAAGCATCTGGCGGTAGAGACTTTCGCCCCCTATGATATAGATATCCTCGTCCCTGTACTGCTTCAACTCCTCCAGAAGCTCCTCCAGGGAGTGAACCACCTTTGCGCCCTTCACGCTGCATCGGGGATTCGCGGAGAGGACGATATTCGTCCGGTCCTGCAGGGGCTGGCCCTGGGGAAAGGTTTCCAGCGTCTTCCGCCCCAACACCACCACTTTTCCCACCGTCTCCTCCCGGAAACGTTTCATATCGTTCGGGATCTTCACAAGCAGCCTGTTATGACTGCCGATAGCCCAATTGTTGTCCGCCGCCACAATAAAATTCATGCTTCTGCTTTCCTTCTTTCACACTTCACTCCCACTTGTCACAGAGGGAGTTGATCTGATCCGCAAACTTCGCCATATCCTTGTTTGCCAGCCCGTCGCTGCGGCCGATCAGGGCCATCAGGCGCTGTCCTGCAGCCAGGAGCCTTGCAAATACGCCGCTGGCAGGTTTCGCCTTCTTCTTGACGGGAATGGGCTGGCCCTCATACTCAAACTCATTGCTGAGCAGATTAAACACCGTGCCGCTGTAAGGGGCATAGGCCCTCTGGCCGTACTCCATCTTCAGACATTCCGCAAAGGTCATGCACACCCGGTCCTCGCCGTGCACTACGAACACCTTCTTCGGCTTTTCCTCAAAGGCGCTGATCCACTCAATCAGGCCGTTTTTGTCTGCGTGTCCGCTGATCCCGGAGAGCTGACGGATCTTCGCCTTCACCTGAATGGGTTCTCCAAAAAGTTTTACCTCCTGGGCACCCTCAATCAGGCTCCGTCCCAGCGTGCCCACGGACTGGTACCCGACGAAAAGAATCGTACACTCGGGTCTCCAGAGATTGTGCTTTAAGTGGTGGCGTATCCGGCCCGCGTCGCACATGCCGGAGGCCGAGAGAATGACCTTCGGTTTCTCGTCGAAATTGATGGCCTTGGACTCCTCGCTGGTAATGGAGAGCTTCAGCCCCGCAAAGGAGATGGGATTGATCTTCGCCCTCACCAGTTCCAGGGCTTCTTCGTCAAAACACTCCCAGCGGTTCTCCTGAAAGATTCCCGTGGCCTCCACCGCAAGGGGGGAATCCACAAAGACCTGGAACCCGTCGTGGCCCTGGACTAATTTATCCACCTTTATCTTGCGCAGGAAGTACAGCATCTCCTGGGTACGGCCCACGGCAAAAGAAGGAATCACCACATTTCCGCCCCGGTCAAAGGTCTCCTGGAGGATCTGCGCCAGCTCCCTCACATAATCCGGGCGCTCCTGGGAGTGCAGCCGGTCGCCGTAAGTGGACTCCATGACCACGTAATCCGCCTCTTTTGTGTAGGAGGGATCCCTTAAGAGGGGCTGGTTCTTATTGCCGATATCCCCGGAGAACACAATCTTCTTTGTCCTTCCATCCTCCGTGAGCCAGACTTCAATGCTGGCGGAGCCCAGAAGATGCCCTACGTCGGTAAAGCGGATCTTCACGCCCTCGCAGACCTGGATCTCCTGATCATAATGGCAGGGCACAATGCGGTTGATCACCCCTTCCGCATCCTCCATGGTGTAAAGCGGCTCCACGGACGCAACGCTGGAACTCCGCTTGGCCTTCCGGTTTTTCCACTCCGCCTCCATCATCTGGATGTGCGCACAGTCGCGGAGCATGATGCTGCACAGATCCGCGGTGGCGTCCGTCGTATAGACCTGCCCCCGGAAACCCTTTGCGTAGAGAAGAGGCAGAAGTCCGGAATGATCCACATGGGCGTGGGTCAGAAAGACGTAGTCGATCATAGCCTCCTGGACCGGAAGCTCCGCATTTTCAAACACATTCACCCCCTGCTCCATTCCATAGTCCACCAGCATGTGCTTCCCGGCGGCCTCCAGATAGTGACAGCTTCCCGTCACCTCGTGGTCCGCCCCGATAAATTCCAGTCTCATATGCCATCCTCCTTGTTGATTATTTGTAACAGTTCAGCCAGCCGCCGCTCTATTTTTTTTCCAAATTAAAAATTTATTATTGACAATTCAGAAAAGATATAGTATATTAGCATTTGTCAGTTGTGACATGCGCGAGTGGCTCAGCGGTGGAGCACCTCCTTGCCAAGGAGGGGGTCGCGGGTTCGATTCCCGTCTCGCGCTCTGATAAAACAAAGGAGGCATCCAAAGGATGTCTCCTTTGTTTTATTCGAGCCCCGCCGGGGCTCGAAGGTTCGATTGTCTCCGCTTCGCTCCGGTCCGCGCAGGGCCGGTGTCCCCCGGACACCGTGCGCCGTCTCGCGCTCTGATTTCTCTTGGTTTTCGTTTTCCGCCGGGGTTTGGAGGTTCGATTGTCTCCGCTTCGCTCCGGTCCGCGCAGGGCCGGTGTCCCCCGGACACCGTGCGCCGTCTCGCGCTTTGATTCCTCTTGGTTTTCGTTTTCCGCCGGGGTTTGGAGGTTCGATTGTCTCCGCTTCGCTCCGGTCCGCGCAGGGCCGGTGTCCCCCGGACACCGTGCGCCGTCTCGCGCTTTGATTTCTCTTGGTTTTCGTTTTCCGCCGGGGTTTGGAGGTTCGATTGTCTTTTACCCTTATTCTACGCGGTCTGCAAATTTGATCCGGTACACTCTCCGCAGGGCATCGTTAATTCTTTCCTCGGAGATCGTGCCCTGTTCCACAGCGTCCAGCACTCCCTGATATGCCAGTTCAAAATCCTCCGGCATCAATATCATATCGCACCCCGCCTTCAGCGCGGTAATCGCCGCCACATCCGCAGTGTAATAATCTGAAACCGCCTTCTCACTCAATGCGTCCGTAATGATCAGACCCCTGTAATTCATCTCCCGGCGCAGGATATCTGTGACAACCTTTTCCGACAAAGCGCAGGGGGTATTATCCCCGGTGAGACTGGGCGCGGAAAGATTGCTGACCATGATCATAGAAACCCCATCGTCAATCAGGCTTTGGAACACCTGAAATTCGTTTGCCCGGAACTCTTCTTCCTTTCTCTCCGTCACAACAATCCCATCTGAAGGGTCTGTCGTCACGCTGCCAAGGCCCGGAAAATGCTTGACACAGCTTGTAATCCCCTGCTCCTCCAGCCCCTTCAACATGTTGCCGGCAAACTCCGAAACTGTCTCCGCATTGTCTCCAAAACTGCGATTTTCCATGATACTGCCCTCAACCACAGTCAGATCCGCTGCCGGCGCCAGATCCAGATTCACCCCAAGATCCTTCAGGTAAGTTCCGATCGTCACACCCGCCTGATACGCTCTGGACGGATCCCCTGACTCAGCAATCGCTTTTGCATCCTCGGTCTCCACGCCCAACATTCCGCCTGCCGCCTGCACGCTCTTTCCACTCTCCTCCTCAACGGCGAGGAAAACAGGGTATTTACTATAGAGTTCCGTGGAATCCAGCATCTGGCGAAACCCATCGGCATTCAGCATGTTATGTGAGGAATAAATTAAACCGCCCACAGCATATTTTGCGAGAATTTCCCTGGTGGCATCTCCCGCCTGAGTCACGGTATCCACTCCGGTAATAGACTCCGGGGTCACGAGAAACAGTCCCGCAACTTTATCCTCCAGCGGCATCACTTCAATAGCTGCATTGACAATCTGATCCAGTTTCTGCTCATAGGTCAGCTCCACCACCGGCTCTTCTTCCGATGTTTCCACAGGAGTCTCCAGGGTTTCTTCCGTCTGCAGCAGGTCATTTACGGCGCTCTGCTGTTGCTGCTGATAGTTATCTTCTCTCTCTGCAGCCATCTTTGAAAGGTAATTCACTCCAAAGACTACTCCGCCGGCCACCAAAACGATAACTACTATCACCGCCAGATACGCCAGGACCTGACTGTGGATACGCCGTCTTCTCCTGGCCTCTCTCTTTGCCTCCAGTTCTTCCTGCTTTGTCTTTTCGTCAGCCATCTCTCGTCCTCATCTATATACAGGGGAATTCCCCGCTTACATTCTCTTCCGTCATCACTGTCATTATGTCAAGCCCTTTCGATCCCGAAGCGCATATAATAACATATTCCTAACAAATCATATCATACTTTCTCGCTCTTGGATACATAAAATTTATCCTTTTAAAACCTTTTTTCAGCCGCCCTCTCGTCTGTCGGTCAAAAACCTGTTTCAACCCAGAGCATAGCATATATCCAGGCCTGCGCCCGCCCGATAAGCGGCTTTTTATAAATCAGCCCAAAATGAAAGGGAGCGTATCGACATTTAGCGTCAACACGCTCCCTTCAAACTATACTCTCCATTGGACTTTACCTCCCGGTAGTAATTTTGTCTTTCGTACTTTACCTACCTTTCTCCCTTGTATCTCTACTGCTGTTCATCCACTGTTTATGTAATAAATCTTTCGTACCTTTCAGATCTTCTGTGTACCTGTCGGCTTTTCTTTCGTACCTGTATGTCTTTTGTATGTCCTCTTTTGTATCTCTTGCTCTTTTCTTTTGTTGAGTTTATTGTATCGCATGTTTCACGATTTGTCAACACATTTTTTCTAAAAAAGTCAAATTTTCTAATTTCTCTGACAAAAATTTCCATATTTTACACTTTTTTACATTTTCTCTATTTGTCGGCCGTTTTATTCTGACATTTCAGACCTTCTCATAATTCATAAACCACTCTAAAAGCAGCGCCCTGTCCATGCGGACGACATTCAGCCCCTCATAATTCGAAAAAACACCCCAAAAGCAACGCCTTGTCCATGCGGACGACATTTCAGCCCTTCATAATTCCAAAATCACCCCAAAAGTAACGTCTTGTCCATGCGGACGACATTTCAGCCCTTCATAATTCCAAAAACACCCCAAAAGCAACGCCTTGTCCATGCGGACGGAATGTATTTCAGTCTTCTTCATAATACAAAAAAGATCCCTCCTGCACTGTAGGAGGGATCTTCTTTATGGTATTTATAGCTTCGTCAGTACAAAAATATCGTAAATTGCTTTGATTGCCTGCTCAAAATCCTCGTTCGCCACGCCGATAATGATGTTAAGCTCCGAAGACCCCTGGTCGATCATCTTCACATTCACATTTGCGTGGGCCAGTGCGGAAAAGATTCGTCCGGCAGTTCCCCGGGTAGACTTCATGCCCCGTCCTACCACCGCGATCAGGGCCAGATCCGATTCGATGTCGATAGCGTCGGGCTTTGTCAGACGGTTGATGGCGGACACCACCTTCTGCTCTTTGTGCATAAACTCGTCCTGATGGACGAACACCGTCAAGGTATCGATGCCGGAGGGCACGTGCTCAAAGGAAATTCCATTCTCCTCAAAAGCCTGAAGAACCCTCCTGCCAAACCCGATCTCAGAGTTCATTTTATCCTTTTCAATATTGATGGCGCAGAAGCCCTTCTTTCCAGCGATGCCGGTGATCACATACTTGGACTTCTGGCAGGTGCTTCCCACGATCCAGGTGCCGTTGTCCTCCGGCGCGTTGGTGTTGCGGATGTTGATCGGGATGCCCTGCTGCCGGACCGGGAAGATGGCGTCCTCATGGAGTACGCCTGCCCCCATATAGGACAGCTCCCGGAGCTCCCTGTAAGTGATGACCTCAATTCCCGCAGGATTTTCTATGATCCGGGGATCCGCGATCATAAAGCCGGACACGTCCGTCCAGTTCTCATATACGTCCACTTTCGCCGCCTTCGCGACAATGGAACCCGTGACGTCCGAACCGCCCCGGGAAAAGGTCTTGATCCTGCCGTCCGGAAGGGCGCCGTAAAACCCGGGGATCACAGCCTGCCGGCACTCTGCAAGTTTCTCGGAAAGGATCCTGTCCGTGGTATCCCCGTCAAAATTGCCCTCCTCGTCGAAGAAGATAACGGTGGCCGCGTCAATAAAGTCAAAGCCTAGGTAGTCCGCCATGACAATGCCATTCAGATATTCTCCCCGGGACGCGGCGTAATCCCTTCCGGCCTTTTCCGAAAACCGCTGCCGGATGGTCTGGAATTCTTTATCCAGGGAGAGCTTCAATCCCAGCCCGTCTATGATCTCCTGATAACGCGCCTTAATCTGGTCAAGAACAGCGCCAAAATCCTGATCCTTTTCCGCCAGGTCATAGCAGGCATACAGCATATCCGTCACCTTGGTATCATTCTTAGACCGCTTGCCCGGCGCGGAAGGAACCACATATCTTCTCTCCGGATCCGCCTGAATGATCTTTCCCACCTTCTGGAACTGTTCCGCGCTCGCAAGGGAGCTGCCGCCGAATTTTACCACCTTAGACATATCATTTTCTCCTCAATCTATTCGTATTTTGCACTAATAGTCTATGCATCCAGCCGGATTCTGCCAAGAATCAGGTCGCCAAGCCCCTCGCAGATCTTTTCAAAGGCCCCTTCTTCCAGGACAGGTGTAAAGTAAGCGAAATCCTCGTCCCTTCCGGGGAGCTCCAGGATCCTGCCGCCGGGAATCACCGCCTTTACCGCCTCCTGGCTTCCGTCTTTCGCACGCAGATAAAATGCAGAAGAACTCTTTGAAGAGTCCGCCAGGACGGCCTCCTCCTTATCCCAAAAGCACATGATCACTTTTCCCTGGTGTCTTGCACAGTCGATCACGTCGGAAACCACGGCGCTGGCAGTGGGAAGTTTCCCCGCGCCTCTCCCGTAATACATGGAATCTCCCAGCATATTGCCGGTCACCAGAACCGCGTTGAACACGTCGTTCACCATGGCGAGGGGATTTTCTCTGCTGATCATGGCGGGAGCCACCATGGCCTGCAGGGTGTTCTCATCTAATGCCTTCGCCCTGGCAAGCAGCTTGATGGTCCGGCCAGACGCCTTCGCGTATTCAAAATCCGCAGGTGTGATCTTTGTGATCCCCTCCGTCCTGATCTTTTCACTGTCCACGTTTTTTCCCATCATCAGGGAGGAAAGGATGGCAATCTTCCGACAGGCGTCGTGGCCCTCCACGTCCGCCTCAGGGTTCCTCTCCGCGTATCCCTTTTCCTGGGCTTTTTTCAACACGTCGTCGAAGTCCGCGCCCTCCCGCTCCATCTTTGTCAGGATATAGTTCGTCGTCCCGTTCAGGATACCGGTGACGGCCTCGATCTTCTCCGCAGTCAATGAATAATTCAAAGGTCGGATGATGGGGATGCCGCCGCCTACGCTGGCCTCAAAGAGATAGTTGCAGGCGTGCTCCCTGGCGGTCTGCAAGAGCTCCGGCCCGTACTTTGCAACCAGCTCCTTATTGGATGTGCAGACGCTTTTTCCCCTCTCCAGCGCCGCCTTTGTAAACTGATAAGCGGCGCCGACTCCCCCCATGGTCTCGCAGACGATCTTCACGTCCGGATCTTCCAGGATAACATTCACATCGTGCACCACCTTATCCTCATAAGGATCCCCGGGGAACTCGCGGAGATCCAGGATATAGGCGATCTCCAGTTCCTCTCCGGCCTTTTTGTTCACCATCGCCTGATTCTTCTCGATCACTTCCACCACACCGCTCCCCACGGTGCCATAGCCCAAAACTGCAACCTTTATCATACTCTTTTTCCTCTCCGTTTTTCTATTTAGCCCAGTCGTTATCTAAAAAAGTGGGGCAAAGCACATATAATGGCCGTTCCTTCCGTTTCCGGCCCGGGAAGCTTTCCCGCCAAACGCCTGTCTCAGCGGCCCGGGAACCTCTGCTCCGCCAGCCGCCCTTCCCAGTGGCCCGGGAACCTCTGCTCCGCCAGCCGCCCTTCCCAGCGGCCCGGAACATTCCTCCCTGTCAGAAAACTTCTTCTCGGCTCCTGACCTCACTCCTTCGACAGGATCTTCACATGATGCACGCCGGGAGCCCTCTCCAGCTGTTCCAGCATGCCGGAGATGTCCTCCGTAGTCTCCAGGATCTGGATGCTCAGCGTCAGCGAAGCCATCCCCCCGATGGGGATACTCTGATGGATCGTCAGAATGTTTGCCCCGCACTGCGCCACATATTTCAGCACATCCGCCAGGATCCCCGGCTTGTCGTCCATCTGAAAGGTGAGCGTCACCGTCGTGCCCTTGGCGTTCTCGTGAAACTCGAAAATATCGTCCTTATACTTGTAGAAGGAACTCCTGCTGATCCCCACGGCATCCACCGCCTCCTGGATCGTCGGCGCCTTCTCCGATTCCACAAGCCTTTTTGCCTCCACCACTTTCAGAAGCACCTCGGGAACCGCCTTCTTGCGGACCACATAATACCCGCTGTCCTTTCCCTGCACTTCCGGATCCTCCTTGAATGTGTTCGTGAGAAAGACAAATGTGTGTCAACGAGAGATATTCTAACACACCCCTTTTAGAAAAGCAAGAGGGGAAAACCCACAAAAAAACGAAGACCTCCGGGGAGGTCTTCGTGCAACTTTAAGATTTGTCCCAATAAAGAGGGCTGTCCGTCTGCAGCGTCAGTCCAGCGGATACTTATCTGTGAGGGTCTGAACGATGGCTCTCGCCTCGGGGATCTTCTCCTCACCGCCCTTGATCACCATGGCGATGGCCTCAGCGATCTTATCCATATCCTCCGTATTCATGCCTCTGCTGGTGACAGCGGGAGTGCCGAGACGAATGCCGCTGGTCACGAAAGGCGACTGGGGATCGTTGGGAATGGTATTCTTGTTGCAGGTGATGTGGGCCTGATCCAAAAGCTTCTCAACAGCTTTGCCGGTGAGACCGTAATTCGTCAGGTCCACCAGCATCAGATGATTGTCCGTACCGCCGGACACAATCTTCACTCCCCTGCTGAGCAGTCCTTTGCAGAGCGCCTGAGCGTTGTCCACGATGTTCTTCTGGTATGTCTTAAACTCCTCCGAGAGAGCCTCCTGGAAGCAGACTGCCTTCGCAGCGATCACGTGCATCAGCGGGCCGCCCTGGATACCGGGGAAGACCGCCTTGTTAAAGTTGAACTTCTCGGCCGCCTCCTGATTGCAGAGAATCATGCCGCCTCTGGGGCCTCTCAGGGTCTTATGGGTCGTAGTGGTCACCACGTCCGCATAAGGGATGGGCGAAGGATGAAGCCCGGCGGCAACCAGGCCGGCGATATGTGCCATATCCACCATCAGCACGGCCCCGACTTCATCCGCCACCTCCCGGAACTTCTTGAAATCGATGGTCCTGGCATAAGCGGAGGCCCCGGCAATGATCATCTTCGGCTTCGCCTCCAGAGCGATCTCCCGGAGCTTATCGTAATCGATAAAGCCCTCGTCATTCACGCCGTAGGGAACGATGTGGAAGTACTTGCCGGACATGTTGACGGGCGAACCGTGGGTCAGGTGTCCGCCGTGGTCCAGGTTCATGCCCATGATGGTGTCCCCGGGTTTGCAGACCGCAAACTGTACCGCCATATTAGCCTGGGCGCCGGAGTGGGGCTGAACATTCGCATAATCGCAGCCAAAGAGCTTCTTCGCCCTCTCGATAGCCAGGTTCTCCACCACATCTACGCAGTCGCAGCCGCCGTAATACCTCTTTCCCGGGTAGCCCTCCGCATATTTGTTGGTCAGGGGGCTTCCCATTGCCGCCATGACGGCCTTGGAGACCCAGTTCTCCGACGCGATCAGTTCAATATGGCTGTTCTGGCGCGCCTGTTCGTCCACGATCGCCTGGGCGATCTCCGGATCCACCTTCTTTACTTCCTCCAAAGAATACATTTGAT